>PACY01000026.1 GCA_002700405.1 Flavobacteriaceae bacterium | reverse complement strand
GATAATGATTTGCTCTACCTCCTGGCCATGGCTCATCATGTTCTCTAGATTTAGGATTTGTATTATAGGGAAAATTGCCTACTTGGTTATACCAGTTTGCATATCTGTCTCTTCCATCAGGATTAATGCAAGGATCAATAATAACTATTGTATTTTCAAGAAATTTTGAGTTTTTGGTTAAAAGAAGATAAAGAGTTTTCATCGAAGCTTCAGTTGATGATGATTCATTTCCATGAACATTATAGCTTAACCAGACAATTGCTGTGTCCTTTTTTAAATTATAATTTTTATTTCCTCCAAATTTTTTAACTCCAGCGTTAATTAGATTATTTTCTCTTATTAAATCAATATTTTTAATATTTTCTTTAGAGGATATATATGTTAAATAAAGAGGTCTTCTTTCATATGTTTCTCCATATTTTTCCATTATTACATTTTCAGGTAATTTTTTTGAAATATAATCGAAGTAGTCTAAGACCTGACTATGTCTAGAGAATTGTGTTCCTATTTCATATCCAAGAAATTCACTTGGGGATTTAATGTCTTGAGAGAATATTTGAAAATTAACAAATAGAAATAAAATTATAGAGTTAACGATTAGTTTCATAATTGCTTTAGTTTTGGTCAAGTAAACAAATATATAAAGAAAACTAATTATATTTACTTTAATATATGTTAGTAAAAGAAATCAACTATAAAGAAACATCGTTTTTTAGCTCACTTTTTTGTGATTATGTTAATAATAAATCAGAACTAGAGGAGCTTTATAATTTATATCCATCAATTAAGAATTTTAAAAAACAAATTGAACAGAAAAAAGTAAATTATAATGATAATAACAGAGAAAAACTATACGACATAATTAAAAAACAATATAAAGGCGTTAGTTGTTCAAATGAATTTAATTCAATATTAGAATTGATTAAGAAGAAAAATACTTTTACAATAACAACAGGGCATCAACTAAATTTATTCACTGGCCCAGTCTATTTCCTTTATAAGATTATTACAACAATTAATCTTTGTAATGAATTAAAGAATACATATTCAAAATATAATTTTATTCCTGTTTATTGGATGGCAACAGAGGATCATGATTTTCAGGAAATAAATCATTTTAATTTTAAAAATTCTAAAATTAAATGGGATAGTGATCAAAGTGGGGTAGTAGGTGAATTTAAAACTAATGAACTGAAGAAAATTATAGATGAAATAAAACAAGCTTTACCAAACAATAGTAATACCTCTGAATTATTAGATTTATTTAAAGAAACTTATTTAGAATCTAATTGTTTGTCTGATGCAACTAGAAATTTTGTCCATTTATTATTTAAAAAAAATAATCTTATAATAATAGATGCAAATCATAAGGATTTGAAATCATGTTTTAAAGAATTTATAAAGAATGAAATTCAAAATAACATAATAAAAAAATCATCCCTATCAACTATCGGTAAGTTAGATAGGGCTGGTTATAAAATTCAAGCTCATTCAAGAGATGTTAATTTATTTTACATTGAAAAGAATAAAAGAAGTAGAATTATTAAAACAGAAAATCATTTTATAATTGAGGGAAGTAATAAAAAATTAACAGAAAAAAAACTTATAGATTTAGTTGATAATAATCCCGAAAAATTTTCTCCAAATGTTTTGTTTAGAACAATGTATCAAGAAGTTTTGTTGCCAAACTTATGTTATATAGGAGGACCAGCAGAAATTTCATATTGGCTTCAGTTAAAAAAAGTATTTGATACTGCTAAAATTACATTTCCAATTTTATTAAACAGAAATTCACTTTTATTAATGTCTTCTAAACAAGTTAAGAAGTTAAAAAAACTAAATTTAGATATAGATGAATTGTTTTTAGATATAGATGAATTGTTAACTAAGAAAACAAGAGAATTTTCAGAATTAAATATAGATTTCTCTGAATTAAAAAGTACTTTAACTAATCAGTTTGAGCATTTATTTGAAATTGCTTCTAAAACAGATTATTCATTCACAGGAGCAGTCAAGGCACAGCAGAAGAAACAGCTCGATGGTATTAAAAATTTAGAAAAAAGACTTTTAAGTGCGCAGAAGAAAAAATTTTCTGAGCAGTTGATTAAAATTAATGAATTAAAGGATGAACTATTTCCTAATAATACTTTACAAGAGAGGTTTGTAAATTTTTCAGAGTTTTACTGTGAATATGGTTTTGCAATTATAGATATATTAATGAAAAATATAAAGCCTTTAAATAATAAATTTTCAGTTATTGAAATTAGCTAAATATTATATTTTTATTCTTTTTATATTATAAAATCTATTTCTATTTTTACGCATGGGAAATAATGTATTAATTATTGATTTTGGATCACAATATACTCAGCTTATTGCTAGGAGAGTAAGGGAGTTAAATATATACTCTGAAATACATCCATTTAATAATACACCTTCTGACCTAAAAAAGTTTAATGCAATTATTTTATCAGGCAGTCCTTATTCAGTACGAGATGAAAATTCTCCTAGAATAGATCTTCATAAAATTTGTAGTAATAAGCCTGTTCTTGCAGTTTGTTATGGCGCTCAGTTATTAGCAAATGAAATGGGTGGCTTAGTCTTAGCCTCAAATATAAGAGAATATGGTAGGGCCAATTTAGATTATATTTGTAATAAGAGTTATATATTTGATGATATTTCTGAGGGGAGTCAAGTTTGGATGAGCCACGGAGATACAATTAAAAAATTACCAAATAATTCTACACTGCTTGCTAGTACTTCAGATGTTGAAAATGCTGCATTTAGAATTAATGGGAAAGATATTTACGGACTTCAATTTCATCCAGAGGTATATCATTCAAAGGATGGTAAAAAGATTTTAGAAAATTTTCTTTTAAATATTTCAAAATTAAAGCAAGATTGGACCCCTGATTCATTTATAGATCAAACGATTTCTTTTTTAAAATCTGAGCTTAAGTCTGACAAGGTTATATTAGGATTATCAGGAGGAGTTGATTCAACTGTTGCTGCTGTGCTTTTAAATAAAGCTATTGGTGAGAATTTGCATTGTGTTTTCGTAAATAATGGGTTATTAAGAAAAAATGAGTTTCAGGCTGTGCTAGATCAATATAAAGACATGAATTTAAATGTTAAAGGCGTAGATTATTCATCAAAATTTTATAAAGAATTAAAAGGAGTAACTGACCCAGAATTAAAAAGAAAGTCAATTGGAAAAGTATTTATAGATGCATTTGATTCTGAATCAAAAAAAATCAAGGATGTTAAATGGCTAGCTCAAGGAACAATATATCCAGATGTTATTGAAAGTATTTCAGCAACTGGAGGCCCATCAGCTACAATTAAAAGTCATCATAATGTTGGAGGTCTTCCAAGTTATATGAAGTTAAAAGTTGTAGAGCCATTAAAATTACTTTTTAAGGATGAAGTACGTAGAGTAGGAACTTTTTTGAAAATTGATTCTGAAATATTGGGAAGACATCCTTTTCCAGGTCCTGGTCTTGGAATAAGAATTTTAGGTGAGATAAATTATGAAAAAGTTAAAATATTACAAGAGGTTGATAGCATTTTTATCAATTCATTAAAGGATGAAGGGTTATATAATAAAGTTTGGCAAGCTGGGGCTATGTTATTGCCAATTAAAAGTGTTGGGGTAATGGGTGATGAGAGAACTTATGAAAGATGTATTGTTTTAAGAGCTGTTGAAAGCACTGACGGAATGACTGCTGATTGGGTTGATTTACCATACAAGTTTCTTCAGGAAGTTTCAAATAAGATTATTAACAGGGTTAAAGGAGTAAATAGAGTAGTTTATGATATTAGTTCTAAACCACCAGCAACTATAGAATGGGAATAAAGAATTCATATAAGATAAGGGCATTTTTATTTTTAATCACATTTATATTTGTGAATCAGATTCAATCACAAACAGACTTTATAATTCATAAGGTTAGAAAAAACCAGGATATAGAGAAAATTGCAATGATATATGAAATAGATGTAAATATAATTTTAGAATTTAATCCGAATACAGAAATAAAAAAAGGTGCTAAGCTAAAAATTCCTAGATCATTTAGTTATGGTCAAGAAAATAATGAAGATCTAGAAATTCCTGAAATTCAAGATACCAATGAGATAGAAAATGAGATAATTTATGATTCTTTGATAGAAAACATAACTAATTATGAAAAAAAGAGAGTTGCTATTATGCTGCCATTTAGGACTAAAAACATAAACTTTGATTCTGTAAAACAGTCAAAAGAAATTATAAAAAATGACAAGCTTTTAAGTATCTCACTTGATTTTTTATTTGGAATTGAAATGGCAGTTGATTCATTTTCAAAATTTGGAATTGATGTGGATGTTTCTGTGTTTGATACTGGCGCAGATAAAAATATAATTCATGAATTAATTAAGGAAAATGATTTCACTAAATATGATTTATTAATTGGACCTCTTACGACTAATGCTTTTAATTATGTTTCAAAATCTTTAAGTTCTGATTTAAAGATCGTTAGTCCTTTAAGTAAATCTAAATTAGATTATCAGAATATTATTCATACAATTCCTAATGATGAGTTATTATTTAATAAGATTACATCTTTTATAAAGAGAGATACAGTCCCATCACAAAAATTTATTATTTCAGATTCTTATAATAGAATTGTTAGTGAGAAAATAAAGAAAATATTCCCTGATGCAAATCAGTTTTTTTCTGAAATTAATGATTCAGGTATTGATACCAGAACAATGGTTTATGATAGTTTAGATTCAACATTTGTTAAAGGCAGAAATATAGTTTTTTTAGAGACGAGAGATCAGGGTTTTGTTTCTAATATTACAAGTATCTTAAATTCCTTTGTAAATGATACTACGGAAATAATTTTAACTACTACAAATAAGAATAGAGCTTTTGAAGGAATTAATATTTCTAATTATTATATGTCAAACTTAAATTTTCATTATCCTTCTATTAANAGATCTATTACGAATTATAGGGAAGATANTTTTGTAAAAAAATATTTTATGAAATACAANNCATATCCNTCAAAATATGCTTTTAGNGGTCATGATTTAGTTCTNGATTTATTAATTAGATTAAGCTGNGGTGNACTTGATTATAACAANTTAAATTTAATAGAATCAGAATATATAGAAAACAAGTTTAAATATATTAANGATGAAGATGGAATATANAGGAATATATCTTCTTATATAATGAAATTTGATGATTTAAAATNTGTAGAAATAGAATAANATAATATTNTAAATGATTCTATATATTTACAAATATATTTAATCAAATTCATTAAATTTGTTTGCGTTTATAACGCACAATGTCAAATAGCACTAAATTTATTTTTGTTACAGGTGGAGTTTCTTCTTCTTTAGGAAAAGGAATAATAGCAGCATCTCTTGCCAAATTACTTCAATCCCAGGGCTATAAGGTAACTATTCAAAAATTAGACCCATATATAAATATTGATCCAGGNACTTTAAATCCATATGANCATGGAGAGTGTTATGTNACCAATGATGGTGCTGAAACAGATTTAGATTTAGGTCATTATGAAAGATTTTTAAATGTTCCAACTTCTCAGGCTAATAATATTACTACTGGGCGTATATATCAAAGTGTAATAAATAAAGAGAGAAAGGGTGAGTATTTAGGNCGAACAGTTCAAGTTATTCCTCATATAACNGATGAAATAAAAAAGAGCATTCAGTATCTTGCTAAAAANAATGAATANGANATAATTATTACNGAAATAGGAGGTACAGTGGGAGATATAGAGTCACTACCTTATATAGAGGCCTTAAGACAGATGAAGTGGGAAATGGGAGAAAAAAATGTTGTTGCTATTCACTTAACTTTAATCCCTTACCTTTCAGCTGCTAAAGAATTAAAAACNAAGCCTACCCANCATAGTGTTAAAACATTGATGGAGAGTGGAGTTCAAGCAGATGTTTTAGTTTGTAGAACAGAACATGAAATTAGTGATAGTATAAGAGATAAATTAGCACGATTTTGTAATGTTGATACAGATTCNGTAATNCAGTCTGTTGATGTTAAAACAATTTATGATGTCCCAAATTGCATGTTNAGNGAGGGATTAGATAAAGTNGTTTTAAAAAAAATGGNATTAAAATCTACAAAGCCTGATTTAAGTTCNTGGAATNAATTTTTAGATAAANATAAAAACCCAAAGACTACAGTTAAGATTGCATTAATTGGAAAATATGTTGAATTACAAGATTCTTATAAATCNATATTAGAGTCNTTCATTCATTCTGGAGCTGTTAATGANGTTAAGGTAGAAGTAACTGCNATTCATTCTGAACATATTAANAAGAATAATATTNCAGAAAAACTAGAAAACTTTAANGGAGTATTGGTAGCACCTGGTTTTGGACAAAGAGGNATTGAAGGAAAGATTGAAGCAATAAAATATGTTAGATTAAANAAAATTCCATTTTTTGGAATATGTCTAGGTATGCAAATGGCTGTCATAGAATTTTGCAGAAATGTATTAAATATGAATGGTGCTAACTCTACTGAAATGNATGAAAAAACNACATACCCAGTTATAGATATAATGGATGATCAAAAGAATATTNTAAATAAAGGTGGNACTATGCGATTAGGATCTTGGAATTGTNAATTGAATGATGACAGNTTGGTTCATAAAATTTATAATACTAATANAATTGACGAAAGACATAGACATAGATATGANTTTAATAGTGAATATATTAAAGAAATTGAAGAAAATGGTTTAATTGCTTCAGGAATNAATATTGATACNGGATTAGTAGAAATAGTAGAATTAAAAAATCATCCATGGTTTATTGGTGTTCAATTTCACCCTGAATATAAGAGTACTGTTTTNAATCCTCATCCTTTNTTTNTTTCATTTATTTCTGCAGCATTAAAAAATTNTAATAAAAAATAATATGGAAGAAAGAAATACTGATATTAACACNACAATTGGTNTTATGCTAATAGGAGTAATATTGATGTTCTGGATTTANACGACTCCTCCACCAGCTCANTNGGAATCTATTGATGAAGANACTAATGAGCAAATAGAAGAANAATNAAACTCAAAAAGTCANGNAAAAAATCTTTCTTTAGANGGAATGAAGGATCAGNTATTTAATAAAGATGNAATTGATGGATNAGAGAATATANTTGAAATTAAAAATGACCTTTATAATATAGAGTTTTCTGAAAATGGAGGTCAAATTTCTCAACTAGCTTTGAATAATTACGTTGACCACAATGGATCTCCAGTTTATTTAATAAATAANGGAAATTCAAATTTTAATATTGATTTTAAAACTTCTAATAATAGAATAATAAATACAAAGNATCACAAATTTATTTCAAATGCATTTAAAGATGGTGAAAATGATATTGTTTCAATGAAANTATCTATTGATCAAGANACATATTTGGAATATTTATACAAGATTAGGCCTNAAGAATATATTATTGATGTTGAAATAAAATCTGAAGGATTTTCAAANGTTTTAAANAAGAATGANCCTTCAAATTTTTTATGGGATTTTAAAGGTATTAGGAATTCAAAAAGTATTAGTTATGAAAATAGATATACGAGATTAACATATTATCATGATGGAAATAAAATTGACAAATTATCCCAAATGGGAGACGATGAAGATGAGATATATAATATTAATTGGATTTCATTTAGGCAACATTTCTTCAGCTCAATATTGATCTCAANAGATAATAAATTTGATAAGGCAAAAATAATTTCTAAAGATTTAGTTGAGGATGAATCTATTGATACGCTATATACAAAGCAATATGTAGCACAGGTTCCATTTTCTTTTAAGAATAATGAATTTGATGAATCCTTTAGAATATATTTTGGTCCAACAGATAATAATGTTTTTAAAAAATACAATCTAGATTTAGATGAAAGTATTCCTTTTGGATGGGGAATTTTTGGTTTGATTAATAAGTCTGTTTTTGTGCCATTGTTTAGATTTCTTAGTTCAATTTTTCCATATGGAATAGCAATTATTTTTATGACAATTATTGTTAGACTGTTTTTAGCCCCCGTACTTTATAACTCATATCTTTCCCAAGCAAAAATGAAAATTTTAAAGCCAGATGTTGAACAATTAAACAAGCAATACAAGGATAATCCTATGAAAAGACAACAGGAAATGATGTCATTGTATAAAAAGGCTGGAGCTAGTCCAATGAGCGGATGTTTACCTGCATTGCTACAGATACCTGTATTTTACGCATTGTTTATGTTTTTCCCATCTGCTTTTGATCTTCGACAAAAGAGTTTTCTTTGGGCTGAGGATTTGTCAGCATATGATAGTGTTTTAGAATTACCATTTAGAATTTGGGGATATGGTGACCATGTTAGTTTATTCCCAATACTAGCTGCTGTATCTATATTCTTTTATATGCAGATGACAATGGGGCAACAAACTGCATCTCAACCTGCACCTCAAGAAGGTATGCCTGATATGACTAAAATGATGAAATATATGATGTATATATCTCCACTTTTCATGTTAATTTTCTTTAACAATTATGCCAGTGGTTTGAGTTTATATTATTTTATTTCAAATATTTTGTCTATAAGTATAATGTTTGTTATTAAAAATTATATTCTGGATGAGAAGAAAATTCGTGAACAAATTCAAGTAAACAAAGCAAAACCGGCTAAGCCTCCAAGTCGTTTTCAAAGAAAAATGCAAGAATTAATGGAGGAAGCAGAAAAGAAAAAAAACAACCAAAATCGTTAGTATTTATAAAACTCTATCAAATTGAAAAGAATTGTAGCCTTTGGAGCAAGTTCATCTTCAAAATCAATAAATAAGTTATTGGCTACTTATGCTGCTCAACAAATTAATAATTCTGAAATAAACGTTTTAGATCTTAATAATTTTCAAATGCCAATTTATAGTGAAGATTATGAAATAATTAATGGGATTCCAGAAGAAGCACATGATTTCAAGAAAATAATTAAGTTATCGGATGGTATTATTATTTCATTTGCTGAACATAATGGGGCATATACTGCAGCTTTCAAGAATATATTTGATTGGATATCAAGAATTGAAAAGGATGTATGGTACAATAAACCTATGCTGTTAATGGGGACATCTAATGGATCCAATGGTGCATCTTCAGTTCTTCAGATGGCTCATAGTAGAATATCTAGAGGTAATACAAATAAAACACCTTATTTTTCGCTACCTAATTTTAATAAAAACTTTAATAAGGACTTAGGTATTATGGATGAGAATTTAAATAAAAAATTCATTGATGCACTTACAATTTTTATTGAATCTTTATAGTTGTTGATTAATAAAAAATTTCTTAATTCATTATTTGTAATTTTATAAAATGAAAAAAGTTGTAATAGCCCTTTCTGGTGGAGTTGATTCTAGTGTAAGTGCATACTTATTAAAAAAAAGTGGGTATGATGTTATAGGTTTGTTTATGAAAAATTGGCATGATGAATCTGTTACAATTTCAAATGAATGCCCATGGTTAGATGATAGTAATGATGCTATGATAGTTGCTCAAAAGTTAAAGATCCCCTTTCAATCTGTTGATCTTAGTAAGGATTATAATGATAGAATAGTGAAATATATGTTTAAAGAATATAAAAATGGCAAAACACCTAACCCTGATATTCTTTGTAATAGAGAAATAAAATTTGATATTTTCATGAAAATCGCTTTAGATCTTGGTGCTGATTTTATTGCTACAGGACATTACTCTAGAATTGGTGAAGAAAAAATTAAAGGCAACATTATATACAAACTAATTTCTGCAGTTGATAAATCTAAAGATCAATCATATTTTTTATGTCAACTTAACCAGGATCAATTATCAAAAGTGATATTCCCAATTGGAGATTTAAAAAAAAATCAAGTTAGAAAGATTGCTAAAGATATTGGTTTAGTTAATGCAGATAAAAAAGACTCTCAAGGTTTATGTTTTGTTGGAAAAGTTAAACTACCTGATTTTTTAAAGAAAAAGCTTAAACCTAAGGAAGGTTCAATCATTGAAATAGATCCTTCTAGCAAAATATATAAAAAGAAAGATTTCACATCTCTGAACATTTATAATAAATTACAGAAAAGTGCAAAGCGAATAAAATATAAAATTGGTGATGGAAATAATATAGGGAATCATAACGGTGCATTTTATTTTACAATTGGACAAAGAAAAGGTCTAAGAGTTGGAGGACACGACGAGCCGCTGTTTGTTTTACAAACAGATGTTGTAAATAATATTATATATGTAGGAATGGGAAAAAACCACCCTGGTTTATTAGCTAATACATTATTAATTAAAACTAATGATGAACATTGGATTAGGGATGATTTAAAACTATCAATTAACGATTCAATGAGTGTGATGGCAAGAATTAGATATAGACAGCCATTGCAAAAGGCGACACTACATAAATTTAAAAGTAGTTTATATCTTTCATTTGATAATCCTCAATCTTCTATAACCAAAGGTCAATTTGCTGCATGGTATATAGATGATGAATTAATTGGTTCAGGTGTAATATCATAATTTTATGAGTTTTAGATTTTTAATTATTTTTTTTCTGTTTCAAAAATTTACTTATGCTCAAATTGAAGATGCATGGGTTTATTTTAATGACAAGCCCAATTATGAATATTTTATTGAAAATCCATTACTTATTTTAAGTCAAAAATCTATTGAAAAGAAGGTTTTGAAAAACATTTCAATAGACTATAGAGATGTTCCTATTAATGAATCTTATATCCAGCATATTAATGATCATGAAGGAATTGAAATTCTATCAAAATCTAAATGGCTTAATTGTGTTCATATCAGAGGAGATTACAATCATATAAATGAATTATTAAATCTTGATTTTATTGATCGAATTGATTATGCAAATAGAAGCATTAACAGAGATAATGATTTTTCAAATAAGGACAAATTTGGTAATATAGAATATCACGAAAGTATTAGATCTCCAATCAACCAAATTCAAATGATAAATTTGGACTTTCTTCATAATAATGGTTTTACAGGTAGTGGAATTACTATAGGTGTTTTTGATGCTGGTTTTAGAAATGTTGATAATATGCAAGGATTTAATAGATTAAGGAATTTAGGAAATATTAAATACACATATGATTTTGTTGATAGGACAGAAGATTTATTTTCATATACTGGCAATTCACATGGAACAAATGTTCTTAGCATTATAGCTGGCTTTATTGAGGGTGAGTATTATGGAACTGCAATTGACGCTGAATTTTATTTGTTTAGGACTGAAGATGTTTCTTCAGAAAATCCAATTGAAGAAAGTTATTGGGTTGAAGCCATGGAAAGAGCAGATAGTTTAGGTATTGATGTAGCAAATACATCGCTAGGATATAGAATATATAATAACTCAAGTTATAGCTATTCTCAAGAAGAAATGGATGGAAATACTGCCTTTATTACTAGAGGCTCTAATATTGCTTATGAAAAAGGTATAATATTAGTCAATTCTGCTGGAAATTCAGCTGCTAATGGTATTATTGCTCCAGCTGATTCAGAAGGCGTTTTATCGATTGGTGCAGTAGATAGTTTTGGAAACTACGTCTCTTTTAGTTCACAAGGGAATAATTTTCAACAGATCATTAAACCTGATATTTCAGCCCGTGGCTCAGGAACTTATNTGATTAATTCTTTAGACCATGTTGTACAAGGCAGTGGTACTTCATACAGCTCTCCAATTATTGCTGGGTCTATTGCTTGCCTTTTACAATCAACCCCATCTCTAACAAATAATCAAATNATGGATATTCTTAGATACACTGCATCTCAATATGAATCTCCTGATTACTATATAGGTCATGGAATACCAAACTTTGAGTTAGCATATAGACTTGGTATAAATGTTCATGAAAACATTTTTTTTATTTTTCCAAACCCAGTTGATAATGAATTAAATATTATTTCAACTTTTGATAAAGAATTTGAAATAAAATTATTTGATATTTCAGGAAAGCTATTGTTATTAAAAAAAATAAATGGTCTTAAAAATATTTTAAATATGTATAATTACCATAAGGGAATATATATTCTTGAAATAAAATATAATAATGGTAATTCAAAAATATTTAAAATAGTTAAAAATTAATTATTTGATTTATCGTATTTACTAAGGATAATAACAAAGATTATTCCAATTAATATAAATAATATCCCTATAAATGTTTCTTGATTTAATTCAGGGATATATCTTTCTATTTTATCACTTTCAACTATATTATTTTTCCATGGCCATATAACTCCAAGAGAGCCAAGTATAAATCCAATAATTATCGAGTAACATAATTGATCATATTTTCTTAAAAAGAAACTTAGAATATTTGATAGTAAAATTAATCCCGCCATAGATCCTGCTGCAAACACTGATATTATCTTTAGTTTATTTATTCTATCAATATTATCAACAAAAGAATAGTCACCATTTATCATTTCAAAAATAGAATCATATAATGCATTCACGGAATCTACCAGTAAAAGAACATAATTCCCCATTAGTATAAGAATAAATGAGCCAGAGAGACCAGGTAAAATCATTCCGGATACGCTAATTATTCCACATACAAAAACAAAAATTAAATTATCATTTTCACTAGCTGGATTCATTATACTTATTCCTATTCCTATTATTATGCCTAAAAGGAGAATAATTATGCTTTCTCTAGTCCAACTATATATCTTCTTTTTTAGGTGATAAACAGTACCAATAACAAGTCCAAAAAATAANCTCCANACATATATCTCGTATCTTTCTAANAAGAAGTCAAGTAATTTTGANGTAGAAAAATAACTAATTATTATACCCAAAAGTATTAGAANTAAGAATTGCCCATTAATGTGANTGTAAAACTTTGCTAATTTTCCAGAAAACAAAAACTGTAATGCTTTCCTATCTATCTTTTTTAGAGAAAAAACAAGTTCTTCATAAAANCCAATAGCAATTGCTACAAGACCACCAGATACTCCAGGNACTTTATTTGCTGTACCCATTAAAATTCCATTAAATAGTNTTAATAATGAAGAATATAAATTTCTAGNTTTTTTCAATTATNTATTTTTTTGGTTTTCTTGAATAGAATAAATAAAGTAGAAGCCAAAGAATATTATAATTATAGAATAAAGTAGATAATTTTCACTAATACTAAATGATGGCAANATGTTTTCTCCTAATTGTGACTTCCATGGCCATACTTTAGGAATTGAACCAATAACAAAACCTAATAGAATTGAATAGGTGAGGGATAAATTTTTATTAAACATCCATTTTAAAATTTTACTAAAACTTAATAGTCCTATTATTGCNCCTAAACTAAATNTTACAATTTTATCAATTTCTANATTATTAATNGCATTAATCATTGTAGAATATAGNCCAAGTATTACTAGTATTAATGCCCCTGATATCCCTGGAATAATCATTGCAGATGCTGCAATAATTCCAGATATAAGAATATACATAAGATTTATATTAATGCTATCCATTACATTCATTTCACCTAGATAAAATGAAATGAATATTGCGATTAGAATAAATAATATATTAACGTAATTCCAGGATTTAATAAGCTTAAAAATTACATAAATAGTTGCCAATATTAATCCTAAAAAGAATGACCATATTANAATNGGATATTTATCAAATAAATATGCAGTTAGTTTAATAAATGTTACTAAACTAATTCCAATTCCAANAATTAATGATAATAAGAAATTTCCATTAAGTTTTNCCCAAAAAGAATAGAATCCATTNTTTTTAAGTTCTTTNAATANNGATANATTTATATTGCCTATTGTAGTAACNAATTCCTCATATATNCCTAAGAGTAATGCTATTGTACCNCCTGAAACACCAGGCACTGCATCAGCAGCNCCCATTGCCATTCCTTTTAGAAAGANNGTTAAATAATATTTGAGGTACTTTTCTCAAAATTANAATTTGCTATAAAATTAGTGTTAAGCTACTAATTTTTTGTTGAAATTAAGGAAGCACATTTTAAATATAATTTCCAGTATTTAGATTTTTCTTGATTTATTCGTATAGCTTTCTCTATATAATCATTAGCTTTTTTAAATTTTTTATTTTTAAAAAAATATTTAGCTAACCTATACCATGCTTTATCAAAGGAAGGCTCTGTATGTACAGCTTTATAATAAAATGCTAATGCATTNCTNTTTTCTTTAATTTTNTCATAGCAATATCCAATTTTCATCATTGCATAATAAGAATTTTCTTTGATTGCTANTAANTCCTTATAGTTAGTTATTGCTTCTTGGTATTTTTTTAATTTTTGTAGAACTTTTNCTTTTTCAATATATGGACTAGTAAAATTACTATCTGATATAATTGAATAATCAAAAGATTTAATTGCTTGTTCATAATCTTTTAANGAATAATATAATTTACCTATAGTATACCATGATATTTCACAGTATGGATTTTTATTAAGATATTTTTTTAAGAAGTTCATTGAGCTATATTTATCATTAAGCATTTCAAAACAGTAAATTATATTATATAATGTGCTATGGTCTAATGAATTATAGTTTAGNCTTTTGATAAAATTTGATTTTGAATNAATAAANTNTTCAANAAATAGGTATTCTAAGCCTATTAAATAATGAATTTCATTTTTATTTTCAGTTGTATNTAAAATNTTANTTAAATATTNAATTGCCTTACTGTGTAATTTTTTCTTAGATAAAATATTAGCTTTTAAAATATAGACTTCTTCATTTATATTCTCATCAATTAGGATTGAGGNTAATAATTTGTCAGCTTCATTGATTTTATTTTCATTAATGTATAATTCAATTTTTAGTAAAATAAGATTAGAAGATGTTGGATGTTGACTTAATGACAACTCAATAGCTTTCCTGGCATATTCAGTTTTGCCATTTTCTAAGTAATAATTGATAATGTTTTCAAATTCAAATGAGTCAAAAAAAAGCAATGAATTTTCATTGATCATTTTTTCAAATCTATTGACCGAGAATTTTACATCATTTATATCCATATAGAAAATTTCTCTATATAAAAATAATGCAGAATGGATTACTTATGTTTTCATAATTGTTTATTTCTTAACAAACTAATTAACATACTTATATTTTATTATTTAGAATATCTAAAATAATNTTACATCCTTTTNTAATTTCTTTATTTGTAATTGTTAGNGGAGGNGTAATTCTTATAGCATTTTTATTTATTAATAGCCAGAAGAGTAATAACCCNNTCTCTTTTGCTTTTNGAATNACCTTATTTACCTTTTTTGGTGTGGATAAAATTATACATAACATTAATCCTTTACCTCGAATTTCTTTTATTTCAGGATGTATTAATAATGANCTTATTAATTTNTCTTTTTTAATACAATTTTGCATTATTCTAGATGAAGAAATCTTTTTTAATGTTGCATAAGCACATGCAGAAATTACNGGGTTTCCTCCAAATGTTGTTATATGACCCATAATTGGATTTTTCTGTAAAGAGTCCATTACTCTTTTATTTGCAGTAAATGCTCCAATAGGNAACCCACCTCCTAATCCTTTTCCATAAACTATTATATCAGGAATACAATTATAATTTTCAAACCCGAATATTTTCCCAGTTCTACCTATTCCTGTTTGAATTTCATCTAATATTAATAATGCTCCAACTTTTTTACATCTTTCTTTTATTTTTTTTAGATAGTTATTTGTTGGAGTAATAAATCCTGCCCCACCTTGTATTGTTTCAATAATTACTGCTGCTGTTTTTGATGTTATATTATTTATATCTTTTTCATAATTGTATTTAATGAATTTAACCTTTGGAATTAGTGGTTCAAAGGGCTTACGTCTATCTTTGATACCCATAAATGATAATGCTCCCATTGTACTGCCGTGGTATGCATTTTCACATCCAATTATTTCTTTCCTATTTGTATATTTTCTAGCAAGCTTTATAGCACCTTCAACTGCTTCTGTTCCAGAATTTGTTAAATATGTAGAATTTAGACTTCTTGGTNATAGNGTGCTTATAAGTTTACATAATTTTATTGATGGATTCAGTATGAATTCGCCATANACCATCACATGCATATACNTTTTAATTTGTTTATTAATTGAATTTATAANATACGGATTGCTATGTCCTAGACTACATGCAGAAACACCTGCAATGAAATCTAAATAAGNTTTNTTTTTATTATCATAGATATATGACCCTTTGGCATGAGAAACTTCAATTGCCATTGGATTAGGTGTNGTTTGTGCTTGATATTTNAAAAAATCTTCTTTAATTTTTTNTTAATTAAGTTCTAANCTTTTTATTTTTTTTAGAATCAATTTAGGATCATCTATAAATAAATCCTTAATACTTTTTGGTTTTTCATCTTCTCTAAAATAAAAACCTTTTAAAAACTTTAATTCTTCTAAAAAGTCTTCTTCTGGGTATGTGTTTCCGTCAATTTGATTTATTTTTTTGAATTTTTCAATTGAGTTATTGTCTAACAAAATTTTAATTTTTCCAGATTTAGACCTATCTATCCCTACCAATTCATTTTCAGAATTTCTAAGGTAATATATTGATTCGGCATTTTTTACTATGTCAATTTTTCTTAATTNATTATCAATAAAATTTCCATATAATTTTTNNCCTGATATCTGATTGAATCCTTCNCCNAGGCTATCTTTATTAATTATAAGTGCATTATTGAACACTAATAATGAATCTAACTTATCATTATTAATGTTAAAAAGTAGATGTATTGAGTCTCCAGTTATTTGATTTGCTTGACTCCAAAGGATAGGTTTCTTTGTTTTTACGAATGGGTT
This sequence comes from Flavobacteriaceae bacterium, assembly GCA_002700405.1. Lineage (GTDB taxonomy): Bacteria > Bacteroidota > Bacteroidia > Flavobacteriales > Flavobacteriaceae. Next base: position 14,680 of record PACY01000026.1, on the reverse strand, counting down.
AGTTAATTGATCATTTATGTTTATTAATTTTGCTAACCCATTTTTTTTATTAAAATGAATTGAATCTGCCTTTCCACTTAAATCTGNTTTATAGATCTTGGCGTTTTTAAATGCTCTTATAATTCTATTTTCTTCATTTCCAGTCATTAGAATTGTATCACTATGAATATAAATTGAATCATTCTCTTGATATGATACCACTAGNGCTCTTTTTGTTATATACATAGAATCAATCTCCTTAAAAATTTCAGCATAATGACCTGTAGAAGTTGTTTTATTTATAGTATCAATTATTTTAATATTATTTGTGGCTGCAGCATAATTTATTTTATTATCAAAGTAAATGCTGTCTGCTTTTATATTTGAATCATTAAAATCAATTTCTGNATTTTTAATAAAATATCCATTGTCATTATTGGTGTCAAAAAAACCTATTTCACAATATATATTAGTGTCTTCACTAATAATGTCAGTTGGTCCATAAAAATATGCTAGTCCACTTTCTGTGTAGTAGTCTAATTTTTTAGAATATATATCTTGTTTAGGTGTTTTTAGATTTATGTTTTCTTTAAATCTGTATTTTTTCAGGTCTATATAGAATCTTCCAATATCACTTATTATTGTGTCAGATGGGGTTTTTATTAATTTCCCATGATTATTGTAATATGCCTCTTGAATTTTTCTGTCAAAAAATAATGATTCAGTATATAATGTTGATGTAGGTTCATTTAGAATAACATTTCCTTTTGCATATGCTANTTTGCTATCTCCATTGTATTCTAAATAATTGCTCTTTAGATCAATTGTATCCCCTTGAATTAAAATAACATTTCCATAAGCTTCAATAAAATTTTTATCTTCATAAAAAAAGGCTTGGTTACACCACATTTTAACNCCCTCATGTGTTATTATTACTTGACCTGAATTATCTCTAGTTAAAACAGTTGCATTTGGAAACTTTTCATTGTCTTTATCAAAAAACCCAGCAGTTTCTATTTTGATTTTGGTATTTTCTTGAGACATAAGTCCATTATTAAANTTTAGACTCAGAAGAATAATACTAAGTATGTATAGTTTGTTATTCAAAATTAAATTTAAACTATGATTGTTTCTGTACGATCAGGTCCAACTGAAACAATGGTAATAGGAATTTCTAATTCTTTTTCAAGATATGATATATATTTTTTTAGGTTTATTGGAAGGTCCTTAAATTCCCTAATTTTAGTTATATCCTCACCCCACCCGTTAAATTCCTCATATATCGGTTTCAATGAACTATCACTAATATCATATGGTAAATAATTAATATTACTCCCTCTATATTCATATGAGGTACAAACTTTGATTGAGTTAAACCCAGATAAAACATCTGACTTCATCATCATTAGTTTTGTAACACCATTTATTTTACATGAATATTTTAGAGCTACTAAATCAAGCCATCCACACCTTCTAGGCCTTCCTGTTGTGGCTCCAAATTCATTACCTATTTTGCTCATTCTTTCACCATCACTATCAAATAGTTCAGTAGGGAAGGGGCCAGACCCAACTCTCGTTGTATATGCTTTAAAAATTCCAAAAACTTCTTTTATCGAATTTGGAGAAACACCTAAACCTGTGCATGCTCCTGCTGCAGTTGTATTTGATGATGTGACATAAGGATACGTTCCAAAATCTATATCCAATAAAGAGCCTTGTGCACCTTCTGCTAGAATAGAACTCCCTTTATCTTGTTCTTGATGAATAAATTCTTCTGAGTCAATAAATTTTAGACCTTTCAATATTTCTAATGACTCATAAAATTCTTTTTCTAACTCATCAAAATTATAGTCTAGATCAACATTATAGAAATCAATTAATTTTTGATGTTTTGATTTTAATTCAGAGTACTTTTCATTCCAGTTCACATTCTCAAGATCACCAACCCGAAATCCATTTCTTCCAGTTTTATCCATATACGTTGGTCCAATTCCTTTTAGAGTTGATCCAATTTTATTTTTTCCTTTGGACTTTTCACTTGCAGCATCAATCAATCTATGTGTAGGAAGAATTAAATGNGCTTTTCTAGAAATTAATAATGATTTATTATAGTTAACGCCCTCTAATTCTAAATTTTTTAATTCATTTTTTAAAATTACAGGATCAATAACTACCCCATTTCCAATAATATTAATTTTATTTTCATGAAAAATACCTGATGGAATTGTATGTAGAACATGTTTTTTATTATTAAAAACTAGAGTATGACCAGCATTTGGTCCACCTTGAAATCTAGCAATTATTTTATATTTTGATGTTAATACATCAACTATTTTCCCTTTACCTTCATCTCCCCATTGAAGACCTAACAATAAATCTATTGACATTCTATCCTATTTGTTATTTTTTTTTCCGTAAAAGTATAATGCATGCTTATTTATATTTACGTTAAAAACTTCCTCAATAGTTTTTTTAATTGTATCAATTCTAGGGTCACAAAACTCTATAATTTCTCCAGTATCAGTCAATATAAGATGGTCATGTTGTTTATTAAAATAACATTTTTCATATGAGGCTTGATTATCTTTAGTGAATTGATGTTTTCTTACAAGGGAGCACTCTAATAAAAGTTCGATTGTGTTATAAAGTGTTGCTCTAGAAACTCTATATTTTTTATTTTTCATTTTAATATAGAGTGATTCTATATCGAAATGCAATTTAGAATTATATACTTCATTTAATATAGCATATCTTTCAGGAGTTTTTCTGTACCCATTTTTATCTAAAAAATTTGTAAATACTTTTTTTACAATTTCAGAATTTTTAGCTTTAGTTTCTGTGCTCATATAACAAATTTAATTAAAATTTAAAGTCTTTTAACCTTTTCGATTCCATTTAATTTCTTAAGCTTATCAATTAACTTAGTTACCAAATTATTAGTTTTTACAGAAATTATAATATTACCCTTAAAAATCCCACTATCAGTTTCAAGATTAAGTTTTCTCATATTAATATTCATATTTTCTGAAATAATATTAGTTATATTGTTTAGTAATCCTATCTTATCTATTCCAGTTAGATCAATTGATACAGTGAATTCTTCTTGCGATGAATCAATCCATTTTGCTTTAATTATCCTATAATCATAATTGGATTGCATACTTAATGCATTCGGGCAGTTTTTTTTATGAATCTTAATCCCATCATTTATTGTAATAAAACCAAATACATTATCTCCTGGTATGGGATTGCAACATATAGAAATTGTATAATCCAATTTTTCCTCATCATTACCAAATACAAGAGAATCGTATTTTTTTGTTATTTCTTCTTTTTCAGTATCTAATTTAGGTTTACGCCTAATCTTGCTCTTTATATAACTAATGAACACATTGCTCCTAGATGATGCAAATTTTTTAATCATTGCATTATCTATTGTGTTAATTCCTACCCTATAAAAAAGATCTAAACTTGTACTTAACTTAAAGTATTTTTGAAGTTCAGCAATTATTTTATCGTTAAGAGTCAATCTCAATTGCTTCAATTTTCTTCTTAATTTTTCTTTTCCTTCTTTAGCTAAATTCTTTTTTTCAGCATTTAATGTAGATTTAATTTTACTCCTAGCTCTAGCAGTTGTCGCATAATCCATCCAATTAGCACTTGGTCTAATTTTTTCAGAAGTTAGTATTTCAACTCTATCACCACTTTTAAGTTTTTTACTTAATGGGACAAGCTTGCCGTTAACTTTTGCTCCTCTAGTTTTAAGGCCAACTTCTGTATGGATAGCAAAGGCAAAATCTAGAGGCGTGGCATCAACTGGCAAAGATTTTAATTCACCTTGAGGAGTAAAAACAAAAATTTCTTTTGCATATAGGTTTAATTTAAATTGTTCAACAAAATCAACAGCATTGGCATCAGGATTTTCTAATGTTTCCTGTAATTTATTTATCCATTCATCCAGAGTATCATCAGATTTCTTACTTTTTTGCTTGTACTTATAGTGGGCAGCATAACCTTTTTCTGCAATCTCATCCATTCTTTCACTCCTGATCTGTACTTCAATCCATCTGCTTTTTGGACCAACGACAGTTATGTGTAATGCCTCATATCCAGTTGATTTTGGTGCTGAAATCCAATCCCTAAGTCTAATCGGATTAGGTGTAAAATGGTCAGTTACTATTGAGTATATTTTCCATGCTAAAAATTTCTCATCCTTATTGTTGGCATTATAAATAATTCTAACAGCAAATTTATCATATACTTCATCGAATGAAATTCCCTGTTTGATCATTTTATTTCTAATTGAGTATATAGATTTAGACCTTCCTTTAATCTCGCATTTAAGTTTCTCTTTTAATAAGGATTTACTAATACTTTTATTAAATTTCTCAATGTAATCGTCTTGATCTTTTTTATTTTCAATTAGTCTTTTTGATATGTCATTATATGTCTCTGGCTCAGTGTATTTTAAGCCTAGGTCTTCTAATTCAGTTTTTATATTATATAATCCTATTCTATGTGCTAAAGGCGCATAAATATATAATGTTTCTGAGGCTTTTTTTATTTGCTTTTCAATAGGCATGGATGATAGAGTTTGCATATTGTGCAATCTGTCAGCTATTTTGATTATTATAACTCTAATATCATCGTTAAGAGTTAATAGCATTTTTCTGTAATTTTCAGCTTGATTAGATGTATCAGTCTCTTTGTTAAGATTAGAAATTTTAGTTAATCCATCTACAATTCTGGCAATATCTTTACCAAAAATTTTGTTAATATTCTGAATGCTGTAATTGCTATTGTCTTCTACGACATCATGAATTAGAGCAGCAGCTATTGATATTGCATCTAATCCAATTTCATGTGCAACTATTTTTGCTACAGCAATGGGATGAAAAATATATGCCTCACCAGATATTCTTCTTTGATGTTCATGTGCATCAACTGCAAAATTAAAAGCTTTCCTAATTAATTTTTTATCATCACCGCTAAGTGTTTGATAGCTAATCTTAAGTAATTCTTTATATTCTTTTGCTAATGCTTTTTTTTCAACTTCTATATCTTTGACAGCCATAATCTAAAATTACCATAAACTAATTAATAGACAAAGGCTTTAATAAAAATTTAGGATTTCAAATTATCTAAAATTTCTCTGCCTTTTAGCCTCATATATAATTATAGCTCCTGAATTAGAGACATTTAATGAGTCAATATGACCTTGCATTGGGATATAGATTAACTCATCGGATTCATCTAACCACTTTTTACTTACTCCTTTATCTTCAGATCCTAGAACTATTGCGCAACCTTCATTATAATTAATTTCTTGATATTCCGTACTAGCTTTTAAAAAACTAGAAAATATTTTGATATTATTTTCTTTAAGATATTCAATAGTTTTTTCTGTAGTTGTTAAAACAATATTATTGCTGAATAGACATCCTATACTTGACCTAATAATATTAGCATTATAAAGATCTGTTTTTTGATTGATAATAAAAACTACATCTATCTTAGCTGCATCAGATGTTCTTAATAGAGCCCCTATGTTACCTGGTTTTTCTATACCATCTAAAATTAAAATAAGTGGAGACCTATTTTTAATTTTTAATGTATCTATATTGTGGGTTTTTTTCTCAACTAAAGCTATTAGCCCCTCTGTACTGCTTCTATAAGAAATTTTTTTATAAACACTGTCTGTTGTTTCAATACACTTAGTTTTTCCTTTAACATATTTTTTAACCTTATCAAAATTTATAAGAGTTGGATTATAAATGATTTTTTTGATAAAATAATTATTTCTAATAGCAATATCAATTTCTCTTACTCCTTCAGCCAGAAAATCTCCTGATTGCTTTCTGGCATTAGATTTTCTTAAAATCTTAATATATTCTTTTATCTCAGGATTAGCAGTGCTTGATATTTTTTTAATCATTATATGGTTTATTGTATTTTAAAATTAATGAAAGGCTTTGATTATAGCTTTTAATTCCGCTCTTTACTTTATTTGCCTTTAAGAATTTGTCATAAATATTTTTAATAATAGGTTCAAATGGATTATTATAATTATTCCAAAACTCAAATATTTCTTTATAATTTTCCAATATTCCTTTGTTAATCTTTGAGAGATGTAAATTATAGTTTTCTTTATTGAGCTTTCTTAATTCACTTAAACATTGTCTTAAAGCAAAACTATGTCCAAAATATTGGTAATAAATATTTTCACTATTAATTAATGAAATATAACTAATAAAGTTTGCCTCCATTTCAGATGAAAATCCTATTTCATGTGCTATTTCGTGACTAATAACCATTGGTTTGCTATTATTAGGAATTAAACTATTAATGTTGTATTCGTGAGTAAAAGGATTTAAATATCCGCTAAATCCCATATAAGTTAGAGGGTAGCTTAGTATTGATTCTTTAATATTATTTTTATTTTCTTTTTTATTAAAATCAGATACACTTTTTATTGATCTATCAATAAATTTATATCCATAATATTGTGAATTATATTTCTTCTCTAAATTATGATAGTTAGAAATAGAAATTCTCGCATTTTCTTTAAAATTATAAGGAAGAATAACTTTTATACTGTCATTAGATGTAAGTTGAAAATGTAATTGATTTATTTTTTTAATTAGTTTTAAAGAAAATTTGTTTAAATCTTCATAAGAATATTTAGTATTTTCAATTTGATTATTTATTGGAATTCTATAATAATTTAATCCCCAACTTAGATTAAAAAAGAAGTATGCTATAGATATGCAAGCAAATAATTCAATAAGTAGCCTTTTAGGGTTTTTTATATTTATAACCAGCCAGTAAACAGAAAAGACACCTACTATAATATAAAGAACATCTCCGATAGCATACGGTATATTACTAGAGATACTTCTGAAAAAACTTGAAATGTATATATATATATGATTTGAATATACAGACTCTATAAAACTAGGATAAAACGAAATAAAATGAATTAATAAGTATTGTGGTATTAAGCTTAAGGCTAATATTTTTTTTAATTTGAGCATAAATAAAGTTAATAAATAGATATTAATTAAATTTGCACCACAAAATACATTATATGAATAATGAAATTAGATTAATTCAGCCAAATATTTTATGGAATAATTTTACAGACCTCAATTCTGTACCTAGACCTTCAAAAGAAGAGGAGAAGGTAATTGATTTTTTGATTCAGTTTGCAAAAAAATTAAATTTAAATTATTTCCAAGATAACATAGGAAATTTAATAATTGTAAAGCCTTCAACTGAAGATATGAGAGATTGTAAGACGATTGTATTACAATCTCATGTAGATATGGTTCATGAAAAGAATAATGATGTTGATTTTGACTTCAAAAATTCAGGTATAAAAATGCACATTGAAGGAGATTGGGTAAAAGCTAGAGGTACTACGCTAGGTGCTGATAATGGATTGGGTGTTGCTTCAATTATGGCCATTTTACAGAGTGATGACATATCTCATCCTAGAATAGAAGCTTTATTTACAATAGATGAAGAGACTGGAATGACTGGTGCATTGAACCTTGATGGAGATGTATTAAAAGGAGAGATTCTTTTAAATTTAGACACAGAAGAAGATGATGAGATTTGTATTGGCTGTGCTGGAGGAATAGATATAAATATTAGTAAAACATATATAGCTGATGATATTGATCAAGAAAGCACTTTTGTAAAGGTTTTGGTTAATGGTCTGACTGGTGGACATTCTGGTGCAGAAATTCACAAGGGGCTTGGAAATTCTAATAAAATTTTAAACTCACTGCTAAAAGATCTTGATTCTAAATTTGAAGTTAGAATAAGTGAGATTAAAGGAGGAAATCTTAGGAATGCAATTCCTAGAGAAAGTTATGCTATAGTTCAAATTAAAACAGATGATTATTCTAAAATAAATCAAGAAATAAATAATTTTTATAATTCAAACAAAACAAAGTATTATGATTTAGATCCAAATTTTAGTATTAATACATCTAAAGTTAAGGGAGAATTTAAACCACTTGCAATTAATGATCATAAACAATTAATAGAATGTATAGAAGAATGTCCTAATGGTGTTTTTTTAATGAGTAAAACAATAGATAATTTAGTAGAGACTTCAAATAATCTAGCAAGTATTATTGTAAGTGACGGATCAATTATAATTAAATGTCTTACTAGATCATCTGTAGAGAATTCAAAAAATGAATTATCTAATTTGATTAGTAATATTTTTAAAAATAATGATTTTCAAGTAGAATTATCTGGAGGATACCCTGGTTGGGAACCTAATATGAATTCAGATATATTATCAGTTGCAGTTAATTGTTATAAAAAATTAAATAATCAACAACCAAAGGTAAATGTTATTCATGCAGGTTTAGAATGCGGAATTATAGGTTCTCATTATCCTAAAATGGAGATGATTAGTTTTGGGCCTACAATTCTTGGAGCTCACTCTCCTGATGAAAAGGCATGTATTTCTTCTACTAATAAATTTTGGGATTTTTTAATTGAGGTTTTAAAAAATATTCCTAAGAAAAATTAGTTTTCAGCAGTAACCATATGAATTATAAAGCAAAGGTCTGAATTGGCAGGAATTGGACCATTAGGACTACTTCCATAGCCTAAATCATATGGAATGAAGCAATAAATTATATCTCCTACATTCATTGTATACACAGCTTCTTTAAAACCTGCAATTAATTGCATATTTGGGCTCAATTCCATTTCCATAGGATTATATAAGCCTTTAGCTTCCTTGTCTTCATCATAGCTCCCATGTCTTTTATTTACATCTATATTATTTGACCAAAATAATACTCCGTTTCTTAAATAACCATCAGCATACAATTTTACCACATTACCATCTTTTGGTTTTATTCCCTTTCCTTGTTTTATGACATGAATCTTAACTCCAGATTTACGTTTAATAGATTTCTTGTCGTATTCATCTAATTTAATAAGATTTATTTTTGCCAGGGAATCCATCTTCTTGGTTTCCTCTTTCATTTTTAATTCCTCTTGTATTTTTGATTGCTTCTCAATTTCATCTTTATTTTTCCAAGTTATTGGAGCATCAAATGCTAATGCTCTATCCCCTTTTCTTATAATATTTAATTCTTTTATAATTACATCAGTAATGGGTCTGTTTCCAATACCAGTTTTTACATTTGAAATAGAATCTTGTATATCTATTCCTTTTACTAGCTGGCCAAAAACTGTATGTTTCCCATCAAGCCATGGAGTTGGTACTTCTGTAATAAAAAATTGACTTCCATTTGTTGCAGGACCACTGTTTGCCATAGAAAGTATTCCAGGCTTATTATGTTTTATATCTGTTATCTCATCCATAAACATATATCCAGGACCACCCATTCCATTTTTCAGTGGATCTCCACCCTGAATCATAAATTTATCCATAACTCTATGGAAGATCATCTCATTATAATATGGCTTACCCTTAAATACTTCCTGAACATCTGGATGGTTTCCTTCAGCTAATGCTACAAAATTAGCAACAGTAATAGGTGTTTTATCATAGAATAATTCTGCAACCATTGTTCCATTTGATGTCCTAAATTCCGCATATAGTCCATCTTCAAGATCAGAATGTTTGTCCTGACATGATACCATAAGAATATTTAACAGTGTCAAAATCAATATTGATAGTATGTTTTTCATTTTAATTAGTTTAGTTGAGTTTTGTAATTTTTTAATGCGTTTTTAAAATTAATAATTGTGGATGACATAGAAACTTTGCTAACTGCCCCTGATGCATTTTTATGTCCACCACCATTAAAATTATCTCTAGAGAATACATTGACATCAAAGTTCCCTTTAGATCTAAAAGAAATCTTAATTATATCCTCTTTCTTATTTTCAATAAATATTGCAGCAAATTTTATATTCTCTATTGATAAGCCATAATTTACAATTCCTTCTGTGTCACCTTTTTTAAAATTAAATTTATTTAAATCATTTTGCGATAAGCTGATTATTGCGGTGCTATATTCTGATATAACTTCAATTTTACCTAGAGCAAAGCTTAGAAGCTTGATTTTTTCAATTCTATTATTGTCATATATTTCATTATGAATTTTAGTCTTATTAGCTCCTTTGTCTAACAGGTCTGAAATTACTTTATGAGTAGTGCTTGATGTTGATGAAAATTTAAATGATCCCGTATCAGTCATTATCCCTGTATAAATTGCCTCAGCAATTGATGTATTTATTTTATTATTATCACCCATTTTTTCAATAAAGTGATATATCATTTCACAAGTAGAACTAATCTTTGTATCCGAATACATATAGTCAGCATATTTTACCGGATTTTCGTGATGATCAATTAGAATTTTTTTAGCTTTTGAATTGCTAACTAGATCCTTCATATCACCACATCTCTCTAAATTATTAAAATCTAGAGTAAAAATGAGATCGGCATTATTTATAAGATTTGTTTCATTTGTTGAATTCTTGAATATTATAATCTCATTTTTAGTATCAAGCCATTTTAAGAAATCAGGAAATTTATTTGGACTAATAACCACAGATTTATGTCCACAAAGATTTAAATAAGTATTAAGAGCCATTGATGATCCAATGGCATCACCATCTGCATTTTTATGATGAGTAATAACTATATTTTTTGACTCTGACAAGAGTTCTTTAATTTCTGTAATGTCTTTTTGCGTCATAATTTGCAAATATACGATATAAAAGAATAAAGGTATTTTTTTATTTTATTTAATATTTAGTAAAAAGTGTTACTTTTGCACTCAAAAAAATATGGCAACCAATAGAACTTTTACAATGCTAAAACCTGATTCTGTAGAAAAAGGTAATACAGGTGCAATACTAGAGAAAATAAATTCAGCTGGTTTTAGAATTATAGCAATGAAACTAACTCAAATGAGTATTGATGAGGCAAGAAATTTTTATTCTATTCACAAGGAACGTCCATTTTTTAATGATCTAGTCTCTTATATGACTAGAGGGCCAATAGTTGCAGCAGTATTAGAGAAAGAAGATGCTGTTAATGAGTTTAGAACACTTATTGGGTCTACTGATCCTACAGCTGCTGCTGAGGGAACAATTAGGAACTTATTTGCTTCATCAATTAGTGAAAATGCTATACATGGTAGTGATAGCGATGAAAATGCATTAATTGAATCTAGATTTCATTTTTCTGAAGAAGAAATGTTTTAAAAATTTATCTTAAAACAATTTTTTTTATAAGATTTTTTTTCAATCTTTCATTTAACAGTTTAATAATCTTTTCTTTTCCATAACTTAATTCTTCTCTAAGAACTGAAGATTTTAACTTTATGCAGAGTGTTCCTTTATTTAAAATTATATCAGTTGTATAATTAGCTACTCCATTTTTCATTACTTCATTCCATAAATCTTTTATCTCTAGATTATCTAATCCATCCTCAAGATTATTTTCTTTAATAAATATTTTAATTAAACTATCAATTTTTAAATTATTCTCCATCTATNTTTATCTCTAATGGTGTGTATCGATTGTATTTATAAATATAACCCTCTTTATCTAAAATAATTAGCTGTTNGGAATCAATCTTTANTATCTTCTCAAAGTACGANTTACTTTTATTTAAATATTTTAAAATAAACTNTCCTTTTTCCTTTGATATACTAAGATCAGCCTGNTGTAGGGTAACCATAAANCTTCCATTAGATTTAGGAGTAACTTTTTTTCTATACCCTTTTAAACCNTCTATNTGAAAAAAATCGATTGTATTGCTAAAAGGGTATTTTTTTATTAGTTGGCCTTCCTTTTTTACAGATTCTATTTCCCAATACCCATTTAAGGTTTCAATATTATTCTCAACAGAGCAGGAATAAATAATATTAATTATAAATATAAATGAAATTATCCTGTTCAAAGTTCAAATATTTTATANGATTTATTTACGCTNTTAATTGTATTTTCTGTTCTTTTCTTATTAGTATCAGAAATAAATATTTGTTTAAACTTATCTTCATTTACAAGATTTACAATTTGTTTTACNCTGTTATCATCTAATTTGTCNAATATATCATCCAATAATAAAATAGGNCTATTATTTTGTTTTTCTAGAAAATCAAATTGAGCTAATTTTAAAGAAATAAGAAATGATTTTTGTTGTCCTTGACTTCCAAATTTCTTTATTGAAAATTCGTTTTTTAAAAAAATCAAATCATCTTTATGTNNTCCTTTAGAAGTATATTGCAGAATAAGGTCTTTTTGAATAGAATTTTTTAATAGTTCAAGTANATCTCCATCGTTAAGATCGCTTTTNTATACAATGNCAACTTCTTCATTATTTTCTGAGATAGATTTATAACGATTTTTNAATATTGGTATAAATTCATCCATAAATTTTTTTCTGATTTTATAGATNTTTTTAGATAAATNNCTTAATTGGCTATCATATACATCAANTGTATTTGATTCAAATGTATTATTCTTTGCAAAGTACTTTAAAAGCGAATTCCTTTGTGCTAGGATTTTCGCATATGCAATAATATCTTTTAAGTAATTTTTATTCACTTGAGATATTATACTATCAATAAATTTTCTTCTAGTATCGCTGCCTTCAATAATTAGATTTCTGTCAGAAGGAGAAATAATCACTAATGGAATTAGTCCAATATGGTCACTAAATTTTTTGTATAGTTTATTATTTCTTTTAAGTATTTTTTTTACTCCTTTTTTCAATGAAATTATGATATTCTCTTCCTTATCATTAATTGAATAAACACCATTAATCATAAAATATTCTTCTCCGTGTCTTATATTTTGTGATGGAATTGGATTAAAATAACTCTTCCCATATGATAAATGATAAATAGAATCTAAAATATTTGATTTCCCAACACCATTTAATCCAACAAAGCAATTTACTTTTGAGTCAAAATCAAATGATTTATTTTCGAAATTTTTGTAATTAACTAATGTCAATGTTTTTAGTAACATAATGGGATATTAATAACAATAAATTTTTTTGGTAGTTATGTTTGACCTATTCATTCAAAAATAACAAATAATTTATCCTTTTTACGAATAAAAATTTTATTTTTACCGCTTGAATATTTAAAATTTATGGCAACTTATAAAAAAAGAGGATCTAAGAGAACTGGTTTTTCTAATAAGAATGATAACTCAGTACATAAATCAACTACAGCAAATGTATTTGACTCATTAGATGAGGGCGCTTCTAAATCAGAAAAATGGGTTGCTAATAATCAAAAGTATATTTTTGGCTCTATAGCAATTGTAACTATAATAGTTCTAGGATATTTTGGATATTTTAAATACATAAAGGAACCTAAAGATGTCATGTCAATGGATAATATGTTTACAGCTCAAAGATTATATGAGCAGGCTCTTGGTCAAAGTAATGACTCTTTATTCATGCTTTCAATAAATGGTTCAGATGAAAAAATGGGATTTTTACAAATAATAGATGCATATTCAGGAACCGATGCCTCAAACTTGGCAAATTATTATGTTGGAATGTCCTATTTAAAATTAAAGGATTACAAGAATTCTATAAAATACCTTTCTCAATTTGATTCAGATGATAAAATTTTATCTTCTCTTGCAAAGGGTTCTATAGGTGATTGTTTTGCTCAATTAGAACAATTAGATGATGCTCTTGATTATTATGAAGATGCAATCAGTGCAAACACAAATGATTATACTACTTCAATGTATCTATTGAAGGCGGGTCATGTCTCAATGGAATTAAATAAACATAAAAAATCCTATAATTATTTTTTTAGAATTAAGTCGAATTTTCCTAACACTATCGCTGCAGAAAATATTGATGTATTTATAGCGAAGGCGAAGGCTTTATCAAAATAAAAAAAGGTGGCCTCAAATACTGATAATAATTTTGATTTAGAGCCTGATATTCTATCAGAAGTTAAGGAGATGAAATTTGGAATAGTAGTATCTAACTGGAATAAAAATATTACAGATAATCTTTTTGATGGAGCATATAATACTTTAGTTAAGTATGGGGTTAAAGAAGAGAATATTAAAAAAATTGGAGTTCCTGGGAGTTTTGAATTAGTACACGGCTGTAAAATAATGCAAAGGAATAATGTCGATGCTGTAATAGCTATTGGTTGCATTATTAAAGGTGAAACAGATCATTATGATTACATATGCAACTCTGTTTCAAGCGGAATAACTCAACTTAATATAATTAATGATACCCCTATAGTTTTTTGTGTTTTAACAGATCACAATATTGAACAATCTATTAGTAGATCTGGGGGTAAACACGGAAACAAAGGAATTGAGTCTGCAGTGACTGCAATAAAAATGGCATCTATTAAATAAGATATTTGCTATATTTATTTAAATTAACAATTATAGAATGGGATTATTTAATTTAAGAAAAAACAAACGCTATAGTTATTCAGGAAGGTTTAACGAGGAGAAAATTATAGATGGATCAACTCATCAAAAACCTAAAAAAATTAAATCAAAATTTGATGAATATAGAACTACTATTGGAGATAATAATGATTTTAGAAAAAAATTTAGGGATGCAGTTGAAGATTATAAAAGCGGGAGTGATAATTCAGTAAGAAAAAGACTGATTATTATCTTGACAATATTAATTTCTTTATTCTTATTGATTTTTTTGATTTAATAAAAATATTAATTGGTGAAAGA
>PACY01000025.1 GCA_002700405.1 Flavobacteriaceae bacterium | reverse complement strand
CTTCTTTTTTCGGCGCTTCTTTTTTCGGCGCTTCTTTTTTCGGCGCTTCTTTTTTCGGCGCTTCCTTCTTATTAGTTTCAGGATTAGAAGCTTGGTGATCTAGTATTTTATATACTAAATCAAGTTTTTTTAGGGTTTTGAATTTAGAAATTTTTAATTCTTGTGCAATTTCTTGTAATTCAGGTAGTTTTTTTTCTTTTAGTTTAGAAATTTCAAACATTTTAATTTTTTTTATTAATTATTATTTTAATCTATATATGATATTTTATGAGTAGTAAATCAGTTAATGATTTTAAAAAATTTATTGAAGTAAAAACTTGAAGTTAATTAAGAATTATATCTGTGATGTTGAATAATTCTGGTACAATAATACAACTTTTTTTTTAATATGCTTAAATTTGCATAAAATTATAGTTTATGATTCAAAGAATTCAATCACTGTTTTTATTAATTTGTTCAATAGTTAACCTGGTGTATTGTTATCAATTATACTTTGGGTATGATATTGCTATGTTTTTTTTAGATATGGAATCAAATATTCCCTTCGAAGTTATTTTATTATTTCCGTTAATTATTTCTGTAATTTCCTTCTATACCATATTTAAATACAAGAACAGACAAACTCAGTTTGTGTTAAATAGGCTTTCAATCATTCTATGTTTTGTTTTTGTTGGAATACTAATATTTATGTTTGATATTATTTCTAGTTTTGAATGGATAAATCTAGTTCCACTATTTTCAATTGTTTTATTAGTACTTGCAAATAGAGCTATAAAAAAAGATGAAGATTTAATAAGATCCATTGATAGGATCAGATAATTATCTTTTAAATTCTATTACTGATAGATTTTCAATTTTTTTTCCACTTATTTCAAATTGAATCATTGTCCTGACTCTATGAAGCCCATGTTTTCCAATAGCACCTGGATTAATGTGTAAAAGATCTAATTCTTTATCATTTATAACCTTTAATATATGAGAATGGCCACATATGAAAAGATCTGGAGGATTTGATTTAAGCTCTTCTAAAATCTTTGGATTATATCTTTTTGGGTAACCACCAATGTGAGTAATCCAAACATCCACTTTTTCACAAATAAATCTATTATGTAATGGAAATTCAGCTCTAATATTATGATCATCAATATTCCCATAAACAGCTTTTAATGGTTTTATTTTTTTTAGTTTATCTGAAACTGAAATATNTCCAATATCACCAGCATGCCAAATTTCATCTACTTTACTNGCATATTTNATGATTTTTTCATCAATATATCCGTGGGTATCAGAAATTAAAAGAATTTTTTTCATTTTTTAATCTAGNAAGATTAAGTATATATTTGTNATTTAAACAAATGTAGCAAATACCTTGAGATATTTTCTTGAAATTTCATATAACGGATCTACTTTCCATGGATGGCAAATACANCCTAANGCTNTTAGTGTACAGGAAACAATTGAAGNTGCTTTAAAGACTCTATTAANAGAAGAGATTAAAATAGTAGGAGCTGGCAGAACTGATACTGGNGTTCACGCNAGACANATGNGNGCNCATTTTGATTATAANAAGAANTTTGNATTAGTAGAATTAAAAAATAATTTAAACTCATTTTTNAATNAGGAAATTTATATTAATGATATTTATANNGTAGANGATGAGNNTCATGCNAGATTTAGNGCAATAAGTAGGGAGTATGAATATTATATNTCCTTAANNAAGGATGTNTTTAATTATAAAACAACTCATNTAATTCAACAAGATTTGAATATTGAAAAAATGAAACAAGCATTACTAATAATTNANGATTANGAANATTTTGAAGCATTTTCTAAATCAAATACTGATGTAAAAACATANNTGTGTAATATTATNAGNTGCTCANTNGTTAAAAANNAAAATATNATANTATTTANGATAAAGGCTAANAGATTTTTAAGNAATATGGTAAGAGCNATTATGGGTACTATAGTAGAAATAGGTTTAGNAAAAATTTCNTTANAGGAATTACATACTATNNTTAAATCTAAAGATNGNTCGAAAGCNGGGCCTTCAATGCCNGCTCATGCTTTATTTTTAACTAANNTTGAATATCCAAGTAATATTAAANTANAATGAAAGAAAAAANNCAAGTTTATAACATAGTTCTTTTTAAAAGATTGCTAANCTATGTATCTCNTTATAAATTGTTTTTATCAATTTGTATTTTNTCAGTTTTAGGACTTTCAATTTTTGGTGCTTTAAGACCTGTTGTTCTTAANAAAGTTGTNGATGAAAATCTAACTGCTCAGATTAGTGAGGGGTTTTTATATTANATCACAATAATTGGATTGTTATTNATNTTNGAGGTNTTCTCAAACTATNTATTTATTTATTATGCAAGTTGGCTGGGTCAATCTGTAGTAAAGGATATTAGAGTAAAGNTNTTCGATCANATATTGAATTTTAAGATGAAGTATTATGATAAATCATCTGTTGGTATATTGATTACAAGAACTGTTACTGATATGGAAAGGATTGCNGANATATTTGGTCAAGGATTGTTTATGATTCTTAGTGATATATTAAAAATGCTTATAGTTGGGATCGTAATGATTTTAATGAATTGGGAATTAAGTATAATAGTGTTTTTTACACTCCCAATAATATTGATAGCAACTAAGATTTTTCAAAAATANATGAAGATGGCTTTTGACGAGGTTAGAACNGAGGTTGCAAATTTGAATTCTTTTGTTCAGGAAAGAGTTACAGGGATGAAAGTTTTACAGCTATTTGCAAGAGAAGAAATTGAATATTTAAAATTTAAGGAAATAAATGAGAGGCATAAAAAAGCCTGGCTAAAAACTGTTTGGTACAATTCTATATTTTTTCCTGTTGCTGAGATTTTATCATCTTTAACTTTGGGTGTTGTCGTATGGTATGGGGGAATGAATAATATATTGGACGAAACTACTTCACTAGGAGAGCTAACAGCTTTTATTATGATGATTCCAATGATGTTTAGACCATTAAATCAAATAGCAAATAAATTCAATACACTATTAATGGGTATGGTAGCTGCTGAAAGAGTATTTAAAGTTCTTGATACAGACTCCAATATTGATGAGTCAGGATCTAAAATAGCTAATAATTTAAAGGGTGAAATTCAGTTTAAAAACATTCATTTTTCTTATAACAAATCTCAGGAGGTCTTAAAAAATATTTCTTTTGATTTAAAAGCAGGCACCACTACTGCTATCGTTGGGGCGACTGGAGCCGGAAAATCAACAATTATTAACTTAATTAATAGATTTTATGAAATAAATTCTGGAGATATACTCATTGATGGCATCAACATAAAGGAATTTACACTTTCTTCATTAAGAGATCAAATTGGATTTGTTTCTCAGGATGTGCATTTATTTTCAGATACAATTCTGTATAATATAGCTTTAAATAACAAGAATATTTCATTTGATCAGATAAAGATGGCATCAGTAGAAATAGGAATACATGAATTTATAATGTCTCTGCCTAATGGATATAATTATGATGTACGTGAAAGAGGTATAATGCTATCTACAGGTCAAAGACAACTAATTTCATTTTTAAGAGCATATGTTACAGATCCAAAAATATTAATACTTGATGAAGCTACTTCATCAATAGATACTGACTCTGAAATTTTAATTCAAAAGGCAATTGAAAAAATGACTGATGATAGAACTTCTTTAGTAATTGCCCATAGACTAAGTACAATTAGAAATGCAGACAATATTATTGTAATAAATTTAGGAGAAATTGTTGAGCAGGGTAATCATAATGATCTTCTTAAGATTAATGGATACTATAAAAAGCTATATGATAGTCAATTAAAAAATCAAGAAAAAAATGAATTGGATTAGTATAAATCTTTTTTAATTATACTAACTAGATCTTCTGAATCTCTGAAGTTTATAAATTTGCCATTTTTAATATATGATATTTGACCTGACTCTTCTGATACTACAATTGCTAAACAATCAGTTTTTTCAGTTATACTTACTGCCGCTCTATGACGAAGACCGTATCTATTTGGGATTACTTTTTCATTGTTAATAGGTAAAACTACTCTAGTAGCTTTTACAATATTATTTGAGATAATAATTGCTCCATCATGCAAGGGACTATTTTTGAAGAAAATACTTTCTAGAATAGGCTGATTAACACTTAAATTCATTTTATCTCCGCTATTTTCTAAAAAATCTAAATTATTACTTCTCTCAACTACTATAAGTACACCAGTTTTTGAAATACTCATATTAGAACATGCTGAAATAATAGATTTAATGTCAGTATTGTCTTTATTAATGTCTTGTTTTCCTCTAAGAAAATTTATCCTATCTAATATAGATCCACTTTTTGCAAAATTAGTTGAACCAATCATCAACAAAAATTTTCTAATTTCAGGTTGAAATACAACAATTAATGCAATAATACCTACACTAAAAAATCCTCGTGATAGCCTGTATACTATGCTCATATCCAGCAGTTCTGGACTAGAAACCCATCGTATTAAATAAATAAAAATAATTCCAATAAAAATATTTATTGCAACAGTTCCTCTAACAAGTTTATANGCATAATACAATAATGTTGCGATAAGAATAATATCAACAAAATCAAAAATCCCAAAATCAAGTATTTCATTAAAAAACTCCATAATACGCTGTTAAAGATACNTATAATTATAAAAACAATTGAATTAATTAAGNCCTTNGACTTAGCTTNGTTGATTTAACGAATTTATTAATTTAANACATTCNTTTGCNTCTTTTANATCATGAACTCTTAAAATAGAAGCACCCTTTATTAATGANATTGTGTTAAGTACAGTAGTGCCATTTAGGGATTTTTTAGGTTCNGTGTCTAATGTTTTATAAATCATTGATTTTCTTGAAACNCCTACCATAACAGGTTTTTCAAGGATTTTTAACAATTCCATATGATTGAGTAAATCATAATTTTGCTTAATATCTTTTGCGAAACCAAATCCTGGATCAATAATCAAATCATTTATTTTGTAAGATATAGCTTGGTCTATTTTTTCAGAGAAATAATCTATAATCTCTTTAATCATGTCATCATAATTAGTTTTATTCATCATATTTTGAGGATTTCCTCTCATATGCATCATTATGTATGGNACCTTATACTTTCCAATTATAGTCATCATTTTTTTATCTAATCCCCCTGCTGAAATATCGTTAATTATTGATGCCCCAGAGTTTAGACATACCTCAGCAATTTTACTTCTAAAAGTATCTATTGATATTATAATTTCAGGGAATGTTTTATGTACCAATTCTAACACAGGGACAATTCTATTTAATTCTTGATCTTCATCAATNTTTTTCCCATTAGGTCTTGANCTATAAGCACCTATATCAATAAAAAATGCACCATCATTTATCATTTTTTCCACNTGTTTTAAGATTTTTTTATCTGAATCATACTTTCCTCCATCATAAAATGAATCTGGGGTAATATTAAGTATACCCATAATTTTTGGTGTCGATAAATCTATTAGTTTTCCTGCGCAGTTAATGGTCATCAATTGTAGCTCTAAAAATTTTAATCTTTATTCTTTGAACATTAAAAATATTTAATCGAAATTTACGTAAATTTTGAATTAATAGTGCAAAATACAATAAAACAATATGATAATGTAATTAATGTATGTAGAGACCTTTTCCATAAGAAAATGAAGGANTACGGAAGTGCTTGGAGAATTCTAAGACTAGCATCTTTGACAGATCAAATTTTTATAAAGGCTCAGAGAATACGTGGATTACAAAAGAATAGTGTCAGAAAAATTGATGAAGGTCAATCAGATGAATTTATAGGGGTTATTAACTATTCAATAATGGCTTTAATTCAGTTAGATAAAGGAATCGTNGAAGAACCTGATNTTGATCTTGATGAATCTTTAGTGCTATACAATCAAACTGCTGAAAAGACAAAAAACTTAATGCTTGACAAGAACCATGACTATGGAGAAGCTTGGAGAGACATGAGGGTAAGCTCTTTAACTGATTTAATAATTCAAAAGTTACTGAGAATAAAGCAAATAGAGGATAATGCAGGAAAAACCCTTGTAAGTGAAGGGATAGATGCTAACTATAGTGATATAATTAATTATGCTGTTTTTGCACTAATACATTTAGAGAAGTAAGATGAAAGTTTTAGTAAACATTTTAAGAATATTTGTAGGTTCATTATTTATTTTTTCTGGATTAGTTAAAATAAATGATCCTGTCGGTTTTTCATTTAAACTTGAAGAATACTTTGGACCAACTGTTTTTGATATCGATTTTTTGATGCCATATACTTTAGCTCTGGCTATTTTTATAGTCATCTTAGAGGTTATTTTAGGATTGTTTTTATTAATTGGATTTAAACCAAAACTCACCATATGGACTATGCTACTTATGATAACCTGGTTTACATTTTTAACTTGGTATTCAGCATATTACAATAAGGTGACTGATTGTGGTTGTTTTGGCGATGCAATTCCATTAACTCCATGGGAGTCTTTCACTAAAGATATTTTTCTTTTAATCTTTATCTTAATTATCTTTTATAAAATAGATNTAATTAAACCTATTATTAATTTCAAAAATCAAATAATAATTTCNATTATTTCTTTNATTATTTCNTGNGCTATAGTCTATAGGGTTATTGAACATTTNCCTATTATTGATTTTAGNCCATATAANATACAAGCAAACATAATTGATAANATGACTGTGCCTGAGGATGCACCAAAAGATATATGGAAATATGANTGGAAGTTTNCNGTAGATGGATCAGAAANAATTATTTCTACTTCAGGGGAATATCCTAGTGTTAATGGTGATTTTATTTCTGTTGAAACTAAATTAATTNAGAAGGGNTATGAAGCTCCAATTCATGATTTTTCTATNGAATTAAATGATGAAGATTTTTCAAATGAGTTATTAAGCGAAGAAAAATTATTGATGTTTGTTTTATATANTTTGTCTAAATCAAATTTTGAANTNAGTAGTGAAATAATTAAAAAATCAAATCAGGCAGTTAAAANNGGATATAAGGTAATAGGNATAACAGCTTCNGGAATTGACAAACAACTTGAAGTCAAGGANCAGTATGGTTTTGAATTTGATTTTTATACATGTGATGAAACTGCTTTAAAGACGATAATTAGATCTAATCCTGGTGCATTAGAAATTNAATCAGGNACTATTGTCAACAAGTGGCATTACAATGATTTTAATAAAATTAAATTTGACTAATTTNCTATTTAATAGATTTATATATTCNTTGTTTACTTTTTTNGGAGTAATTACATTAATTTTCTTTCTTTTTAANGTCCTNCCAGGAGACCCAGCACAGATGATGTTAGGGCAGAATGAGAATTCAGAACAATTACTTAATATCAAAAAAAAGTATGGNTTTGATCAGCCATTAGANACTCAATATTTATACTACTTGAATGATTTGTCTCCTATTTCTTTTCACTCTAACCAAGAAGATAATTANACTTTTTTAAAAGAAAATAAATATTCAGCATTTGAATTGNTAGATCTTAATTCTTTTACTATAGTTTTNAAATTTCCTTACTTGAGAACCTCATTTACAATGCAGGGTAAAAAAGTTAGTGATATCATTAAAAATACTTTGCCNAATACTATNATTTTGGCNATTTCAGCAATANTAATTGCAATTATTTTAGGAATATTATTAGGNATAATATCAGCTGTTCTTAAGGATAGNTATATTGATAAGNGNATTCAACTAATTAGCGTTATAGGAATGAGTTTGCCATCCTTTTTTAGNGCAATATTGTTTGCATGGTTTTTTGGTTATGTGCTAAATGAATATACTAATTTAGAAATGACTGGAAGTTTATANGAATTAGATGACTTTGGGGAAAACTATANCATTAAGTTAAAGAACTTATTGCTTCCANCAATTGTTCTTGGAATTAGGCCTTTAGCAGTGATTAGTCAGTTAATGAGAAATGAATTATTAGANGTTTTAAATCAGGACTATATTAGGACAGCTAGAGCAAAAGGNCTTTCAGAATATAGTGTAATAAAAAATCATGCNATTAAGAACTCATTAAATCCTGTNGTAACTGCNGTTTCAGGTTGGTTTGCTTCATTATTAGCNGGAGCAGTATTTGTTGAATATATTTTTGGCTGGAATGGATTAGGAAAAGAAATTGTTAATGCTCTTAATAATTTAGATTTACCTGTAATTATGGGATCTGTATTAGTCATAGCATTTATGTTTATAATTATAAATATATTAGTAGANATTATATATGCTTGGCTAGANCCAAGAGTTAAACTAAACTAAAAACTTTAATTATGAGTAGAGAAAAAATAGTTGCTGGTAATTGGAAAATGAATAATGATTGTAATCAGACAAGGANTCTTATAGGTGATTTGATGAAATTTAATCAAGTAGATGCANCTGTTATGATCGCTCCAGCANATACNAATTTATCCATAGCACAAGATTTACTGTNAAAATCAAAAATTGAAGTTATAGCTCAGAATATGCATTTTTCTGATAGCGGAGCTTATACNGGAGAGGTNTCTGCTCAAATGTTAAAAAGNATAGGAATTAGTACAGTTATTATAGGTCATAGTGAGAGAAGAAAATANTTTAAAGAGACTGATAGTGAACTAAAATTAAAAGTTGATATGGGNCTTTCTTCATCTATGAAAGTTATTTTTTGTNTTGGAGAAGAAATAGAGGATAGAAGANACAATAANCATTTTGAAGTAATATTTAATCAGATAAATAATAGTTTGTTTCATTTNAAGGATGAGTCATGGGGNAAAATAGTNTTAGCNTATGAACCAGTCTGGGCTATTGGAACTGGAGAAACAGCATCATTAGTTCAAATACAAGAAATGCATTCAATGATTAGAAAATATATTGCTGATAGATACTCGACTGAGTTGGCTAATTCAATAAGTATTTTATATGGTGGAAGTGTAAAACCAGAAAATTCTCAAGATATTTTTTCTTTAGAGGATGTAGATGGTGGATTAATTGGAGGAGCTTCTTTGAGTGCTAATGATTTTAATAAGATAATTAGTTCAATTTAANNACTAGTAGNTAATTCAGACCTATAGCAGTTTTCATTCANGTCAGTTTTTTTTATTTCATTAAATCCTCCTGCAATATCTATTAAATTATCAAATCCATTTGCTTTAAGAATTGATATAGCTATGACTGATCTATATCCTCCGGCACAATGAACATGAAATTTTTCTTTTGAATTAATCTTACTAATATTTTCTTGAATCTCCCCAAGTGGGTAATTAGCTGAACCTTCAATATGNTGGGTCTCAAATTCAGAAACTTTTCTTACATCTAGAATATTTATTTTATTTAGCTTTAATGTTTCAATAAATTCATTTGCAGATATTGATTCTAAACTAGCAGTAGGATTTCCACTTTTTTCCCAAGTTTTTATTCCTCCCTCTAAATAACCAATACAATTATCACATCCAACTCTTGAGAGTCTAGTAATAGCTTCTTCTTCCATTCCTTTTTCTACAATCAGAAGAATTGGTCTATGAACATCCTTGATTAATGTACCAACCCAGGGGGCAAAACTTCCATTTAAACCAATAAACAATGAATTTGGGATGTGTTTATTTATAAATTCTTTTTGAGTTCTAACATCTAATATTAAACTATTTTCTGAAATCATATTGTTTTTAAACTCATCAATACTTAGTGCTTTATTTGATTTTTCCAGAACTTCGTCAAAATTATTATATCCTTCTTTATTTAAAAGAGCATTTTGCTTAAAATAACTTGGTGGAGGTGGCATTCCTTCAAGTAATTCTTTAATAAATTCTTCTTTAGTCATATCTTCTCTTAAGGCATAATTTGATTTTTTTTGTTCACCTAGCGTGCTAAAAGTATCATCACTCATATTTTTTCCACAGGCTGAACCGGCTCCATGTGCAGGATATATTATTACATTATCTTCTAAAATCATGATTTTATTTCTTAGCGAATCATAAAGTTTGCTAGCTAAATCTTCTTTAGTTATGTCCTTTGCTATAGCTAAATCAGGCCTGCCTACATCTCCTATAAATAATGTATCTCCTGTGAAAATAGCATGATTATTTCCATTTTCATCAATTAAAAGATATGTAGTGGATTCAGGAGTATGGCCTGGAGTATGAATTGCTTTAATTTTTATTTTACCTATTGTAAATTCTTCTTGATCTTTTGCAATATGACATGGATAATCAGTTTCAGCACATGGGCCATACACTATTTTAGAATTTGTTTTTCTAGCTAAATCAATATGACCAGAAACAAAATCAGCATGAAAATGAGTCTCAAAAACATACTTTATTTGGGCTTTATCACTATTAGCTTTGTCAATATATTGCTGGGTTTCTCTAAGAGGATCAATGATTGCTGCTTCTCCCTCAGAAGAAATATAATATGCCCCTTGTGCTAAACAACTTGTATATAGTTGTTGAATATTCATTTACAATAGTTTAGGCAAAGATAATTACTATTTTCTATAAATTAAAAATCTATTTAATGCTATGACCTGACTTAACATAGAAAAAGTAAAAACAATAACTATCATCTTTTGTGAAACGACCTGAAGAATTAATTGTTCTTCAGTAAAATTAGTATAAGGATTGATTTGAGGGCCATAAAATATTAAATACACATAGAAAAGTAGGCATATAGTAAAAATTAGATAACCTACAGAGTAAATATTATTTATATTATTAGAATAATAAATTGTCAGAGTATGAAATATTGACACAAAAAATAATAATAAAAATGCTCCATTAGCAAAAAATACATGCCATTCAAAACTAAGATCATCAGGAACAAATCCAACCCCAGAAAACATTATTCCTGCTATAAACCCAATATAGCTAGTAATTAATGATAGTGATTTACAAGCCTTATTGTCTTTTATATGATTAAAAATATTTTTAAAATTTAAATAAAATAAACTAATAGTAAGCCCAATTAATATTAGTCCTGAATTAAAAAATAACATAGAAATTGTATTATCAGCTTGAATAATATCGGGATTGGTTTGATCAGTATTGGTTTTAAGACAACCTAATTCACTTAAAAAATTATGTGTAAAAGAATAGTTTTCCGATTTAAAATTAATTATTTCCTTTTCAGATCCAGGATAAAAATATGCAGCAATAAAGCAAAATACATAAAAAATACTAATGCTAATTACTGGAAGTTTTTTTAGATAAAATTTCATTATAATAATACTTTTTATATGATAAGCCAAACAGAAAATCCACCAATAATTAATCCTTCTATATAGGCAAGCCATAATGCATTAAATGTGCTTATTTTAAAATTTTTGACTAATATTTTATCTATGTTGTCTTTATATTGAAGACTATAAATAAAGAAAATAAATACTATTAAGAAATATATAGTTAGAATTATTGAGCCCATATTTTTATTTTAATTTTGATAATACAAAAATAGAATTATTTCGGGATTTAAAGTTTTGTTATCTTTAAGTAAAATATTCTAATATGTATTCGATTGAATTTAATACAGATATAATTAAAGGTGTAGAGTTAATGGATATTAATTTATTAAATCCACATGAAAAAATTATTAAAAAAAAGAAGACTAAATTAACTAAGTTTATCAAATCATTTGATGAATATTATATAATCTCTTCAATTTTATGCTGTCATAAAAGTCATGTGATAATTGATGGTCATCACAGATATTTTGCATTAAAGGAATTAGGTTTTAAGAATGTTCCTGTTACAAAAGTTGATTATTCTTCTGATTTAATTAGTACTGGAGTTGATGGTAATGGAATCCCAAAAGATCAAATAATAGAAAAAGGGGTTTCCAATGATTTATTTGAACCAAAGAGCACACAACATTTGATTTATTGTAGTAGATCCAAATCTTGGCATCCTATTATATTACTATCAACAATGTTTAAGATTGATACTAAGAATTAATTTTATAAATTTAATATTAAACAAAACAATTATTATGATACTATCAACTACTGAAACAATACCTAATAGAGAAATAAACGAAGTAAAAGGAATAGCTAGAGGATCCACTGTTAGGACTAGAAATGTTGGAAGGGATATCCTTGCTGGTCTAAAAAATCTAGTAGGAGGAGAGATTGAAGAATACACTAAGCTTCAGGCTGATGCTAGAGAGCAGGCATTGCAACGAATGATAACTGATGGAAGTAAATTGGGGGCTGACGCTATAGTTAATGTTAGATTTACTACATCAGTAATAACACAGGCAGCCTCTGAGGTATTAGCATATGGAACTGCAGTAATGTTAAAATAATTACAATGTTAAGCGCTATTTTTTACTCTATAGGAGTTATACTATTAATTATAGTTATAATAAATAGATTTAAACAAAAGAAAAACGAAGATTTTACAAACAGAAAAAATTAAAAAAATAAATTATGGAAACTTATAAATGTAATAATTGTGGAATGTCAGTTAATGCAAGTTGTGCAAAATGCAACGATCCTCTTGTCAATGGTTATTTAACACTAGATGACGGAACAAAAGTTCAAATATCTAGTTGCCCAAGTTGTGAGGGGAAAATTAAATCGCCTCAATGTTGTGGAATGGATATGAACTGTGAAGTATAAATCCATATTACAATGATTAGATTAATATTTCTTATCCTAGTACCAACATTTTTTTTCCACTCATTTGGTCAAAATATAAATTTAAAAGATATTTCTCCTTTTCCTATAGGAACTTCAGTTAGGATTCAACCTTTTCTAAAAGACAAGAAACTTGTGGATTTGCAGAAGAGACATTTTAATAGTATTACCTCAGGAAATGACATGAAAATGTATGAGATAATAAAGAAAGAAGGGGTTTATTATTGGGATAGAATTGACACTATAGTTAATTATGCTAAAACAAATAATCAAAGAATGTTTGGCCATAATCTTATTTGGCATTTTTCAACTCCAAGATGGGTTAGAAATAAAGCAAGGGAAAATCCAGCTTGGTTAGACAAATTCCTAAAAGAATATATTACCGAATACGTATCTAGATATAAAGGAGTTATCCATGGATGGGATGTTGTAAATGAAGCTTTTGAAGCTTCTGGAGGAGAATATAGAAAAGAAAGTATATGGTATGAAATAATGGGGAAAGAATATATTGAAAAGGCTTTTAGATATGCACATGAAGTTGATCCAGATGCTATTTTATTTTATAATGATTTTAATATTGAAAGGGATACTTCAAAATTAAATTCAGTTTTAGAGATGGTGTCAGACTTCAAAAAAAGAGGTGTGCCTATTTCTGGTATAGGATTTCAGATGCATATTCGAATGGATATTCCAAATGAAGTAATTGCATATACTTTAAAAAAAGCAGCAGACACTGGATTGCAAATTCATTTATCAGAAACAGATATAATTTTTAATATTCATGATGATAATAAAGGAGGTGGTGTAGAGAGATACAAAGAACTTAATGAAGAAATGAAATTAGCTCAAGCAAAAAAATATAAAGATTTAGTGCTTATGTATAGATCAATTGTTCCAAAAGAACAACAATATGGGATTACTTTTTGGGGGTTTAATGATAGGGATACTTGGATAAGAAGATTTTTTAACATGAATGATTGGCCTTGTTTATTTGATGACAATTTAAATCCTAAACCCGCATTTTATGGTTTTTCCCAGGGATTAACCAGCGAGCTTTAATTTTTTAAAAGGTTGAGACTAAACATGAGAATAAAAATTTTATTGCTAATATATTTTTTGTCTTTAAGCAGTTACTCTCAGCAATTTAGAGATGCATCTTCATTAGCAGATCTTAATCAATATTATAACAATAATGGAGTAGCTATTGCAGATTATGATCAAGATGGAGACCTAGATATATTTTTAGTTGGTTATCGAGTTCAACCAAATAATCAAAAGAGTAGATTATTAGAAAATACTAATAATGGAAATTTTATTGATGTTACTGATTTAACAGGAATAAATCAGAATTTAGAACATGAAATAGCCCTTCCATCTGGATTTAATTTTGGAGATAGACTCGCTGCCTCATGGGGAGATTTTAATAACGATGGTTATCCAGACTTGTTTTTAGGAAATTCAGTTCAAAGTGAGTTATATAAGAATAATGGTGATGGTAGTTTTTCTAATATAACTGAATCGGCTGGTTTTCAAGTCTATTGTGAAAAANGTTACATTACAGGAGCTCTTTGGTTAGATTATGATTTAGATGGACTACTGGATATTTTTCTTTCNGATTATCATCCANAATCACCTAACAAACTATACAGAAATTTAGGAAATGAAACCTTTGAATTAGTTGATTTAAGTTCAGTTATTGAAAATGCTAATAGTTTTTCAGCAATAAATATGTATATCAATGATGATCAGTATCCAGATATCTATATAGCTAATGATTTTGATCAAAACAATATGCTTTTAATTAATCAACAAGGCGGTGGATTCATTAATGAAGCAGAATCATATCAAGTATTGGATCCGCGTGATGGAATGGGTCTTGCAACATGTGATTATGATAATGATTTAGATATTGATTTTTTTGTTACAAATATTAAGGAAAATAGTTTTTTTGTAAATGAGTTAAGTGCTGGAAGTCAATTTTTAAATTTATCAGATGATGTAAACATATATGATACAAATTGGGCATGGGGTGCAATTTTTACAGATTTCAATCATGATCGTTTTGAGGATTTATATATAGCTAATGGGTTCTTTAATGATGAGGAAAATGAGTATTTTGAGAATATTTTTACCTTAGAAGGAAGAAAATTTCAACATGCTGATTTTACAGATGAGCCAATTACAGCAACAAATAGTAGATCGGTTAATTCTTTTGATTACGATAATGATGGTGACTTAGACTTAATAGTTTCAAATACTAACTCTAGTTTAGATTTCTATGAAAACAAGGCCATCGACACTTATTTTACAAATGAAGTATCTGGAGCCTGGCTAAAGATTCATTTAGAAGGAACTACCTCAAACAGGGATGGTTTAGGAGCAATTATTACAGTAGAAGATACTAATAATTATGAGCAGACTAGACTTTATAATGGTTCGGGGTTTCAGCATCAATCATTACAATCTTTACACTTTGGGCTTAATAATGCAGCCCTTGTTAATTCAATATCTGTTACATGGCCTAATACTGGAATTGAGGTATATACTAATATAAATGTAAATTCAACAGTAAAAATTGTAGAGGGTCAAGGAATACAAGTAATTAATAATAATACTGCAAATAAGATTCCAGGATGTACAGATATTAATTCATGTAATTATGAACCTGAAGCTACAGTAAGCAATGATACATGTGAATACCTTACAAGTGGAGAAATAAGTGGGTCTCAACTAGTAAATCCTCTAGAGACTTATTCTTATACTTATAGTGGTGGTACGAGTTTTTCTAATTATTTATGGGATGTTGTGAATGGAACAGTAGTTCAGGGTCAAGGAACTAATACAATTGAAGTAAGATGGGGAATAGATGTTGAAGGTTCCTTAGAAATTGTCGGCTCAAATGATGATTGTAGTAGTGCTGCGGTAGAATATAATGTAACAATGGAACTTCCTTCAGGTGATGATTCCAATTATTCTATAGCAAGATTGTGGAATGAAGTATTGCTTGAGGCGATAAGAAACGATTTGGCAAGACCCACTGTTCATGCAAGAAATTTATTTCATACAAGTGCTGCTATGTATGATGCTTGGTCTATAGTTAATAATAAAGGGAATCCATATTTAATTGGAAATTCAGTACATGACTATGATGTTCCATATGATAGTTTTAGCAATGAGTTGTCTGATAATGAAAATAGTAGGGCTTCGATAAGTTATGCTGCATATAGAATATTAAGGCACCGATTTTTTAACTCTCCTGGCTGGCCATTAATTAAATCCAGAACAGATACTCTTATGACTCTTTTGAATTATGATATAGATAATTATGATGTTGAAAATAACAATGAGGATCCAATTGATTTAGGAAATTATATCGCAGAAAACTATATTTCATATGGACTTCAGGATGGATCAATGGAAGAGGCTGATTATGAAAACCAATATTATCAACCTGTAAATGAACCTTTAGTTCCAATATTTAGTGGTAATTCAATGATTAATCCTAATAGATGGCAGCCACTCTCATTAAATGTCTTCATTGACCAAAGCGGAAATATATTAGAGGAAAGTACTCCAGAATTTTTGGGTGCTGAATGGGGAAATGTAAATCCATTTGGTTTAAATGAGAATGATATGACAACATTTACTAGAGATGGAAATACCTATAATGTGTATCATGATCCTGGAATACCTCCTGAACTTGATGGAAATCAAGAAACAGATGAAGATTATATTAACTCTTTTGCTATGGTTTCCATTTGGGGTTCTCATTTATCAAAAGATGATGGAATAATTTGGGATACATCTCCAAATAGTATTGGAAATGTCTCTGAAGAATCTTATCCAGAGAATTTATCAGATTACGATTCTTTTTATGACTATTATAATGGAGGTGATAGTGGAATGGGATATAGTTCAAATCCAATTACCAATCAGTCTTATGAAACCCAAGAAGTTCTTAGAGGAGATTATACTAGAGTTTTGGCAGAATTTTGGGCAGATGGACCAGATTCTGAAACTCCACCAGGCCATTGGTTTGTATTACTTAATGGCATAAGTGACAATCCATTATTGGAGAAAAAATTTCAAGGTTCTGGAGATGTGTTGTCAAATTTAGAATGGGATATAAAATCATATTTTATTATGGGTGGCGTAATGCATGATGCTGCTATTACAGCATGGGGAATAAAGGGATGGTATGATTATGTTAGACCTATATCAGCCATTAGATATATGGCTGATCTCGGTCAAAGTACAGATGAAACGCTTTCTAATTATAATTCAAATGGTCTTCCTTTAATAGATGGATATATTGAAATTGTGAATGAAGGTGATCAGCTTGCTGGAGAATCAAACGAGAATATAGGCAAGATAAAATTATACACTTGGAGAGGCCATGATTATATTCAAAACCCTTTTGAAGATCAGGCTGGTGTAGGTTGGATTCTTGCAGATGAGTGGTGGCCTTATCAGAGACCTACTTTTGTAACTCCAAATTTTGCTGGATATGTTTCTGGCCATTCCACATATTCAAGAGCTGCAGCAGAATCCTTAACGCTATTTACAGGCAGCCCGTATTTCCCTGGAGGAATGGGAGAATACATAGCAAGACAAAATGAATTTTTAGTATTTGAGGAAGGCCCAAGTCAAGACATTAAATTACAATGGGCATCATATAGAGATGCATCAGACCAATGTAGTCTTTCAAGAATATGGGGAGGAATACATCCATATATTGATGATATGCCTGGTCGTTTTATTGGCAGTGTAGTAGGGGTAGAAAGCTTCAATTATGGAGCAGCATATTTTGAATCTTCACTCTCAACTATTGATTTAGAATTACCTAAATTAAAACTTGTATCTAACCCAATCTATTCAGACCAATCAATTGAAATTATTAATACAAATGGAAATGAGACTTTTAAGCTATATAATATTAATGGTCAACAAATAAAAATTAATACTTTCTACAATCAATATAGGACATCTATTCTTCATCAAGACTTAAGTCCT
>PACY01000024.1 GCA_002700405.1 Flavobacteriaceae bacterium | reverse complement strand
AGATATAGAGGTCACTCAATGAGTGATGCACAACATTATAGGACAAAGGATGAAGTTGAGGAATACAGAAAGATTGATCCAATTTCTCAGGTAAAGAAAATTTTATTAGACAAAAAGTATGCGACAAAAGCTGATATTGAAAAAATTGATAGCCGAGTAAAAGAAAAAGTAAAAGAATGTGAAAAATTTGCAGAAGACTCTCCGTTTCCAGACAAAAACCTTCTTTATGATGCAGTTTATGAACAAAAAGATTACCCATTTCTAAAACACAAACTTTAAGATGGCTGAATTAATTAAAATGCCGAGATTAAGTGATACCATGGAAGAGGGTACTGTAGCTGCCTGGTTCAAAAAGGTAGGTGATACAATTAGTGAAGGAGATATTTTAGCTGAGATAGAAACTGATAAGGCTACAATGGAATTTGAGTCTTTTTATGATGGAACCCTTTTATATATTGGAGTTAAAGAAGGAGAAACAACCAAAGTTGACCAGCCTCTAGCAATAATAGGTGATAAAGGTGAAGATTATAAATCTCTTTTAGAAGAAGCAATAAATACAGATGAAGTTGAAGAAGAAGAGGTTAAAATAGAAGAAGCTCCAATTGTTGAAGAAAAAATTGAAATTAATCTGGATGAAAAAAAGGTTGAAGCTCCCAAAACAACTGCAATAGAAAAAACTCCTGCAACAAAAGCTGCAACATTACCTAATAAGGACAGAATATTTATTTCACCATTAGCTAAAAAGTTAGCTAATGAAAAAGGAGTTGATATAAACCAAATAAAGGGCTCAGGTGAAAANGGTAGAATTATAAAANNAGACNTAGAAAATTANACTTCTTCNGGAGTTAAATCTAAAACATTTGTTGGAGTTGAGGACTTCCAAGANACACCTCATTCCCAAATGAGAAAGACTATTGCNAAAAGGCTTTCNGAATCTAAATTTAGTGCACCTCATTATTATTTGACAGTTGAGTTTGATATGTCAAATGCAATTATAATAAGAGAACAATACAATTCAATTCCTGAAACAAAAATTTCATATAATGANATCATAATTAAAGCTTGTTCACTGGCTTTAGTAGCTAACCCTANACTTAATTCTCAGTGGTTTGATGATAGAATACGATATAATAATCACATNCATATTGGTGTAGCTGTAGGAGTAGANGAAGGGNTAATTGTTCCTGTCTTGAAATTTGTTGATCANATGAGTATAGTAGATATAAATTCAACTGTAAAAGATCTTGCAACAAGAGCAAGAGANAAAAAACTTACTCCAGAAGAGATGCAGGGAAGCACATTTACAATATCAAATTTAGGNATGTTTGATATAGAAAGTTTTACATCAATTATTAATCCACCAAATTCAGTGATACTTTCAGTTGGTTCGATTATACAAAAGCCTGTTGTTAAGAATGGTAACATTGAGGTAGGAAATACAATGAAAGTNACATTAGCCTGTGATCANAGAGTAGTTGATGGTTTAACAGGGGCAAAATTCTTACAAACACTAAGACAGTATATTGAAAACCCTATTACAATGTTAATTTAATTTAACTTTTCAATTTATGGTTAAAAATGTAATTATCACTGGAACCAGTAGCGGTATTGGATATGAATTGGTTAAATTTTTTTCTAATCAAGGCCATAATGTNTTAGCNCTATCAAGAAACAGTCAGCCAACAGAAGAAATAAATTCATCAAATNTACACTCTATTAGTTTTGATATAAATAATAATTCAGATCATAANTTGTTAGTGGAGTATGTTTCAAAGAACTGGGATCATGTGGATATATTAATTAATAATGCAGGNCTTTTAATTAATAAGCCATTNTCTGAGACAACAACTGANGATTTTAATAACATATATGCTACCAATGTTTTTGGTGTAGCGGCATTAATTAACAACATGCTTCCATTTGCAGTAAAAGGAACTCATGTTNTAAATATTAGTTCAGTAGGAGGAGTTCAAGGTAGTGTTAAGTTTTCAGGACTTTCAGCCTATAGTTCTAGTAAAGGTGCTTTAATATCTTTAACAGAATTACTTGCAGAAGAATATAAAAATTCAGGAATAATTTTCAATGTACTTGCACTAGGAGCTGTTCAAACAAAAATGTTAGAAAAAGCATTTCCTGGATATAAAGCTANTTGTNGCCCTAAAGAAATGGCTAAATACATACATGACTTTTCAATTAATACTAATACTGTTTCTAAAGGAAGAGTTATATTAGTTTCAGATATAACACCCAGTAGATGAATAGCTCAATCTTAAAATATATTCCTAAATCAGCAAAGAATTATCTTACNGATATTTTAAGTGAAGAAAGAATTTCATTAATAGTNAAGAAAGAAAGAAAGACTAAGCATGGAGACTTTAGAGTTCTAAAAACAGGTGAGTGTCAAATTACAATTAATTCTAATTTAAATCCATTTAGATTTTTAATTACATTAATTCATGAAATTGCACANTATAAAGCTTATAAAANATATAAAAGAAAAATAAGACCTCATGGAAAAGAATGGAAGGAAATTTATAAGTATTTGATGCTTCCTTTATTAAATCCTAATATTTTCCCTAAAGAATTGCTTCCCTATCTTTCAAGTTATATTAAGAACCCTAAGGCTTCCACTGACACGGACTTTAATTTATCTTTAGCTTTAAGATTGTATGATTCAAATAAAGAAAAAAAGTATATTTTTGAAATAACAAATGGGAGTAGGTTTAAGATTTACAATGGAAGNGTATTTATGCTTGAAGAAAAATTGAGAAAAAGATATAAGTGTAAGGAAGTAGTATCTGGTAAAACGTATTTGTTTAATCCAAATGCCGAAATTCAATTAGTATAAAATGANTAAGAAAACAATTAGTGTAGCAGTAAGTGGATATTTTGATCCAATTCATGTGGGACACCTAGATTACNTAGAACATGCTAAAAAGCTTGGTGATAAATTANTTGTTATAGTAAANAATAACNATCAGTGTGTACTAAAGAAGGGAAAACCATTTATGGATGAATTAGACAGGATGAGAATTGTTAAATCTCTTCATATGGTAGATGAAGTTTTTCTTTCTGTTGATTCTGACAGATCAGTTTGTAAATCTTTAGAGGAAATTAAGCCAGATATATTTGCTAATGGAGGNGATAGAGCCAATTCTGAAATTCCAGAATCTACTATATGTAGCAAGTANAATATTCAGATAATTGATGGTTTAGGAGATAAAATCAGAAGTTCTTCTTCTTTAACTGGGCTTAAAGAAATTAAATAGTCTAACTATTTTTCAAATACATTTCNCTTACTTTTTTATANAAATTTGAAGAATATACAAAGTTTGTTACAGNNTTGTTATTAGTTTTAAATACATTNTTTTTTGTTCCTTCCCATTCTTTATTTCCTTTTTTTAGAAAAATTATCTTTTCTCCTATTTCCATAACAGAATTCATATCGTGAGAGTTTATAATTGTTACAATCTTATATTCTTCCGTAATTTCTTTAATTAGGTTATCGATAATAATTGCTGTATTAGGATCTAANCCAGAATTAGGTTCATCACAAAACAAGAATTTAGGGTTATTTACAATTGCTCTAGCGATTGCAACTCTTTTTTGCATACCACCTGAGGCTTCACTAGGCATTTTCTTNTTTGTGTTTTCCANATTTACTCTTTTCAAGACNCTATTTACTCTATCTAACATCTCCTNATTACTATAATTGTTGAACATTTTTAGAGGCAACATTACATTTTCTTCTATATTCATTGAATCAAATAAAGCACTTCCTTGAAATACTGTGCCAATTTTTGATTTTAAACTCATTTTTTCTTTATCAGAAATATTTTTATAATTAATACTGTCAAAAATAATTTCTCCTTCATCATAATTATGTAGTCCAAGNAGACATTTTAATAAAACAGTTTTTCCAGATCCGCTTTGACCAATTANAAGGCTNGTTTTACCTCTTTNAAATGTTGCAGATATTCCATTTAAAACTTTTNTTCCATCAAANGATTTATGTAAATTTTTTATTTCGATCATTANCCTAATANCATTTGAGTTAATAAATAATTNACTAATACAATACACACNCANGTCCATATAAANGATTTTGTACTAGCCTTNCCAACTTCTAANGCTCCCCCTTTCATATAATAACCGTAAAATGAAGGAACAGTNGCAATAATTAAACCAAAAACAAATGATTTTATTAATGCATATGTCATATGAAANGGTATNAACCCTGTTTGTATTCCAGTAATGAAATTATCTACNGTGCTATANCCNCCNTANACACAGGCAGCCATTCCGCCNAGTATTCCTAAAAACATAGCAATNGATATTANAAAAGGATAAAGCAATAGAGCAATTACCTTAGGAAAAACAAGATAATTTATAGAATTTACTCCCATAACTTCAAGNGCATCAATTTGTTCAGTAACTCTCATAGATCCTATGCTTGAGGTAATGAATGACCCCACTTTTCCAGCCATTACTATTGAAATTATTGTAGGAGCAAACTCTAAAATAATAGTTTCTCTTGTTGCAAAACCAACAAGATATGTTGGATATAAAGAACCAGTCATATTCAGAGCTAATTGTATTGTAATAACTCCTCCAATAAAAAATGAAACGAAAGAAATGATTCCTAATGAATTAATTACAGTATCACCCGTATCTTTTATTATAAGTTGTCTCATAACNGACCATTTGGTTGGNTTGTCAAACATTTTCTTTAACATTATAAAATACAGNCCTATATTGTGTAAAAAATTCATCAGTAAAATTCTGTCTTATTTAAAATAATAAATAATTTACAATAAAATAATTTTAGATAGTTATATAATAACTATTTTTGATCCAAATTTATTTAAAAATAATGTTAAGACTTTTTATTTTTTTTAATCTTCTATTANTTATATCCTGTAAATCTACAANCACNAATATTAGTGAAAAACCANAACTTGTTGTGGCAATTGTTGTNGATCAAATGAGATATGATTATTTAACGAGATTGAGTGATAAATTTTCTGATAATGGCTTTAATAGACTGATTAATCAAGGATTTAACTGTTCAAANAATCATTTTAATTATGTNCCTACTGTAACTGGACCTGGTCATGCATCTATTGCCACTGGNTCTACTCCAAGTATTCATGGAATAGTAGGTAATGAGTGGTATGACAGGGGGCTTAAAAAGGAATTGTACTGTGCAACAGATTTAAATTATGAAAATATTGGCGGAAATGCATANTATGGNAAGAAATCTCCTAANAATATGTTAGTTAATTCATTTGCAGATTTAAATAGAATNCATAATAAAATGAAGTCTAAAACAATTGCTATATCAGTTAAGGATAGAGGNGCNATATTTATGGGAGGNAAAAATGCTAATGCATCNTATTGGTTTTANGGAAAAGATNCTGGAGANTGGATTACAAGTTCTTATTATATGAAAGAATTACCANNCTGGGTAAAAACATTTAATAATTCTGAAAATATATCANGTTTTGTTAGGGACTGGGAGTTATTATATGATTTAAAAAATTATGATTTAAAAAGAGATGATAATAATAATTTTGAAAAATTATTTAAAGGGAAAGATGATAGCAGCTTTCCTTATTTAACTAAGGATCTAATGAAAAAAAATGATGGTTTTGATATGATATATGAAACTCCTTATGGNAATACTATGACTACTGATTTAGCAATTGCAGCAATTCAAGGGGAAAACTTAGGTCAAGGTAAATACACGGATATCCTTTCAATTAGTTATTCTTCCCCAGATTACATAGGACATAATTTTGGTGTTTTTTCTTTAGAAACTGAAGACACCTATCTTAGACTAGACTTAGAGATAGAAAGATTATTAAATTATTTGGACAAAAATATAGGACAAAACAATTACTCACTTTTCTTAACTGCTGATCACGGAGCTTTAGAAGTCCCAGGCTATTTAAATTCAATTGGTCAAAAAGCCTTGGCTGTAAATGAAGGAAAATTTCGAAGAGATTTTGGAAAATTTATTCAAGAAAAATTCAAGAATAAATTTAAAAATAATCCTATAGAAGATGTACAAAACAATCNGCTATATATTAATTATAATGAAGTAGATCNTATAGAGATTGATGAATTTAAAGATGTCTTAATAGAGCAGCTAAAGACCTATGATTTTATTCGTTCCGCTTATTCTTTGGATGAAATAATGTCTTCGTCAAAATTATCTCCATACCAGCAGTTGATTAAAAATGGTTATCATCCTGATAGAAGTGGTGATGTTGTTTTTGTTTTGCAACCAAATACTATTATTTATGGGGATAAAGGAACAACACATGGTTCTGGATATGATTATGATACGCATGTTCCTTTAATATTTTATGGAAAAGGAATAAAAAAGGGAGACACAAAAACCAGAACTCATATTGCAGATATTGCTCCTACAATTTCTGCTTTACTTGGATTGAAAAATAGCGAAACCTTTACTGGAAAAGTTTTAGATTTTGTTATTGAATAATGGATGTATTTATTTCTTGGATATAAGAAAGGACAGCTTCTTTCCCTAAATGTTTTTTGCTTGAAGAAATAAAAATTTTAGGCAATATTTCCCAATCTTTTTCAAGCTTTTGCTTATAGTCTTTAATTTTATTTTCAATTTCTTTTTCAGTTAGTTTGTCTGCTTTAGTAAAGATTATTGAAAATGAAATGTTATTTGTAACTAACCATATCATAAAATCTAAATCAATTTCAAGTGCAGCATGTCTTATGTCAACTAGAATAAAGGCAGATACTAATTGATTTCTTTGATTAAAATAATCCGTAATACTTTTCTGAAACTTTTTTTTATTTGATTTTGATGTTTTTGCATAACCATATCCTGGTAGATCAACTAAAAACCATGAGCCGTTAATTAAAAAATGATTTATTAGTTGTGTTTTTCCTGGGGTAGAAGATGTTTTAGCCAATTTTCTCTGATTGGTAATCATATTAATTAACGAGGATTTTCCAACATTGCTTCGCCCAATAAATGCATATTCAGGCAATATAGATTTAGGACAATCTTTTACTTTATGACTGCTTAAATAAAATTTTGCTGATTTAATTTGCATTTAACTAGCTATATTTAGATTTCTTTTTGAAAACCATTTTACTACGGTTTCATTAAATACATTAGGATGCTCCATCATTGGTGCATGGCCGCATTTATCAATCCAATATAAATCTGAATTTGGAAGCAATTTATCAAATTCATTAGCAACATCAGGTGGGGTTACAATATCGTCTTTTCCCCAAATCAAGCATATGGGAATTTTTATTTTTGGTAAATCTTTTGCCATATTATGCCTAATTGCACTTTTAGCATATGCTATAATTTTAATTAATTTATTCCTGTCATTTACTGTTTCATAAATTTCATCTACTAATATTTTAGTAGCAACTTTTGGGTTATAAAATACTTCTTGAACTTTTTTCTTTATCACATTATAGTCCCCCCTTTTAGTATAGCCACTGCCCATTGCACTTTCATAAAGTCCTGAGCTTCCTGTTAGAATTAGCCCTTTTGCTTTATTAAATAGTTTGGTATAATAAAGGCCTACATGCCCGCCTAAAGAATTTCCAATAATTACAAAATTCTTCAATTCTTTTAGTTTTATAAATTCATTTAAGAATTCAGCTAATCTTTTAACTGAACTGTCCATTATTGGAGAGTCATAAATTGGCAGAGAAGGCATTAGGACTTTATAGCCTTTATCTTTGAAAAAATTAATAAAATGATGGAAATTACTAAGTCCGCCCATTAGCCCATGAAGTAGAATAATAGGCGCTCCCTTTCCCTCTTCAATAAATTTGAATTTACCTTCTTGTTTTAGCGTGAAGTTCATAAGAGGTGGTTAAAATACTTTGCAAAACTAACCAATTTATTTAAAAATCTCTCATTTTAACTGTAATTAACATATGTTGTTGATGATTTTGTTAATTATTAATACCCATATTATAACAGATTAATTATCAATTACTTACGTACAATTTTATTTGTTTTTAATCTGATAAATATGCGTTTAATAGATTTTTATTAACAATGTGGTAAAATGTGGTAAAATGTGGTAATATTTTTAGTAAATTTGAGTCAATCCAAAATGACGTTTTAATCTTGAATTATCTAATAGGAACATACGAGTGTACAATTGATGTAAAAGGAAGAATTTTAATACCTGTTGCTTTAAAGAAACAGCTTTCAGGAGTTATCAAAAAGGGCTTTGTTTTAAAGAGGGCAGTTTTTCAGCCATGTTTAGAATTATACCCTATTTCCCAATGGGAACAATTAATTACAAAAGTTAATTCACTCAATAGATTCAAAAGGAAAAACAACGATTTTATAAGGCGATTTACCGCTGGGGTAAAATTTATTGAATTAGATTCTTCAGGGAGATTGTTAGTTCCTAGGGATTTAATTGATTTTGCAGGTGTTAGCAAAGAGGTAGTTGTATCATCTTCTGTTGATATAATTGAAGTATGGGATAAGACAGCTTATGAAGGAGCTATTGCTAATGCAACTGATGATTTTGCAGGTTTGGCAGAAGAAGTAATGGGTCAGGATGATGATAGTTAATAAATACCATACTCCTGTACTGTTGACTGAAGCTGTTGATGGATTAAAAATTAAGAAGGATGGTGTTTATGTAGATGTAACCTATGGAGGTGGAGGGCATAGTAGAGAAATACTTTCTAGGTTAGGAGAAAAAGGAAGATTAATAGTATTTGACCAAGATTTTGATTCAGAAGTTAATTTAATCCATGATGATAGATTGTTATTTATAAATGAAAATTTCATGTTTTTAAAGAAATTCTTAAAGCTTAATAATATTTCAAAAATAGATGGCATACTAGCTGATTTTGGGGTTTCATCTTATCAGATTGATCAGCCAGAGCGTGGATTTTCCTATAGGTTTGATGCAGATTTAGATATGAGGATGGATGTGAAGAATTCTTTAACTGCCTATAAGATTATAAATAAATACAGCACTGATGATTTAATAAAAATATTTAAAAACTATGGAGATTTAACGAATTCAAGAAAAATTACCAGAGCTATAATTAATAGTAGAGAAAATAAAGAAATTAAAACTACAGCCCAACTTAACGAAATAATAACACCAATAATTCCAGCTAGACATATAAACAAAATTTTATCTAGAATATATCAGTCTGTTAGAATTGAAGTAAATAAAGAGTTAGATGTAATTAAGGCACTTTTACTTCAGTCAGTTGAATTGCTAAAAACNGGAGGTAGAATAAGTCTTATCTCATATCATTCCCTTGAAGATAGAATTGTAAAAAGATTTTTTAAAACTGGAAAATTTGAAGGTGAAATTGAAAAAGATTTCTATGGTAATTATTCTTTGCCTTATAAAATTATNGGCAAATTAATTANCCCTAGTCAAATAGAAATAGATAGAAATATCAGAGCTAGAAGTGCAAAACTCAGAATTGCAGAAAGAACTTAAAAATGAAGGATAGATTAATAAATATTATAAAAGGTAATTTCTTGATTAATGAGAATTCATCTGGAAACTGGTCTTTTATTATCATCTTTCTAGTCCTTTCAATAGTAATGATCTCTAGCTCTCATGCAGTAGATAAAAAAGTTCATAATATTTCAAAATTAAATGAAGAGATTAAATCCCTTAGGTCAGAATTTGTAGATACTAGATCCAATTTAATGCAGTATCAAATGGAGTCTTCTATTCTAATAAAATTAAATGAAAAAGGTATTGTTTCTTCTAAAACCCCCCCTACTAAGATTGTAGTAAATGTCAGAAATTAAAAAAAATATTATTACTAGACTCTATATAGTTAGCTTTTTTATGCTGGTTTTTGCGTCTTTAATAATATTTAAATTAATTAATATACAATTTACTAATGGAGATTATTATAGAGAATTATCTGAAAATAGGGTATTTAAAAACTTAGAAATCCCTGCCAANAGAGGAAATATATATTCTGAAAATGGGAGACTTCTNGCTACCTCGGTNCCCAAGTATGATATCAGATTTGANGCNTTAGCTCCAAGCGATAAAAATTTCAACAAATTCATTGAAGACTTAAGNAAACAGTTNGGTAATCATTTTAATAAAACTGCTNAATNTTATATCAAATCACTTACAAATGCTCGAGTAAATAAGAATAGGTATTTATTAATAGCTAGAAATCTNGGATATTCAGAATACATGAAAATTAAAAGNTTTCCNCTATTTAAGTTAGGTAGTTTTAAAGGAGGTATAATTACTGAGCAATACACAAAAAGAGACTATCCTATTGGAGGTATCGCTCAGAGAACAGTTGGATATGAAAGATATGATGATTTTGGAAATGTAACNAGNCCTGGAATTGACGGAGCCTTTGGNCCAAAATATTTAAAAGGTGAAAATGGCACTAGACTTTCTCAAAAAATTGGTAAAGGCCAGTGGAGGCCAGTTGAAGATTTCAATCAAAAGGAACCAAGAGATGGGTATGATATATATACTACAATAAATATTGAAATTCAAGATGTAGCTCATTTTGCTTTGCTTGAACAACTAGAGTANTATGAAGCTGATCATGGNAGTGTTATAGTGATGGAGACAAAAACAGGAGAGATTAGAGCAATATCTAATTTAGGNAGAACTTCAGAAGGAAAATATTATGAAAAACTAAACTATGCCATAGGTGAATCTCATGAACCAGGATCAACTTTTAAGTTGATGGCNATGGTTGCAGCATTAGAAGACAAGGTAGTAGANACAAGTGATGTTATAGATACCAGAAATGGAGAATTGAGTTTTTATGGCAGAAAAGTAAGAGATTCAAAAAAGGGTGGATATGGTAAAATTTCTGCTGCTAGGGCATTTGAAGTCTCTTCAAACACTGGTCTGGTGCAAATTATTAACAATGGATATGAAAAATCCCCAGAAAAATTNATAGATAGAATCTTTAGNATGGGNTTAAACAATCAGTTAGATTTAGCTTTAATTGGAGAGGGTAAACCAAAATTTACACATCCATCAGATAAAAAAAACTGGGATGGTTTAGANCTACCATGGATGGCNTTTGGATATGGANTNTCATTAACTCCTTTNCAAACACTTACTTTTTACAANGCCATTGCTAACNATGGTAAAATGGTTAAACCNAAATTTTTAAAAANAGTNACNTCCTTNGANAATGTNATTGAATCCTTTNATACAGAAATTCTTAACCCNTCAATATGTAGTGAACAGACTGTTAGTAAAGTAAAACAAATGATGTTAAATGTTGTGGAGAAAAACCATGGNACGGCNCATAATATTTATGACAAGAANTTTTCTATGGCAGGAAAGACNGGAACATGNCAAACAGAATATTGGAAAAGCCCTAATCTGTACATTTCTTCTTTTGCNGGATATTTTCCAGCAGATAATCCCAAATATTCATGTATAGTAGTTATTCATAAACCAAATAAAACAAAAGGTTATTATGGAAATGTAGTTGCTGCTCCAGTTTTTAAAAAAATTGCCCAAAAAATATATTCAGAAACCCCAATGATTGAGCAACAGGATCTATTATTTGATNTNANTTCAAAAATTGATGATAAGCCTATTAGTGTNGATTATTATACAAGCCTTAATAATTCAATTATGCCAGATTTATCAAAAATGGAACTAATGGATGCCATATCATTATTAGAAAATTTTGGAATGAAAGTTATAATTCAGGGAAAGGGAAAAAAAATTAATCAATCAATAAAAAAGGGTAAGAAAATTAAAAGAAATCAAAAAGTAATACTAAGATTAAGTTGAAGGAAGTAAGAGAAATATTATACAAAGTAAAAATTAATAAGGTTATAGGAGATACTTCAACCTTAATAGAAAATATAGCTTCTGATTCAAGAAAAGTAAAGGAAAAAGACTTATATATTGCTATTGATGGAGTCAATGTTGATGGACATAAATATATTTCTTCTGCAATAAAAAAAGGAGCAATTTGTATTGTTTGCGAAGTTTTACCAGCTAAAATACAGGAAGGTATTTTATATGTTGAAGTGGAATCAACAAGGCAAGCAATAGGAATTATTTCTTCTAATTATTTTTCCGACCCATCAACTAAGCTAAAATTAATTGGAATAACTGGTACTAATGGAAAAACTACCATTGCAACCTTGTTATACAATCTATNTAAAANNGCTGGGTTAAANANAGGTTTAATTTCCACAGTTATAAATTATATAGATGACAAAGAAATTGAGTCTANTCAAACCACNCCNGATTCTTTAACNATAAACATATTGTTGAANCAAATGGTTGANCAAGGANTAAAGTATTGNTTTATGGAGGTTAGCTCACATGGNATTGAACAGAAGAGAATAAGNGGANTGCAATT
The DNA here is from genome assembly GCA_002700405.1 of Flavobacteriaceae bacterium. Taxonomy (GTDB): domain Bacteria; phylum Bacteroidota; class Bacteroidia; order Flavobacteriales; family Flavobacteriaceae. The sequence goes on along the minus strand of PACY01000024.1, from coordinate 10,063 downwards.
TGCTGGAGGAATNTTTTCAAACTTAACACATGATCATTTAGATTATCATACAAGTTTTGAAGTATATAGAAACGTGAAGAAAGAATTTTTTGANAACCTTCCATCTAATGCTTTTTCTCTTATAAATAAAGATGATAAGAATGGAATGTATATGNTTCAAAANACAAANTCTAAAGTATNTACTTATGGACTAAAAACTTATGCAGATTATAAAACTAAAATTTTAGAATCTTCTTTAGAAGGAATGTTATTAAAAATTAACGAGAGTGAATTTTGGACAAATTTATCTGGAAAGTTTAATGCATATAATTTNNTGGCTGTTTTTTCTGCGGCAAGTATTCTTGGAATGCCATTCAATGAAACATTACAACTAATGAGCGCATTAAAAAGNATNAANGGAAGATTTGAGTACTTAAAATTAAATGATATTACTGCAATTGTTGATTATGCACACACCCCAGATGCTCTTAAGAATATAATCAATTCTATTAATGANATAAAAACAAATAAAGAGNCCTTAATTACAATAATTGGATGNGGAGGTGGTAGAGACAAATCAAAAAGACCATTAATGGGAGATATAGCATCTTCATTAAGNTCAAAAGTAATTTTTACTAGNGATAATCCTAGAAATGAATCACCTGATACTATAATTCAAGAGATGATATCAGGAGTAAAACCTTTGAACGCTGTCAAGACAATATCTATTNCTAANAGAAAAGAAGCTATAAAAACTGCTTGTCAATTAGCCAGGTCTAATGATATNATATTAATAGCAGGTAAAGGGCATGAAACATATCAAGAAATTAATAACAAAAAACATTTGTTTGATGACTACAAAGTGGTAAAAGAATTTTTAACTAAAATGAATTAATTTATGCTGTACTATCTATTTGAATATTTAGAAAAGGAATTTCAATTTCCAGGAGCAACACTATTTACTTATATATCCTTTAGNGCTTCAATTAGCATNATACTTTCTTTATTAATATCTACCATTTTTGGAAAGTCAATAATTAATTATTTAAGGTCTAAACAAATAGGAGAGAATATTAGAGATCTTGGTTTAAAGGGGCAAATGGAGAAATCTGGGACCCCAACNATGGGAGGTTTAATAATAATTTTNGCAACNATAATTCCTGTACTANTGTTTTCTAAGNTAGATAACATATACATCATGCTACTTATTTTAACAATGATATGGATGGGTACAATAGGATTTATTGATGATTATATCAAAAAATTTAAAAANAATAAGGATGGCTTAAAAGGCAGGTATAAAGTAATTGGTCAAGTTTTATTGGGAATAATTGTNGGTAGTACATTNTTTTTTCATCCTGATGTGACGATTAAAGACAAAAATGTTGACACTCAAATTTATGAGTTAGCTGATGAAAACACATCAATAATTAGACTTGAAGAAAAGTCTACAAGAACAACNATACCATTTTTAAAAAATAATGAGTTTGATTATTCAGATTTAATTACATGGATAAATCCANCNCTNGAGAAATATACCTGGATAATCTTCATATTCTTTGTTGTTTTAATTCTAACGGCAGTTTCTAATGGNGCTAATTTAACAGATGGTATTGATGGNTTAGCAGCAGGATCATCNGCNATTATAGTATTAACATTAGGCGTATTTACTTGGGTTTCAGGAAATATAATTTTTTCAGATTATCTAAACATAATGTATATCCCAAGNGTTGAAGAAATCACAATTTTTATTGGGGCATTTGTTGGGGCATTAGTAGGATTTTTATGGTACAANACATATCCAGCTCAAATTTTTATGGGGGATACGGGTAGTTTAACAATTGGAGGAATAATTGCAGTAATCTCTGTTGCTGTTAGAAAGGAATGGTTNATNCCTTTAATATGCGGAATATTTCTAATAGAGAANCTGTCTGTAATTATTCAGGTNCTTTATTTTAAATATACACGAAAAAAATTCGGTGAAGGTAGGAGNATTTTTAAAATGTCTCCACTTCATCATCATTATCAAATGTCAGGATATCATGAGAGTAAAATAGTAACTAGATTTTGGATATTGGGAATTTTTCTAGCAATACTATCAATTGTAACTCTAAAGCTNAGATAAATGAAGACTATTATTATTCTTGGAGCAGGCAGAAGTGGAATAGGATGTGCATTATTGGCNCNGGCTAATGGATATAATGTGTTTGTTTCTGANAGNAATAAAATTAATGANANANNNAGAAATCAACTANNAGAACACAATATANANTTTGAGGAAAATTCACATAAAAAAGCATTTAAAATGAGNCCTGATATTGTTATAAAGAGTCCTGGAATTCCTGATTCATCTGAAATTGCAACNTCATTTTNAAATAATGAAATAAAAGTAATTTCTGAAATAGAATTTGCATCCATGCATACAGACTCAGAAATAATAGGTNTTACGGGGAGTAATGGAAAAACAACCACATCCTTANTTACNCATAAGATATTAAATGATGANGGATTAAATGTTGGTCTTGGAGGTAATATTGGNACTAGTTTTTCTTCTGTTATTNCCTNAAAAAATCATAGNCATATGGTGTTAGAANTAAGCAGTTTTCAGCTAGATGGAATAGCCACATTTAAACCTCATATAGCAGTAATAACAAATCTATCACCAGATCATTTAGACCGATATNGTAGTTATGATGAATATGTGAAATCTAAGTTTAGAATAGTGATGAATCAAGATGCTAATGACTACCTAATATATGATGGAGATGACAAAAAAATTAATGCTTACATAAGTCAAAACAAAATCAGATCAAAATTAATTCCTTTTTCAATTGAAAGAACATTTGAAGAAGGAGTTTATTATGAAAATAAATCAATAAATATTTCAATTAATAAAAAAAAACTAGTTATGCCAACTGAAAACTTTGGAATAAAAGGAAAACACAATATAAAAAATGCTATGGCAGCTGCAACAGTTGCTCATCTTTTGAAAATAAGAAAACAGACTATTAGAAAAAGTTTGGAACATTTTCAAGGAGTTGAACATAGATTAGAAAATGTTTTAACAATTAATAAGGTGAATTATATCAATGATTCAAAAGCAACAAACGTTAATGCGACTTATTATGCTTTAGATACTATGGAAGCACCCACTATATGGATAGTAGGAGGAATTGATAAAGGGAATAATTATGAAGAGGTATTCCCGTTAGTTCACAAAAGAGTAAAAGCAATTATATGTCTTGGCAAAAACAATTTTAAACTAGTTGAAAATTTTGAAAATATAGTTGAATATATAGTAGAGACTACATCAATGGAGGAGGCAGTGTTAACTGCATATAAGATTGCAAAACCAGGTTATAATGTATTATTATCACCAGCATGTGCAAGCTTTGATCTTTTTGATGATTATGAGGATAGAGGCAGGCAATTTAAAGCATCAGTTAGAAAATTATAATGAATAAATTTTTATTAAATATTAAGGGTGATAAGCCACTTTGGGTAATCTTTATATTATTGGCAAGTTTTTCATTTTTGCCAGTGTATAGTGCTGCAAGTAATTTGGCGTATCTCTATGGAGATGGAAATACATTTAATTATTTATTTAAGCATTTTATTCACTTATCATTAGGTTTTTTAATAATGTATATGGTACATAAAGTGCCATATAGGTATTTTAAGGGGATATCTATATTAATGATCCCAGTAATATTGGTTCTGTTAGCCTATACCATTTTTCAACCTAGTATTACAGATTCTATGACAAATTCAAGTCGATGGATCAGAATACCCATACTAGGTTTTGGATTTCAGCCATCAACCCTAGCTTCAATTATAATACTAATATATGTCGCTAGATATTTATCTAAAATCAAGGATAAAATAATTACATTTTCCCAAACAATTATTCCATTATGGATTCCTGTATTTTTAACAATTATGTTGATTCTTCCTGCGAATTTTTCAACTACAGCGATACTTTTTTCTATGGTAATGTTGCTATGTTTTCTAGGAGGATATCCAATTAAATATTTAATTGGGATTCTAGCTTCAGCAGTAATTTTATTTTCAATATTTATTTTGTCAGTTAAAGCGTATCCAGATTTGTTTCCTAATAGAGTGGATACTTGGAAAAGTAGAATCGAAAATTTTATAGATTCAAAAGAAACTAAGGCTAATTACCAAATTGAAAAAGCTAAAATTGCAATTGCCACTGGAGGTATTAAGGGGTTAGGCCCTGGAAAAAGTGTACAAAAGAACTTCTTGCCACAATCATCATCTGATTTTATATTCGCAATTATAATAGAAGAATTTGGATTAATAGGAGGATTAACATTAATGTCTTTATATCTATGGTTCTTATTCAGAATAATTATAATATCTAATAAATCAGCTAGTGTTTTTGGATCATTGCTTGCTATAGCATTGGGTATACCAATAGTGTTTCAAGCATTAGTTAATATGGCTGTAGCAGTGCAATTATTCCCAGTTACTGGACAACCATTACCACTTATTAGCAGTGGAGGAACTTCTATATGGATGACATGTCTTGCAATTGGGATAATCCAAAGTGTTAGAATAGGCTCTGAAGTTGCTGAAAATGAAATAGATGAAAATAATCCTTTAGAAATATTAAAAGAAACAATATAAATGAGAATAAATAGATTCATAATATCTGGTGGAGGTACAGGAGGACATATTTTTCCTGCTATATCTATTGCCAATGAATTAAAATTTAGATTTTCTCAGGCAGACTTATTGTTTGTTGGAGCAAGAGATAGAATGGAAATGAAAATGGTTCCAGCTAATGGTTATAAAATTAAAGGGCTTTGGATTGCTGGATTAAAAAGAAAATTTAGTCTAAACAATCTATTGTTTCCATTTAAGCTGATTTACAGTTTATTTCATTCACTATTGATTATACTTAAATTTAAACCAGAAGTTGTTATTGGAACAGGAGGATTTGCCAGTGGTCCAATAGTATTTATAGCTACACTCTTAAGAATACCAACCTTAATTCAAGAGCAAAACTCGTTTCCTGGAATTACTAACAGAGTATTATCAAGCAGAGTAAATAAAATTTGCGTTTCCTATAGTAATCTAGAAAAATATTTTCCACAATCAAAAATAAAATTGACTGGCAACCCAATTAGGAATAATATTTCTAATGCCAATGAGAATTATGATGAAGGAATTAGATACTATGATCTTGATATGAATCGAAAAACTCTTTTAATTATAGGTGGTAGTCAGGGTTCTAAAGAAATCAATAAGCAGGTATTTAACTGCATTGACTTTTTTGAGTATACTAATATTCAAGTGATATGGCAATGTGGAAAAATATATTATGATCACTATAAAAACTTAGTATCATCTGAAAACATTAAACTTTACTCATTTCTTGAAAGAATAGATTTAGCTTATTCTGTTTCAGATTATATAGTTTCTAGGGCAGGTGCTGGCTCAATATCAGAATTATGCGTTGTTGGAAAGCCTGTAATTTTTATTCCTTCTCCTAATGTTGCTGAGGATCATCAGACAATGAATGCAAAATCATTAGTTGATAAGAATGCAGCAATATTAATNCAAGAGGANNATTTAGAAACAAAATTNAAGAAAATGATTATGGANTTAAATTCTTCAAGNGATTTACAAAATAAATTATCAAAAAANATTAAGAGTTTNGCTTTTGAGAATGCTACTAGAGATATTGTTAATGAGATAGAAAAATTAATAAATAAATGAATTTAGATAATATAGACAATATGTTTTTTATCGGAATTGGAGGAATGGGTATGAGCTCGTTGGCTGAATATTTTGTTAATGAAAAAAAATATGTAAGCGGATACGACAGAGATATTTCAGAAAATACTAATAGACTTCAGAAACTTGAAATAGAAATTTTGTTTAATGATTCATTTGATGAAGTAGAAGATAAATTATTAAATAAAGAGAATACATTAATTGTATTTACTCCAGCTATTCCTAATTCAAATAACTTATTAACTGAATTTAGAAAAAATAATTATCACTGCATTAAAAGAGCAGAGCTTCTTGGATTAGTAGTTAATAAAGGAAAATGTATTGCAATTGCAGGCACACATGGAAAGACCACTACCACCTCTATATTAGCTCATTTATTAAATTCTTCAAATATATCAGCTACATCTTTTATCGGAGGTATTTCTGAAAATTATAATTCAAACTTTTTATATAATGGTAACCAGTTATTTTTGGTAGAGGCTGATGAATATGATAGATCATTTTTAAATTTAAATCCTAATTATGCATGCATTACTTCTGTTGATCCAGATCATTTAGACATTTACAATGATTTTAGTGGACTTGAAAAAGGTTTTATTTCATTCATTAACAATATGCAAGAAAATGGATTTTTAATTGTTCAAGAAAGTTTAAGCTTTGATTATCCAAAATATGGATTTAGTTCTAATTCAGATTACTATATAGAGAACATTAGAATTGATGATGGAAATTATCTTTTTGACATAAGAACTCCTGACTCAATTTACAATAATTTGATTTTCTCTATTCCTGGAAGACATAATTTAATGAATGCTTTAGCAGCATTTGTAATTGCAATTAAATTGGGTTGCAATATTGATTTAATAAAATCAGCTTTATTAAATTTTAAAGGGGTTAAACGCAGGTTTACCTACCATTTGAAAAACAAAGATAGAATCTATATAGATGATTACGCTCATCACCCAAAAGAAATAGATTCTGTTTTTAACGCGCTTAAAGAAATTTATCCAGATCAGCATATTTTAGTTGCTTTTCAGCCTCATTTATTTACTAGAACAAGAGATTTTGGTGAAGAATTTGCCAATAGCCTATCAAAATTTGATGCAGTACTATTATTAGATATATATCCTGCCAGAGAGGATCCAATAGATGGGATTAACTCATTATGGTTAATAAATAAAATTAGTAGTCCTATAAAAAAACTAATTGATAAATCTGATTTGGCAACAGAAATTTTAAAACAGAACATAAAAATTAATATTACTCTTGGGGCAGGTGATATTGCTGATCAATGCATGAATATTAAAAATAGTTTACAATATGCGAATTAATTGGAGTAAAATAATTTTAACATTAGTTCTGGTATTAATTGGAGGGCTATTTTATAGCACAAATTCAATTAATGCTAAAAGAAATATTAATGATATTATTATTGATTTTGAATCAACTAATAAATTATTTATAACTAAGGATTCAATATTAAATTTACTGCCAACTAATTTTTCAGATAAAAAATCAATTGATATAAATACTATAGAATCTTTAGTCAATTCTAATGGTTTTATAAAGAATTCAGAGGCCTATATATCTATTGAGGGTGATTTGATTATAGCAGTTCAGCAGAGAAATCCAATTGGTAGAATAATTTCTGATAACACCTCTTTTTACATTGATGATGAATCTAAAATTATGACAACCTCTAAAATTCATTCATCAAATGTTCCTGTAATTTTTAACTATTCAGAATCCATTTCTTATGATAGAATATATGAAATCTGTGATCTAGTATATAATGATGATTTCCTAAGGAAGCATATTTCTAGAGTCAATTTTATAGATAAGAATTATATCACTCTAAACTTTAGAGGTTATGAATTTGATATAGAGTTAGGAGAAAACAAAAATATTGATAGAAAGATTAAAAATTTTAAAGCTTTTTATCATAGGTCAATTAATAATGAAACCTTAAATAATTACAGTAAAATTAATTTACAATTTGAAAATCAAGTTGTGTGTTCAAATAAATAAAATATGGAAGAGAACAAAATATCGATAGGTTTAGACATTGGAACTACAAAGATTGTTGCAATGATTGGAAAAAGAAACGAATTTGGAAAAGTTCAGATCTTAGGTGTAGGAAAGTCTAAAAGTTTGGGGGTTCACAGAGGTGTAGTTAATAATATAACTCAAACAATTCAATCAATTCAGCAGGCAGTTAATGAAGCAGAATTATCTGCCGATTGTAAAATTGAATCAGTTACCGTTGGAATAGCTGGACAACATATTAGAAGTTTACAGCATAGTGACTATATCACAAGAACTAATTCTGAATTAGTGATTAATGAAGATGATATAGATCTTCTGATTAATCAGGTTCATAAATTAGTAATGCTTCCAGGAGAGGAAATCATTCATGTATTACCTCAGGAATTTAAGGTTGATGGCCAAGCTGAAATTAAAGAACCTGTTGGTATGTATGGAGGTAGGTTAGAGGCAAATTTTCACGTAGTTGTTGGTCAGGTTTCATCCATTAGAAATATTGGCAGATGTGTTAAGAGTGCTGGACTAGACTTAGAAGGAATAACATTAGAACCATTAGCCTCAGCAAATGCTGTGTTAAGCTTTGAAGAAAAGGAAGCAGGTGTTGCATTAATTGATATTGGTGGAGGGACTACTGATTTAGCTGTATTTAAAGATGGAATTATAAGACATACTGCTGTAATTCCTTTTGGAGGTAATGTAATAACCGATGATATTAAAGAAGGTTGTTCTATAATTGAAAAACAAGCTGAACTATTAAAAATAAAATTTGGTTCTGCCTGGCCTGGAGAAAATAAAGAGAATGAAATAGTATCAATTCCAGGTCTTAGGGGAAGAGATCCAAAAGAGATTACCTTAAAAAACTTATCAAAGATAATTCATGCAAGAACTGTTGAAATAATAGAACAGGTATACTTGGAAATAAAAAATTATGGTCATGAGGAGCAAAAAAAGAAATTAATAGCTGGAATTGTTTTAACCGGTGGAGGAAGTCAGCTAAAACACCTTAAGCAATTAGTAGAATATATAACAGGAATGGATACTAGAGTAGGATATCCAAATGAACATCTTGCAGGGGATACAGATAAAGAGGTGACGATTCCTCTTTATGCAACAGCTGTAGGGCTTGTATTGGATGGATTAAAAAGATTTGACAAAGATATTAGTGAAAAAGTGGAGGTTAAAGAAACTGATAATGAAAATTCAGATCAAGAAGAGGACCAACCAGAACAAGAGTCAGTAGTAAGGAAAGACAGACCTACGATACTTGAATCATTTAAAGATAAACTAACAGAGTTTTTAGATAACGCAGAATAATTTAAACTAAATAAACAATAAAAATGGAAGATAATTTGGATTTAGGAATAACGTTTGATTTGCCAAAAAATCAATCGAATGTAATTAAAGCAATAGGAATTGGTGGAGGTGGAAGCAATGCAATAAATTACATGTTCAACCAAGGAATTAAAGGTGTAGATTTTGTGATTTGTAATACTGATGCCCAAGCTTTAAACAATAGCGGAGTGCCAAATAAAATTCAATTGGGATTAAACTTAACTGAAGGGCTTGGAGCAGGAGCAAATCCTGAGGTGGGTTCCCAATCAGCAATTGAAAGTACCGATGATATTAAAGCTATGCTAAATGTAAATACTAAGATGGTGTTTATAACAGCAGGTATGGGTGGAGGTACAGGAACTGGTGCAGCACCTGTTATTGCAAAAATGGCAAGGGAGATGAATATTTTAACTGTCGGAATTGTAACAACTCCATTTAGTTTTGAAGGAAAGATTAGAAATGAACAAGCACAAAAAGGAATAGAAAATTTAAGAGAACATGTAGACTCTTTAATTATAATCAATAATAATAAATTAAGAGAAGTATATGGTAACTTAGGTTTTAAAGCTGGATTTTCTAAAGCTGATGAAGTTCTTTCAACCGCAGCAAAAGGTATCGCAGAAGTTATTACTCATCATTATACTCAAAATATAGATTTAAAAGATGCAAATACAGTTCTAAGTAATAGCGGTACAGCAATAATGGGAGCAGCTGCTTCTAGTGGAGATGGAAGAGCAGAGGAAGCCATAAGAAAAGCTTTAGACTCTCCATTATTAAATGATAATAAAATAACAGGAGCTAAGAATGTATTACTACTTATTGTTTCTGGAGATCAGGAAATTACAATTGATGAAATAGGCGATATTAATGATCATATTCAAGAACAAGCTGGGTATGGCGCAAATATTATTATGGGAGTAGGAGAGGATCTAAATTTAGGAGATTC
>PACY01000023.1 GCA_002700405.1 Flavobacteriaceae bacterium | reverse complement strand
AATTAGTCCTTCAACGCCTTCTGCTATTTCAATAAAGGCACCATAATCTGCAATAACAACTACTTTGCCTTTAACTACATCTCCAATTTTTAAATCTTCACCTAATGCTTCCCATGGATGTTTACTTAATTGCTTAAGTCCTAATTGTATTCTAGACTTATCTTCATCAAAATCAAGAATTACTACCTTAAGTTTTTGATCTAATTCAACAATCTCGTTAGGATGATTAATCCTTGACCAAGAAAGATCTGTAATATGTACTAATCCGTCAACTCCACCAAGATCCATAAACACACCATATGTAGTAATATTTTTAACAGAACCTTCTAGAACTTGTCCTTTTTCTAATTGTTTAATTATTTCCTTTTTCTGTAGCTCTATATCTGCTTCAATCAATGCCTTATGAGAAACCACAACATTCTTGAATTCATGATTTATCTTAACTACTTTAAACTCCATAGTTTTATTAACAAACTGATCATAATCTCTAATAGGTTTAACATCAATTTGAGATCCAGGTAAAAAAGCCTCAATTCCAAATACATCAACAATCATTCCGCCTTTAGTACGACATTTGACAAAGCCATTAACAACTTCTCCTGTATCATGTGCTGCATTTACCCTATCCCATGCTTGGATAACTCTTGCTTTTCTATGTGATAATATTAACTGACCTGATGCGTCTTCCCTAATATCAATTAATACCTCAACTTTATCGCCAATAGCTAAGTTTGGATTATACCTAAATTCATTTAAAGATATTACTCCTTCAGATTTAGCATTTATGTCTATTATTGCATCTCTCTCAGAGATATGTGCAACAGTACCCTCAACAACTTCATTTGTTAAAGTTTCTACAAAATTTTCTTTAACTAGTTTGTCAAAATCTTTAAGTTTTTTTTCATCAACTTTTTCAATTCCTTCTTCATAATTATGCCAGTCAAATTCCTTAAGAAATTTATCAGGTGATTTTTCTTTTTTATTATCTGGAGAAGATTCAGATACTACTTTAGATTCTTCCGGTTTAGATTTTGTACTAGATTTAGCTTCTTTCTTTTTAGTAGATTTTTTAGGTTTTGATTCCTTTGAAGCTTTTTTAGGATTTATTTCTTTATCCTTTTCTGAAGCAATTTCTTCAGTTTTTATATCTTTCGTAGTCATAACTAAAAATTTGTATTCTGAAAATCTATCGACAGAATTAAGTAAAATTTATTTTCAGAAGAAGTTAATATATTCTTTATATTCCCCTTTGTCTTGTCGAATTATTACCAAAAGGAATGCGAATTTAATAATATTAAATTGAATAGCCTAATTTGATGATTTTAAAATTAGAACTTAGAATCTATTAGTTTAATAATAACATCTAACTGATCATTAATACTTAATTCTGAATTGTCTATTACTACCGCGTCTTTTGCTATAATTAATGGTGAATCCTTCCTTTTTGTATCCTTTGAGTCTCTATTTATAATATTCGCAAGAATATCTTTGTATTCTACCTTATAGCCTTCATCGATTAATTCATCATACCTTCTTTTAGCTCTAACTTGTTCAGATGCTTTTAAAAAGAGTTTCAAATCTGCATTAGGAAAAACTACTGAGCCAATATCTCTGCCATCCATAACTAAACCATTTCTATTTTGAAAAGATTTTTGAATCTTAACTACAAACTTTCTTATTTCAGATATTTCTGCTATTAAACTTACGTATTCAGAAACTTCAAGAGTTTTTGTTTCCGCTTCAATATTTTTATTATTTAAATATATCTCTGAAAATCCATTTAAATCATTTATTCTATAATCTAATTTAATTTNTGGCAACAANTTTATTAAGCAATCTATATTTTCTTTATTTANTGGAGTTAGNCCATTTTTTAANGCAAAAAAAGTAATTGCCCTGTACATTGATCCAGANTTAACATAAACGTAGTTNAGATGCAATGANAATTGTTTTGCNAAGCTNNTTTTACCAGTTGANGCATAACCATCTATAGCAATAATAANTTTTTTCATCAATTTAAATCAATTTGTAGACCAAGNAAACTAACNTTTGATGCGCTAGAATATCTTGCATGACTATAATTAAAACGAAGTTTGTTAAATTTAATTCCAAATCCAAATGATAATCCTGAAAAATTCTTTTGATCTACGATTCTTAATTCTTCTGCTCTTCTAAAACTATAGCCTAAACGTAAATTAAATGTACTTTCAGGAAACAATTCTGCTCCAACGATAACATGCCTTAGAAAATCATTCATAAAACTCACCTCCTCTTCGGTTATATTGCCATCCAGATCAATTATCAATCTTGAAGGATTAGATAATCCAATTGGCCATTTATGTATGTTTTCAAATGTAACATGCCATTTTATTGGTGCATTTTCTACTAATTGAGANAANCCNAAGTCAACTTCAAATGGTAACTTCTCATTTATATTATCAAATGANTTTATTTGACCNCCAATATTTCTAAANACTAATGCTACATCAAGCATTAAATCATCATTTTTATAATAGAATCCNATATCNCTNCCAATNCCTATAGAGTTNTATTGTTCAANTTTTGATGTTATCAANTTTATATTAATNCCATAATATATAGGTAATTCATTAAATTTATTAGCATACCCAACTGATATTGCAGTCTCATTNCCTGTAAAATTATTTGTAGGNTCNCCAATTTCATTATANCCTTCAAAATCTCCATAATTAATATATGAAACACCAAAATGAAGAGTATTNCCTCTATTATCCAATGTATATGCNTATGCAGCGCTTCCATAAGTAATATCAGCAAAATAATTAAAGAAGTTTATCGNTAAATTATTATCCATATCAGAATTTATTACTGCTGGATTATACANGGCTTGACTAACATCGTAGTCAAAATTTGTTATTNTTTTNCCTCCTAAAGCTAACTGTCTTGGAGAAGAAGATATATTAAGAAATTGNTATGTAGATTCACCAGCTATTTGTGAAAACACTGGGATGGTTGTAAATAGTATTATAATTAATAAAGTATTCTTCATCTTAATTAAGAATAGATAATTATATGACTAAACTCTATTTATAATTGATTATTGTAATGTTTTATAGTTTTTAACCTTTTGATTTGTTAGTGCTATGTCAATGACATCGCTCATTTCACTAACATAATGGAATTTCAATCCTTTTAAATACTCATTTTTAATTTCATTAACATCCCTTTCATTTTGTTTTGAAAGAATAATCTCCTTAATTTTTGCTCTTTTTGCAGCAAGAATCTTTTCTTTTATTCCTCCNACTGGNAGNACTTTTCCTCTTAAAGTAATTTCACCTGTCATTGCTATTTTTGANTTAATCTTCTTTTGAGTATANAGTGAAACTAANGAAGTTAACATCGCTATTCCTGCNCTTGGTCCATCTTTAGGTGTAGCCCCTTCTGGAACATGAATATGTACATTNTAGTTCNCAAACATATCTGACGANAANCCGAATTTATTCGCATTGGACTTAATATANTCNAGTGCAATTTTAGCNGANTCACTCATNACTTTTCCTAAATTCCCAGTAATTGANAGCTTTCCCTTTCCTTTTGAAAGTATAGANTCAATNAATAGTATATCTCCGCCAACACTTGTCCAAGCTANNCCNGTTACAACTCCNGCAATATCATTGTTTTCATATTTANCTCTCTCAAGCTTAGGATTTCCAAGAATNTTATTCATCTCTTCAANTGATAAGNTTGGATTATACTTTATGTTTGTTGCTATATTTTTAGCACAATTNCTGACTAATTTNGCTATTTGTTTTTCTAACCCCCTTACNCCTGATTCTCTTGTATAACCTTCTGNTATTTTTTCCATAACAGCATTTGTAATTTTAAGATCTTTTCTTTTTAACCCATGTTCATTTAATTGTTTCGNTAATAGAAACTTTTTTCCTATTTGTATNTTTTCTTCTGTTGTATATCCACTAACATTAATTACTTCCATTCTATCTAATAATGCAGGCTGGATCGAAGAAAGATTATTGGATGTTGCAATAAACATAACCTTTGATAAATCATAACCTAATTCTANGTAATTATCATAAAACTCCTTGTTNTGCTCTGGATCTAATACTTCTAACATTGCCGAAGATGGATCTCCTATATTTGAATTAGCTATTTTATCTATCTCATCTAGAACAAAAACAGGGTTTGATTTATCTGCTTTTTTAATGTTTTGAATTATTCTTCCAGGCATAGCTCCAATATATGTCTTTCTATGTCCTCTTATTTCTGCCTCATCTCTTAATCCGCCTAAAGAAATTCTTACATATTTTCTTCCAATTGCTTCTGCAATTGATTTTCCTAATGATGTTTTTCCAACTCCAGGAGGTCCATGAAGACATAAAATAGGCGATTTCATGTCATTTCTTATTTTCAGCACCGCCAAGTACTCTATAATTCTCTTTTTTACATCATCTAGTCCAAAATGNTCTCTATCAAGTATTTTTCTAGCCTTAATTANATCAAATTTATCTTNACTGTAGCTATTCCAAGGTAAATCTAAAAGTAAGTCTAAATAGTTTCTTTGAACTGAGTATTCTGCAACTTGAGGATTCATTCTTTGTAATTTAGCAATCTCCTTTTCAAAATGNTGCCTAATATTATCCTCCCATTTTTTCTTTAATGCTCTTTTTTTCATATCATCAATCTCACTATCATGACTAACACCACCTAATTCTTCTTGAATNGTTTTCATTTGTTGATGAAGAAAAAATTCCCGTTGTTGTTGACTCAGATCTGTTTGAACTTTTGATTGTATGTCNTTTCTTATCTCAAGTTTTTTGAATTCAATATTCATGAATTTTAAAGTATCCAATGCTCTTTNNTTNAAGTCATTCATCTCTAATAATTTCTGTTTATCNGAAACAGGNAAGTTCATGTTNGATGAAACAAAATTGATNAAGAATGANTTNCTTTCTATATTTTTTATAGCAAAAGATGCTTCTGANGGAATATTNGGGTTTCGTTTTATTATATCTAANGAAAGCTNCTTAATTGANNNNACTATTTCTTTAAANTCTGAATTATCANCTCCNGGNTTNACTTCTGAAANATCTTTAATGTTTGCTGTTATATATGGTTTNTCTGAGATTATCCTATCTATTTCAAATCTNTTTTTACCTTGAATTATAACTGTTGTATTACCATCAGGCATTTGAAGGACTTTAAGTATTTTTGCTACCGTGCCTACTTTGTATATTTGATTTGGTTTAGGATCTTCAACTTTTTCGTTTTTTTGAGCTACAACNCCCACCANCTTGTTAAAATTATTTGCATCCTTNATTAATTGTATAGATTTATCTCTNCTAGCTGTAATTGGAATAACAACNCCAGGAAACANAACAGTGTTTCTTAATGAAAGTATTGGTAATGTTTTAGGCAAATTCTCTTTAATTATTTCTTTTTCATCCTCAGTNGTCATTAAAGGAATNAANTCCGAATTTTCATCAATATCCTGANCTGACAAATTGTCAATATTAAATATATTTTCTTGCGACATATTATTTANGTTTTACTTTATTNGTNAATANNNANATCTGTTAATGNCTNANTAAAATATTTTTTTCAGTATATATTGTTCAATTTTTATGCCAATAGATTATTGTTCTATCTTTTTATTTAATTTGATAAGNATTANCGCNCCTANAACAAAGAANACTANAAATAANAATATTGAATTTCTCATNCTTCCTGTAATCTGGTCTATAGTGGCAAAAAGAGTCATNCCNATCACNATACTTANTTTCTGTGAAACATCATAAAAACTAAAATANGATGTNTTNTTTGTAGTGTTNGGGATAAATTTAGAAAATGTNGATCTAGACAATGCTTGAATNCCNCCCATTACTAANCCAACTAAANCAGCAGCAATATAAAACTCAGTTGAAGATTCTACATAATANCCAAAAATACAGATAAANGCCCATATAATATTTAATATTATAAGNGTTTTTANATTNCCTATTTTNTCAGATANTTTAGCACTAAGNAATGCNCCAAACATTGCTACTAGCTGAATAAGTAATATNCTAAGAATAAGTCCAAANGTTTTCTCTCCTTCACTCCAACTAATTTCAGCTTCACCAAAATAAGTTGCTACTAAAATTACGGTTTGNAGAGCTATNCTATANATAAANAANGCTAGTAAAAATGTTTTTAGNANTNNATTGTTTTTTAACTCATCCCATACTGTCTTTANTTCATGAAAACCNGANAAAATAATACTTTTCTTNTTGATTNANGAATTNTCTAATGATTTTTGTGNATTATAGTATTTTCTTCCGGGTAAATAGTAAAAACTGTATTGACTAAATAAAAACCACCAGATACCAACCATTATAAAGGATAATTTCATTGCTTTTATTTCAGCTACTACCCCATTTGAATCAGAAATCCCAAAATACTCTGGAAAATTAATCATTATAAGGTTAACTAACAGAAGGATAACACTACCGACNTAACCCATTGCATATCCTTTTGCACTTATTTTNTCNTGTTGTTCTGNGTAAGCTATTTCAGGNAAATAAGAATTATAGAAAACTAGACTTGCCCAAAACCCTATTAATGCAATAAAATAATAGAGAAGACTCAAGCTTAAATTGTCTATTTCAAACCAATATAATAAGATACATGCAGCAGATCCAGAATAGCAAAAAACTTTCATAAAGAACTTTTTTCCTCCTGTATAATCAGCAATGCCAGATAATAGTGGTGAAAGAAAAACTAAAATCACAAATGCAAATGCAGTCACATAACTAATAAGTGCAGTATTCTTAAACGAATAGCCAAGAAAGCTTATATAGTCATCAGTAATGATTCCATAGTATATCGGAAAAATTGCTGTAGAAATTACAAGTGGATATACTGAATTAGCCCAATCATATATAGCCCAAGCATTTAATAACTTTTTACTTCCTTTTTTGTATTTTTTCATATAATTAAGATACTTTTGNAGAAGNCTTAGTATAGTTTAATTAATAGGTTAAAAAGATAAGAATATATTTTATATTATAGCCAATTAAATTGTTATTTATATGAAAAATCCATGGGTGTTAGTAATCTTATTTCTCTGTTATTCTAATAGTGTTTTCTCGCAAGAAAAGATTGCAAATACTACCCAAAAAATAAAACAAAATGATATGAGCAATAAAACACCTGAAGAATGGAAAAAAATACTAAATGATGAAGAGTATAGGGTATTAATTGAAAAAGGGACTGAATACCCTCATACAGGGGAGTATAATACGCATTTTGAAAATGGTGTATATAATTGTAATGGCTGTAAAACTCCTTTGTTTACAAGTGATCAAAAATTTAAATCTGATTGTGGTTGGCCAAGTTTTGATAAAGCTATAAAGGGAGCTATAAAATATGTAGATGATTATTCTTTAAGCAGATATAGAGTAGAAATTATATGTGCAAACTGTAATGGGCATCTGGGACATATATTTGATGATGGTCCAACTGAAACAGGAAAAAGATACTGTGTTAATTCAGTAAGTCTTGATTTTAATAAGAAATCTAAATAATAAAAAAGATTAAACGAAATGACAAAATATGATATAATAATTATCGGTAGTGGTCCAGGAGGATATGTAACTGCTATTAGAGCATCACAGCTAGGTTTTAAAACTGCTTTAGTTGAAAAAGAAAGTCTTGGTGGGATTTGCCTAAATTGGGGCTGTATACCTACAAAGGCATTATTAAAATCTGCAGAAGTTTTTGAATATTTAAATCATGCCGATGATTATGGTTTTTCTACAAAAGGAATTTCTAGTGATTTTAATGCAATTATTTCAAGAAGCCGAAACGTTGCTGATGGCATGAGTAAAGGTGTTAAATTTCTTATGAAGAAAAATAAGATAGATGTGATAAATGGTTATGGGAAAATTAAACCTGGAAAAATTGTTGATGTAGATGGAATAGAGTATCAAGCAGACAATATTATTATAGCTACTGGTGCTAGGTCAAGAATACTAACTTCAATACCTCAGGATGGAAAAAAAGTTATTGGATATAGAGAAGCTATGAGCTTATCCAAACAACCAAAAAAGATAATTGTAGTTGGTTCAGGTGCAATTGGAGTGGAGTTTGCATACTTCTATAATAGCTTAGGCACGGAAGTTACCATAGTAGAGTACCTGCCTAATCTAGTTCCTTTAGAGGATTACGAAATTTCAAAAGAATTAGAAAAATCATTTAAAAAGAAAGGCATTAAAGTTTTAACATCTACAGAAGTAACATCAATAGACACTAAAGGAAAAGGTGTGAAAGCAACTATTAAAACTAAAAAAGGTGATGAGGTCATATCTGCGGATATTTTATTATCGGCAACTGGGATAAAGTCTAATATTGAAAATATTGGGTTAGAGGATGTAGGTATTGCTATAGATAAAGATAAAGTACTCGTAGATTCTTACTATCAAACTAATATTCCTGGATATTATGCTATTGGCGATATTGTTCCAGGACCTGCTCTTGCACATGTTGCTTCAGCTGAAGGAATCTTATGTGTAGAGAAGATTTCAGGACATGATGTCACCCCAATTGACTATGGGAACATTCCAGGATGCACATATTGTTCTCCAGAAATATCTAGTGTTGGTTTGACTGAAAAACAAGCTATAGATAAAGGGTTTGATATAAAAATTGGGAAATTTCCTTTTTCTGCTTCTGGAAAAGCTAGTGCCTCTGGAAAAAAAGATGGGTTTGTTAAGGTTATATTTGACTCAAAATATGGTGAATGGTTAGGTTGCCATATGATTGGAGCTGGAGTAACAGATATGATAGCAGAAGCTGTTCTAGGAAGAAAACTTGAAACTACAGGGCAAGAAGTATTAAAAACAATACATCCTCATCCTACTATGAGTGAAGCAATAATGGAAGCAGTAGCTGACGCATACGACGAAGTTATACATCTTTAATTAAATTTTCCCCATAAACTAATGGAATGAAATGGGAAACAGCAATAAATAATTTTAAAAATTATTTAAAAATAGAAAGAGGATTGTCAAATAACTCTATTAGTAGTTATGAAAGTGATATTATAAAACTATCTAATTTTATTTTAAATAAGAATAAATCTATAAGCCCATTAAAAGTTTCATCAGATTTAGTAAAAGAATTTATTTATTCAATATCTAACTCTATCAGCTCTAGCTCACAGTCCAGAATAATATCAGGCCTTAGAAGTTTCTTTGAATATCTCATTTTTGAAAAGTATATTACTAACAACCCTTTATCCTTAATTGAATCACCAAGAATTTCAAGAAAACTTCCTGACACGTTAACAATTAAAGAAATAGATAAGCTAATATCAATGATAGACTCAAAATCTAATGAACATGACAGGAATGTAGCTATTATTGAAACACTTTATGGGTGTGGACTAAGAGTTAGTGAGTTAATTTCACTTAAACTTTCAGACCTGTTTTTTAGCGAAGGTTTTATTAAAGTTACTGGTAAGGGAAATAAACAAAGGTTAGTTCCTATAAGTACTCTAACCAAAAAGGCTATTAAGACCTATATTACTAATTCAAGAAAAACAATAAAGATTAGCGAAAAATTTAGAGACATAGTGTTTTTAAATAGAAGAGGTAATGCTCTTTCAAGAGCAATGATTTTTACTATTGTAAAAATACTAGCCAAGCTGTCTAATATAAAAAAAAGTATTTCTCCTCATACTTTTAGGCATTCATTTGCTACTCATTTATTAGAAAATGGTGCTGACCTTAAAACAATTCAGCAATTACTAGGTCATCAAAGTATAACTACTACAGAAATATATATGCATGTTGATAATAAAATGCTAATCACTGCTATTAACAAATTTCATCCTAGATCAAGTACTGGTTAGACATATCTAATCCGATATGTACAAAAAAAACCTACACAAGCATTTTATTATAAACTCCTTTTTAACAGGTTTAGGGCTACAAAGCTGATCAAAAATCTGAAAAATTTCAGCACGATTTAACAACTTAAACTCACCCTTTTTAATTTATTAGCGTTGAGTTTATTAAAAAACTAGTGCAGGTAGTTTTCTATCTTAAAAGTACATAAATAAATTATACTTCTTTTAATAATTCATTTAAATGACGAAGTCTATCTTCTAATGATTTATTTAAATTATTTTCATCAATAGTCTTCTGAGTTTTCTTTGAAGCAATTTGTAGAGCACACATCGCTAAAACATCTTGCTTATCTCTAACAGAGTAATTTGCTTCAAATTCTTTTATCATTTTATTAATTTCTTGAGCAGCTTTTCTTAGACCTTCTTCTTGAGAAGGATGTATTGTCAATGGATAGACTCTATTGGCAATAGAAAGTTTAATTTTTAATTTTTCAGACATATATTTAATCTGATAATTGAGAAATACAGTAATCTACTTCTCTTATTAATGAATTGATTTCAATTTTTGTTTCCTCAATGCTTTTGCTATCACTACCAGTAATAGCACTTGCAATTTTAAGAGCCTTATATTTCTCCTTCATCGACTCAATTATTTCCTCATTATCTAAATTTTTGGCAATAGCTACATTTAATTTTTTTTCTAAATCCTCATTTTGATCCGCTAATCTGCTGATCTTAGCTAAAGCTTTGCCAACTTTTTCTTGAATTTCACTTGATAAAGATTCTAAATTATTCAATTTAAACTAAATTAATGCTATACAAACAAAGTTAATGTAGATAATTATTATTTTCAATTTTTTTAAAAAAATTAATTTATTTCATCAAAAAAAATGATATTTATAAAACTTTTTTTATGAGAATAGTATTTTTCATTTTACTGATTACAAGCAATATTATTTTATCTCAAAATAAATCAGAAAATCGAGATGTTATGCCATTAGACATAGCAATTAATTTATCTGGAACTTATGGAGAGTTAAGATCTAATCATTTTCATTCAGGAATAGACATTAAAACAAAGGGTGTTGAAGGATTAAATGTCTATTCATATGACAATGGACACGTAAGTAGAATCAAAATAAGTCACGGTGGCTACGGCAAAGCATTATATATATTACATCCTGATGGCACAAGCTCAGTATATGCCCACTTAAAAAAATTCTCACCTAAAATTGAAAAAATTGTGAAATCTAAACAGTACAAAAAAAAATCTTATGAAATTGAGTTTTTTCCAAAAGAGAATGAAATTAAAATATTAAAAAATGAGATAATCGCGTTCAGTGGTAATACTGGAGGGACAACAGGTCCACATTTACATTTTGAATTAAGAGACTCTAATCAAATCCCTGTCAATCCTTTACTAAATTCACACATTTCCATTAAAGACAACACCCCTCCTTTTGTTAGCGAATTATTCTATAAAAAAAAATCATATGATATTCAAAGTCAACATAAAATAAAAAAGATTTCCAATACTACATATCTTGCTGACACAATAAAGGATGTAGGAAAAATAGGTTTTGGAATANTTGCNTTTGANAAGCATGATTTAGCAAACAATAAAAATGGTGTTTCTAAAATATCTACATATCTNAACGGCAATAATATATTATCTATATCATTTGATTCTATATCATTTAATGAGACTAAACATATAAATACATTTATTGACTACGCTTTCTTTAAAAACAACAGAAAAAGAATACAAAAACTATATATAGAAGATTATAATCCTTTAAAATTTTATAAAACTAAGATAAATAATGGGTATATATCAGTCAATCACGGAGAGTCATATAGCTATGAAATACATTTAACTGATGCAAACAGAAATACAAGTATATTAACAGTTCCAATTACTGGTGATAGTTTGGCTAATAATTTGGATTTTAATCTAAATAAAAAACTTAATAAATTTAATCTTATAGAGACTAAAAAAGAGTATGAATTTGATTTTATTGATGCTAAAGTTTCTATTCCTAAGGGGACATTCTATAAAGACATATCCCTTGATATATCTTTTAAAAACGATACTCTTTCTATTGATAAAGACACTATTCCTCTGCTTAAACCAATTACAATTTCTTTTAATATAGATCGTTATAATGATTCAATAAAAGACAGGTTGTTTGTAGGAAAATTGTCTGAAAATAATAAAATAGTGAATTACTCATATACAATAGATCTATTAAATAGTAAGAAATCATCCACTAAATCTTTGGGAAATTATATGATCGGATTAGATACAATAAGCCCTTATATATCTCCAATTGGATTTAAACAAAATGATTGGATATCTAATTCTACTACTCTTAAAATACAGATTAAGGATAATGAATCTGGAATCAGAAAATACAATGGCTGGATAAATGATAAATGGATTCTCTTTGAACTAAATACAAAAAAAGGGGTGTTAGTTTATGATTTTGATGATAATGTCATAAAAGAGGCTAAAAATAACTTATACATAGAAGTTATAGATAATGTAGGGAACATATCTCAATACAAGACTGTTTTTTATCGAAAATCTAATTAAAATTGAATAAAAGTAAATTAACAATATTAGTCTTATCATTATTTTCATTAATTCAGTCATTTGCACAAAATGCTGAAGTAATGGGGGTGATATTAGATAACAGTAATAATCCAATTGAAAATATAAATGTTATTTCAAATTTATCTGGAACTACAACAAATTCTAATGGCTTTTATTCTATAAGTGTACCTTCAAATCAAGATGTTAGTATTGATTTTACCCATATTAGTTATAAAAAAATTAGTCTAAAATTTAATTTAAATGAAGATGAAGTTTTTGAGTTTAATCCTATAATGAATGAGAGTATTGAGCAGATTGCTACAATAGTTCTTAATTCTAGATCTCGAGATAATTTTAGTGGTGTTTCAAATATTAATCCTGAAGTTATAAGAAAAATAAGAGGAGCTCAACCAGGTATTGAAAATTTATTAAAAACTCTTCCTGGGGTAAATATATCAAATGAACTTAGCACGCAGTACTCAGTTAGAGGAGGAAATTTTGATGAAAACCTTGTTTATGTAAATGATGTAGAAGTTTATAGACCTTTTTTAGTTAGGTCTGGACAACAAGAAGGTTTAAGTTTTGTTAATACTGATCTGATAAAATCTGTAAAATTTTCTTCAGGTGGATTTCAATCTAAGTATGGAGATAAGATGTCTTCTGTATTAGATATTAAGTATAGAAAACCAGTAAAAAATAAATTATCAAGTAACTTAAATTTATTAGGGAGTAGGATTTCATCTGACCTGATATCTAATAATTCTAAAATCACTAATATTCTAGGTTTTAGATATAGAGATAACAGCCTTTTAGTTCAGTCTAGAGAAACTAAGACTAATTATAAGCCTAGTTTTATTGATTTTCAAAATCTTTTTACTTACACAGTTTCAGATAAGATTGAGTTAAGTTTTTTATCAAATATTTCAGTTAACAATTATAATTACAAACCTAAAACAAGACAAACGAATTTTGGCACACTAGAAGATCCTACTGCATTAATAGTTTATTATGATGGACAAGAGAAAGACAAGTATAAAACATTTTTTTCATCACTAACAACCAAAATTAACTTAAGAAAGAATTTAATCTTAAAAGTGATTGCATCTACATTTAACACTGTAGAAAAAG
This sequence comes from Flavobacteriaceae bacterium, assembly GCA_002700405.1. GTDB lineage: Bacteria > Bacteroidota > Bacteroidia > Flavobacteriales > Flavobacteriaceae. The sequence goes on along the minus strand of PACY01000023.1, from coordinate 10,877 downwards.
AGTATTTTGATATTCTAGCTCAATATAATTTAGGTGAGGTTAATAGTAGTATTGGAGATGAGAATTTAGGAGAAGTAGAGTTTAGTGAAGGTATTGGAGCTCAATTAAACCATGCTAGAAATAGCTTAGATGCATTAATTTTTAATATTGAAAACAAGCTATATTATAAAATTGATAATAATAATCTTGAGTTCTCTGTTAAATATTCGTCAGAAAATATTGATGACAGAATCATTGAGTGGGAGATAATAGATTCTGCTGGATTTTCAATAGATCCTCCGTTCATTAATTCAATAAGTCAGCAACCTTATGAATCAAACCAAGGGCCAATTCTTCCATTTAGCGATATAAGATCAACTAACAGCACAAAAATTAAAAGACTTCAGTCATACCTTCAATGGAGTAAGATTTTAAATAATAGTTCAGGTGAATTCTATTATAATGCAGGGTTAAGAATGCATGGATGGAAAATAAATGAAAATAAACTAAAAACTGTTATTAGCCCTAGAGTACAATTTGCAATAAAACCAAACTGGGAAAAAGATATGTTATTTAGGCTAAGTACAGGAATTTATTACCAGCCTCCATTTTATAGAGAATTAAGAGGATTTGATGGTAATGTTAATTATGATGTAAAAGCTCAAAAATCTATTCATTTTGTTTTATCTAATGATTATTCTTTAAAAATATGGAACAGACCTTTTAAATTATTATCTGAATTATATTATAAAAAAATGGATGATGTTAATACTTACACAATTGATAATGTAAGGATAAGATATTCTGCAGAAAATAATGCGAAAGCCTATGCATATGGGTTAGATTTAAGACTAAATGGTGAGTTTGTTCCAGGAACTGAATCATGGTTTAGTCTAGGATACCTAAAAACTGAAGAAAATATAAACAAACAAGGATATATAGCTAGGCCAACAGATCAAAGGCTAAAATTTGGAATACTTTTCCAAGATTATGTTCCAAATATTCCCGATTTAAAAATGTATCTAAATCTTATATATAATACAGGTGTTCCAGGTGGATCGCCAAGTTATTCTAATCCATATAATTATTTAAATAGACTTCCTGATTACAAAAGAGCAGATTTAGGGATTTCATATATAATAGTTGGAAATGAAAAAAAATACAAGAATGGATTTAAAAGTTTGTTTGATGAACTTACTATTGGGCTAGAAATATTTAATATGTTTAATGTTCAAAACTCAATTACTAATACTTGGGTTAGAGATGTTTACTCTAAAAGACAATTCTCAATACCAAACTATCTTACTCCTAGAATATTTAATCTTAACTTAGAATTTAAATTTTAATCTAGTAGTTTAACTATTTCATTGACAGCTCTATCAATCTCTTCTTTTGTGTTGTATATACTTAATGAAAACCTTGTAGACACCTTATTTAGTCCGTCCTTGTCTAAAACTTCATTTAACACATGTGAACCTGCATCACTTCCGCTCTGACATGCACTACCTTTAGAGCATGCTATTCCTAATAAATCTAGTTTAAATAAAAACATTTCAGCTTTAGATTTTTCCAAAGGAAATTGTATGTTTAAAAGAGTATAGGTCGATTCTTTAATATCTCCTGAACATCCATTAAATTTCAAATTTTTAATAGAAGTTTTTAGTTTTTTAATAAAATATTTTTTTAGGTCAGATATATACTTATATTCTTCATCTAGTTTCTCCATAGAAATATTTAAGGCCTCTGACATTCCTACAATATTATGAACACTTTCTGTTCCTGCCCTATAACCTCTCTCCTGCATTCCTCCAAAGATTAAAGGTCTTAAATTGCAAGACTTGTTTATATATGCAAATCCAACACCCTTTGGTCCATGAAATTTATGTGCGCTAGCTACAATAAAATCAATTTTAATTTTTGAAAGATCCATCTTATAATGTCCTACAGACTGAACTGTATCGCTATGAAATAATGCCTCATACTTATTGCATATTTTTGAGACTTTTTTTAAATCAAGCATATTTCCAATTTCATTGTTAACATGCATTAAGCTAACCATACATCTATCTTTGGATTTGGATAACAACTCATTAAGATTATCATAGTCAATATCACCATTCTTCTCAAGTTTAACAAATGAGACTTTCACGTTATAATCCTTTTCTAACTCATCTAATGTATGTGTTACAGCATGATGTTCAATTTTAGATGAAATAAAGTGTTTTATATTCAAATCCCTAGCCGCACTTCTAAGAATTAAATTATCAGCTTCAGTGCCTCCAGAAGTAAATATAATTTCAGAAGAACTTACATTTAAATGTGATGCAATTTCTTTTCTAGATAGTTCAATTAAAGATTTAGAAGGCCTTCCGTAACTATGTGTAGATGAAGGGTTTCCATAATTATTTTTTAGCACATCAACCATTTTATCAGCAACCTCATCTCTTACTCTTGTGGTTGCTGCATTATCAAAATAACATTGATAGGAAGTGTTAGAAAATGTGTTCATAAAAATTAGTTAGTATAATCTATAAAATATCTTATATAGGTGTATAACTTTAATCACTAATAAATGTTTAGTTAATATAAGTAAAATAATTTAATCATTTTTTATAATTTCTTCCATCTTCATAGCATCATCAATCATTGCTATACAATAACTCAAATGACTCTTAATTGATTTATCAGAATACCTCTTAACACCTCTTTTTAAATCCTTCTTTAGATCTACAAGAACACCCATTGTAACTGATCTAATGTCAGATACATCTACCTTAACTGCTGTAATATAATCACCCCATCCAGATGGTATTGAGGATTGTTTATTTTTCATAATATACCCTAACCTTGAAATATAGCTTTTTTGCAAGTTCCTCCTATAGACATCTATAGATTTATTATTTTTTAACTCTGACCATACCCCATCATTTAAATCACTCATCATTTCAGTTAATGAATAAGAGTTTGAGCCATTTAAAGCTTCATTTTCGATTATTCTTCCCATTCTTCCAAAATCAAGAACCCTATTCAGATAGCTTGACTGCATCGACCTAATTCTATTTGTAGTTCCTGCATATTCAATTTTATCTAAAATATCTTTATCAATCATCCAATAAGGAGTTTTAAATAAATGCTGATTTAAAAAAGCTATACAGGCTTTTTGATAATTTTTATCTACATGAGTGTATACTGCGCCTTTTTGATCAGATGTTTTATAATATTGATAAACACCTCCAATATTAGTTGCAACATGCCCCATATATCTTCTAAATTGACCTAATACTTGCCCATACATATATTCTAATTCATCGTATGTTTCACCATCTTCAGTTGTCCATTCCATAAGCTTTGGAATAATTCTCTTAAGATTTTTTATTCCATATTCGCTAGCTTTAATAGCATCATCCCCTAAATCTTCAGTTTGAGAACTAGGATCAATGCCGCCGCTTGGCCCAAACCTATACATCATATCATCTTCCTTATCAATAATCCATTTCTTTAATATATCCTTTTCTTCCTCCTCAGAAACATCAAGAATTGGTTTGTAGCCCCACATAACAGAAAATTTATCGTATACTCCAACATTAGGACTTTCCCAATGAGATGGTGTTAATGCAACTCCTTCATCTCCAGGTTGAGCTATATAATTAAATCTAGCATAATCCATAATAGATGGTGCAGTTCCATATTTTTGGGTAAAAGTTACTGATCTTAAAGAGTCAACTGGAAATGCACTGCTACTACCCATATTATGAGGTAAACCAAGTGTATGCCCAACCTCATGCGCACTGACAAACCTTATTAATTCACCCATTAATTCATTTTTAAATTCAATTTCTCTAGCCTCCGGATCTACTGCTGAAGTTTGCACAAAATACCAGTTTCTAAGTAATCTCATAATATTATGATACCAATTTATATCTGATTCAATTATCTCACCAGATCTAGGATCACTTACATGAGGACCATTAGCATTAAGACTAGGTGAAGCTAAATATCTAACGACTGAGTGTCTAATATCTTCAGGGCTCCAATCAGGGTCTTCTTCTTTAGTAGGAGGGTCTTTTGCTAGAATAGCATTTTTAAAACCAGCGACCTCAAATGCTGCTTGCCAATCTTCGATTCCTTGTTTAATATATTTTCCCCACTTTTTTGGAGTTGCTCTATCAATATAATATACTATTGGTTTTTTTGGCTCAACCAATTCCCCTTTTTTAAATTTTTCAATATCTTCATCCTTAACTTCTAATCTCCACCTATCTAAATATTTTACAGTTTCTGCTTCTTGATTATCAATTCCATAGTCTGTTTGACTAGTTGTAAACCACCCTACTCTTTGATCAAAATACCTTCTTTTCATTGGGACTTTTGACAATAAAACCATTGAATTATTTAAAAGCATGGAAATCTGGCCATTTTTTGCCTCAGAGGACTTATATGTCTTTATATGCTTAACCTCAACATTTATAGGGAAACTTCTAATAGATTCTACAAATGACAGCTTAGTATCTAAACCTGTTATTTTATTTCTCTTTCGTCTTGATTGTGGATAGCCAAATGATTTTATATCCTTTTTGTAGAGATCTGTAACATCAATGATTACAGAGTTTTTATCTTTATTTTCAACTTCAATTTTAAAACTAGCAACTATAGGTTCAAAATTAGAATTTAAAACTGCCTCCTTTATTGGTAATGAATCAGAAGCGTAATTTGAATATGAAATTTCTTTTAACAAGATGTGATTATCAAACTTTTGCCAACTTAAAACTTGCTCGCTCATTTTGTGTTGGTATAAAGGAATTTCTTTAGACATATTAACTATTCTTGTAACCATTAACATATCCCTACCTAATAGACTGTCGTTTATTTCATAGTAGTATTTATCCTCTAGTTTGTGAACATCAAATAAACCAGCATCAGTTACGGTTTTGTCATTAACAATGTCAGAATAAGTTTTTTCCTTTTTTTTCTTATCAGATTTTTCACCTTTTTCTTCTTTAGCATCTTCAACCTTTTCATCTGTTTCTTGTGAATATGAAGTAAAGCTAAATAAGATTAGAGTAAAAAATATAGTTAAGAATTTTGTGTAGTTGTAAGTTTTCATAATAAAATATGTGTTTTAGTAAATAAAAGTTATTTATCGAACTCTTTAAGAGTAGTTGTAATAATTTTTACACACTCTCTTAATTGCTCATCATTAATAATCAACGGTGGTGCAAATCTAATTATATTTCCATGTGTAGGTTTTGCAAGCAAACCTTTATCTGCCATTGACATGCAAATATTCCAAGCAGTATCACCATCTTCATCATCATTAATTACAATTGCATTCAACAAGCCTTTTCCTCTAACAAGCTTGGCAATTGTAGAGGTTTTAATAAAGTTGTTGATTTCTTCTCTAAAAACCTCCCCCAACCTTTCAGCATTATCAATCATATTTTCGTCTACCATAACCTCTAATGCAGCTATTGCAACCTCACAAGCTAGTGGATTTCCTCCAAAAGTAGAACCATGCTCTCCAGGCTTAATTGTAAGCATTATCTCATTAGATGAAAGTATTGCAGAAACAGGAAAGACTCCCCCAGAGAGTGCCTTGCCAAGAATAAGAATGTCTGGTTTAAAACCATAATGATCACAACATAACATTTTGCCAGTTCTTCCAATACCTGTCTGAACCTCATCAGCAATGAATAAAACATTAGATTTTTTACATGTATTATAAGCTTTAAGTAAATAATCTTCATCTGGCACTATAACACCTGCTTCTCCTTGAATAGGCTCTACCATAAAAGCAGCTACATTTGGGTCTTTTAACGCATCTTCAAGTGCAGGAATATTATTGTATGGAATAATCTCATAACCAGGCATAAATGGCCCAAAACCATTTGTACTAGAAGAATCAGTTGAGGATGAGATAGCTGCCAAGGTTCTACCCCAAAAATTACCTTCAACAAAAATTATTTTAGCCTTGTTTACAGGCACCTTCTTTACATCATATGCCCATTTTCTTGCTAATTTAACCGCTGTCTCCCCGCCTTCAACACCAGTATTCATGGGTAAAACTTTATCATAGCCAAATAAATTGGTGATATATTCTTCATATTTCCACAAGATATTGTTGTGAAAAGCCCTTGAAGTTAATGTCAATTTTTTTGATTGTTCAATTAAAGCATTAATAATCTTAGGATGACAATGCCCTTGATTAACAGCTGAATAAGCAGACAGAAAATCAAAATACTTTTTTCCCTCAACATCCCATACAAATACACCCTCACCTTCTTTTAGAACTACAGGTAATGGATGATAGTTGTGTGCACCAAATTTATATTCTAAATCAATAATGTTTTGGGAGCTTAATTTATTCATTATATAAATTATAGTTTTAAATTAGCGCAAATTAACGAATTTCATTCAATAAATTATTTAACTTTTTTGAAAATCAAGTACAAATGAGAAGTAAAAAACTACCAAAAATATTCTCACAGATTAAAGTAACAGATGCTGGAGCAAAAGGCAAAAGCGTCGCTAAGGCACCTGATGGAAGAATTATCTTTATGAAAGAAGCTGTTCCTGGAGACATAGTAGATGTACAGGTTAAAAAAAGACGTAAATCGTATTATGAAGGAAAAGTTATTTCAATAATTAAAGAATCTGTTTTTAGAGTCGATCCAAAATGCAGTCATTTCCAAATATGTGGTGGGTGTAGTTGGCAAAACATGAAATATGACAAACAACTGGATTATAAGCAAAAGGAAGTTCAAAGCAATCTATATAGAATAGGAAACATAAAACCTAATAAAATTCTACCAATTAAGAAATCTAGAAAAGAATTTTTTTATAGAAATAAATTAGAATTTTCCTTTAGTAACTCGAAGTGGTTAACAACTAAAGAGATTCAATCAAAGGATGTCTATACAGACAAAGATGCGCTAGGATTTCATGTACCTGGTATGTGGAATAAAGTAGTGGATATTGATAAGTGTTGGTTACAAAAAAACCCATCTAATAGGATAAGAAATTTTATAAAAGAATCTACAAAAACTCTAGGACTTTCCTTCTTTGACTACAAGACAACTAATGGAGATTTAAGATCAATGATGATAAGAACATCTTCAACTGGCGAGATTATGGTTTTAATTCAGTTTTATAATAAACCTAAGTTAATGGAAGAATTCTTAAATAGCATTCTCAATGAATTTCCTAATATTAACTCATTATTATATGTGGTGAATAAAAAAGCTAATGACACATTATATGATCAAAAAGTGGTATGCTATTACGGGAATGATCATATATATGAAAAAATTGGCAATTTAAAGTTTAAGATAAATGCCAAGTCTTTTTATCAAACAAATTCAGATCAAACAAAAGAACTATATAAGATTGTTAAGAAGTTTGCTGATATCAAATCTAACGAGATTATATATGACCTATATTCTGGGATAGGCACAATCTCAATATTCATCTCTGAACATGCAAAAAAAGTTATTGGAATTGAATGTGTTAACGATGCTGTTAAAGCAGCAGAAGAAAATAAAAGACTGAATTCAATAAAAAATGTAGTTTTTTTCTGTGGGGAAATACGGAAAGTTTTAAATAATGATTTTTTAGAAGAGAATGGAGCTCCTGATACGATAATTGTTGATCCTCCAAGATCAGGAATGCACAAGAAGGTAGTTGATAAACTTCTAGCTATTTGCCCTAAAAAAATTGTGTATGTGAGCTGCAATAGTGCAACTCAAGCTAGAGACCTTGAATTGTTAAGCAAATCATATAAAGCAATCTACTCTCAATCTATTGATATGTTCCCTCAAACCTATCATGTTGAAAATGTTGTACTTTTGGAAAAAATAATAAAGAATGTATAGATTAATTTTAATTGTCTCTATAATTTTTCTTACTGGCTGTGAAAAGGATGATATTTGTCCTGAATCAACTCAAACAACCCCCAGACTAGTAATTACTTTCTATGATATTGATAATACTCAGGAAAGAAAAAATGTAGAATCGTTAGCTGTTTATGCTGTAAGAGATAATGAATTAGTATTAATTGAAGATATAAGTGGGATAACTACTGATTCAATTGCAATTCCATTAAGAAACGATATAGGAGTGTCAAATTTTAAATTTATTAAAAACTATTCGGTTGAAAATGATGTAATGTTTGGAGATTCGAATCATATATATATAGATTATGAAATAAATGATGTATTTATTTCTAGAGCTTGTGGCTTTATTGCCAACTACTCTATCACAACACTGTTAAATTATGATCTGATGGCTGACCCACCAATTACAGGATGGATCACTGGGTATGAAATTATTAACTCAACAGTAACTAATGAAAATCAATCACATGTTAAAATATTACATTAGTATAATACTGGCTTTTAATTTCTTTATAAATTCATTTTCTCAGACAGAAGCTGACTCTATAAGTATAAAAAACAAATTTGGCTTAAGAGCTGGGGTTGATTTAAGCAAACTTTTAAACTCAGCTTTTAATGATGATTATGAAGGCTTTGAAGTAAGTGCTGATTTAAGAATATTAAAAAACATCTATATTTCTGCTGAAATTGGAACTGAAAAAAAAATCATATCTAATGATTATCTAAACACTGAAGCTAAAGGAAATTATTTAAAAGCTGGCGGAGACTATAATATGTATACTAACTGGTTGGGGATGGATAATTTAATTTATAGCGGGTTTAGAATTGGCTTTTCAAATTTTTCTCAAACAATTAATAGCTATACAATATATGATGTTAACAATCAACCTTGGGGACAGGCCACTTATTCTAATCCTATTGTAAGTGACAACCTTAATGCATTATGGATGGAATTCATTGTTGGAATAAAAACTCAAGTTTTAAATAATCTATTCCTAGGTTTTAACATACAGCTAAAGAATCTTATTTCTGATAAAACCAAAAATAACATTGATAATATCTATATCCCAGGATTTAATCGAACTTATGACAGCTCTAGCTTAGGGTCTGGATTTAGCTATTCGATATCCTACCTTGTTCCAATTATAAAAAAATAATTCTCTAGGATTTTTTTTCTTTTTTAGAGCCTTTATATATTTCATAATTAACAAGCCTAGCTTCTAAATTAGAATTATATAATTTAATCTTTTTTGATGGATGAAGAGCTATATGTTTTAAAGCTTCAATATTACTTGTTATTAACCAAGCATTAGAGTTTGTGTAATTGTTTTTCAGAGTATCTCCAATGCTGGTATACATTTGTTTAATATCATAGGAGATTCTTTTATCGTATGGTGGGTTAAACAAAATATGAAGTCTAGAATCTTCTTCCTTAGATGTGGTAAAAAAGTCCGTTTTTTCCACACTTATATCTATTTCTAATTCTGCATTTTTAATATTTTCTTTTGCTTTCTTAATAACACCGCCAGAAATATCATAACCTATAATTTTGTGATCAAATTTTACAATTTTATTTAAAACTGATTTTTCAATTAGATCAAATAAATCTTCATCCCAGTCTTTCCATTTTTCAAAAGCAAATTCATTTCTATTTAAATTTGGAGCTATATTACAAGCGATCATTGCTGCTTCAATAAGAATTGTGCCTCCTCCGCACATAGGGTCTAAAAAATCTGAATCTGCCTTCCATCCAGACATCAATACTATACCTGCTGCCAAAACTTCATTAATTGGAGCTACTGTTCCAAAAGCCTTGTAACCTCTTTTATGTAATGATTCGCCAGAACTATCTAATGACACATTACAAGAATTCCTATTAATATGAATATTAATTCTAAGATCAGGGTGTTTTAGATCAACATCTGGTCTCTTTTTAAAAACATCTCTAAATCGATCTACAACAGCGTCTTTAGTTTTTTGTGAAACATATTGAGAGTGATTAAACATTTCAGAATGAAATACAATAGAATTCACTAGAAAGCTACCTCCTTTGTCTAAATATTTTTCCCATTCAATTTTATATATCTTATTGTAAAAATCATCTTGATCTTTAAATTTAAATGAGATTATTGGTTTTAAAATCTTAATAGCTGTTCTTAAGCTTAAGTTAGCTTTATATAAAAACCCCTTGTCTCCATAAAAACTAACACTTCTAGACCCTTTTTCAATTTTCTGTGCACCTAATTTTAAAAGCTCTTTTGATAATACATCTTCAAAACCATAAAACGTTTTAGCCACCATTTTGAAATTTTCATCCATAAATAATTTTTATTTGAAATCAAAAATACTTTATTTTTGAAGAGTAATCTTCTTAATTAATGACAAAGAACAAATCAGAATGGTATATAGATTGGTTTAACTCACCTTTCTATCATCAATTATATAAAGAAAGAGATTATTCTGAAGCAACATTCTTTATGAATAATTTAATTAAGGAGCTGGACATTAGAAAAGACTCTAATGTGCTTGATTTAGCTTGTGGAAGAGGTAGACATAGTCAATATTTAAGCACATTAGGATATAAAGTAACTGGAATTGACATATCAAAAGAAAATATTGCAGAGGCTAAAAAGAATGAATCTAATAACTTAAACTACATAATTCATGACATGAGATATCCACTCAGTCAAAAATTTGATCTTATTCTTAATTTATTTACAAGTTTTGGATATTACAAAAAAGATACCGATAATTTAAGTGTTATTAAAAGTATTAAATCTAATCTAAAAACAAACGGTCTGGCTGTGATAGATTTTTTAAATATTAATTATGTGTTAAATAACTTGGTAGAAAATGAAGAAAAAATTATCAATAACACAGAATTTATAATTAAGAGGTATCTAGAAGACAATATGCTAGTTAAAAGTATTTCTATTATACATGAAAATAAAATCCATCATTTTAAAGAAGAGGTTAAACCCTATAGAATAGATGATTTTTTATCAATAT
>PACY01000022.1 GCA_002700405.1 Flavobacteriaceae bacterium | reverse complement strand
TGGATGTACATTTCTATGGATTATTTTAAACAAAAAATAAAAAAAGGTGAAATAGGAAGCTCTGCAATGCCACATAAGGTAAATCCAATTGATTTTGAGAATAGTGAAGGAAATCTAGGAATAGCTAATGCAAATTTTGAACATTTATCATCAAAACTTCCTATATCAAGACTTCAAAGAGATCTTACTGACAGCACAGTCTTAAGAAACATAGGCGTTCCTTTTGCACATACCTTAATTGCTTTCAAATCTACAATTAAAGGGTTTAACAAATTGATAGTAAACAAGAATAAAATTTCAGATGATTTAAATAATAACTGGGCAGTGGTTGCAGAAGCTATTCAGACTATTCTAAGAAGAGAGAATTATCCAAACCCATATGAAGCCTTAAAATCTTTAACTAGAGTTAATTCTAATATAACAAAAGAAGTAATTCATGATTTTATAGATAAATTAGATGTTAAAGAAAATATTAAAATAGAATTAAGAAAGATAACGCCAGAAAATTACACTGGCATATAAGTTATTACCATATGTATATCTTAAATAAAAAGCCCGTATACTATCTGTTTTTCTTATTCATTATTTCAATAACATTTAATAGTTGTTTTGAAGATAATGATGACAATGGTGTCTTTGCAAGTGAAATAAATGACTTTGTATGGAAAGGAATGAACGCCAGTTATCTATACAAACAAAACATAAACGATCTAGCAAATAATAGATTTTCTTCTTCTGAAGAATATGCCGATTATTTAAACTTATTTGATAGTCCTGAAACTATTTTTGAGAGCTTAATTTATCAAAGAGAAACAATAGATAAATTTAGTTTTATTGTGGATGATTATATAGCTCTTCAGCAGTACTTTAATGGGATATCAAATAGCAATGGTATGGAATACGGATTAAGATATGTTCCTGGAAGTAACAATGATGTATATGGATATGTAAGATATGTTCATCCAAACTCTAATGCAGATGAAAATAATATTAAACGAGGAGATGTTTTTAACGGTATTAACAATACTCTGCTAACAATTAATAACTATTCAGACCTTTTGTCTAATGACAACTATGTTGTTAATTTTGCTAATTATCTTGACCAAAATACTTCAGACATATCAGATGATCAGGTAATTTCAAATGACATATCTATTGAATTATCAAAATTATCTTTTGAAAAAAATCCTATTCATATTTCTTCAATAATAGAGCATCAAAATCAAACTATTGGTTATTTAATGTATAATCGATTTGTTGGAGACTATGATGATGACTTAATTAGTATTTTTTCAAATTTTAAGTCAAATAACATTACTGATTTAATTTTAGACTTAAGATATAACCCAGGTGGCTCAGTAAATTCTTCTATCCTACTCTCTAGCTTGATTACAGGTCAATTTTCTGGAGAAATAATTAGTACAGAGCAATGGAATGATGAAATCCAATCCTATTATGCAGCTAATGATCCTGAATTTTTAATCAATCGATTTGTTGGAAACAGCAATAGCTTAAATTTAAATAGAGTTTTTATTTTAGCCAGTCAAAGTTCTGCATCAGCTAGTGAACTAGTAATAAATTGCCTAGATCCTTATATTGATGTGGTGCATATAGGAACTAATACATATGGAAAATATCAAGCTTCTGTTACCCTATATGATGCTGAGAATTTTAGCTTTGAGGATGCCAATCCAAACCATACGTATGCTTTACAACCTCTAGTTTTAAAAACATTAAATTCAATAGGAAATACAGACTATATAAATGGCTTAAATCCTGATTTAGTGATTGATGAGAACACTGGAAATTTAGGAATTCTAGGTGATGTAAATGAGCCTCTTCTAGCTCTTGCTCTACAACAAATATCATTAGACAGAAAAGAGATAGAATTAATAGAGCCTATTGAGCTAATAGATGATAGTAATAAATTTGAATTGTTAGAGAAAGAAATGTATATTGACTTAAATGATGTATTTTTAATTAAAAAATAAATGAATAATAAAAAGTTTTTAAATAGAGAGATTGTTATATTATTATTTATAATTATAGCTGCTGTAATAAGATTAATACCTCATCCTCCAAATTTTGCACCAATAACTGCAATGGCTTTATTTAGTGGATTGAATTTTCAGAATAAAAAGCTAGCATATGCAATCCCAATTCTAGCAATGATAGTCTCTGATTTGTTTCTTGGATTTTATTCTATATCAATTTTTGTTTACTTATCGTTTATAGCTATAACATATATAGGGACAACTATAAAAAGTATTAATGTCTCAAATATATTTTTAAGCAGTTTACTTTTTTTTATAATAACTAATTTGGGAGTTTGGATTTTAGGATACCCTATGACTATTGAGGGATTATTAACATGTTTTACTTTAGCACTACCATTCTTTGGGTATGCTTTAGCAGGAGACCTGTTTTTCAGCTTATTATTTAAGTATGGTTTTAAATCAGTAGAAAAGAAATATCTAATTCATTCAAACTAATCTTCTAAAAGAGGTTTATCAATAGCCTCTGAAGTAATATTTAGTTGTGAATTTCCAGATGATATTTTAATTACATCCTTATCAATCTTTTTAAATTCCTTTGTGCTATCATTATAGTGATTTACAGCAGTCCCTAGGGTATTTCCTAACTTATCATGATAAGTTTTGTAGGCATTTAAATGGCTAGATAATTTATCAACATTCTTTAGTATATCATTAATAGAATCTTCAACTTTTAAATTATGTAGTGCTTTAACAGTTATTTGCAACATAGGGAATAAGCTCATAGGAGAAACTATCATCACTTTTTTTGTATAAGCATATGATACAAGATCTCTTTGATTAATCTTTAGAGTTCCTACTCTGCTATTTAACAAATCTTGGTATAAACCATCAGCAGGAATAAACATATAGGCGTAATCAGTAGTGTTCTCGTTAGGTCTTATATACTTAGCTGTCTCATCAATTCTGCTTTTGATATCAGATTTAAATCTCTTCTCTAGATCAGCTAATTCCTCCTTGTTTGAACATTCAATCATCTTATTATAATTATCAAGAGAGAATTTTGCATCTATTGGGATGATATACTGTCCTACCCTTACTACCGCATCTACAGCTTCCTTATTTTTAAATGAATATTGCATTTGAAAAAGTTCTGGAGGCAATACATTGGCAAGTAAATTTTCTAGCTGGATCTCACCAAGGACACCTCTTTGTTTTTGATTTCCTAAAATCTTTTCTAGGGTTTTCATTTGATTAGCAAAACTTAAAACTTGCTCATTAGTTCCTTTAATTTTTTCTAATTCACTAGTAACATCTTTTATAACTTTATTTGATTCCTTAAATTGTTGTGTTATGTTGGAAGTAGAAGTTTTATGAAAATCATTAATTTGTTTATTGATATCTTTTAATTTAGATTCAATTTCTGTTCTGCTTTCCTTAGAGTTAGCATCTATTTCCTTTCTTATCTCTTGTATTTGAGAACTAAGTGAATTTGAAAATTGAATTAAATCGTTAGTAGATGTTGAACCGGTATTGTTTTTTGAATTATAGACCATATAAATGAGTCCTAATATTATAACACATAAAAAGCCAATAACTATTTCCACAATAAATAGAATTAATATAAAAACAATTTACAAAATTTTACTGACCAACAAACAAATAGAAAATGAAAATATCAACCTATTTAGTTAGGTACATTTTTCTTCTAGAATATAGTTCTTGAAATTTTTCATCCTGAAGATTATCAATAAACAAGATACTCTCACCTGTACTCTTCATTTCAGGACCAAGTTGCTTATTTACATTAGGAAATTTACTAAATGAAAAGACAGGTTGTTTTATGGCATATCCTTTAGATGTAGGATTGAAATTAAAATCATTAACTTTATTTTCACCTAACATCACCTTAGTTGCATAATTCACATAAGGCTCCTTATATGCCTTAGCAATAAAAGGAACTGTTCTAGAAGCACGTGGATTTGCCTCAATTATGTAAACAATATCGTTAAGTACTGCAAATTGAATGTTGATAAGTCCAACAGTATTAAGAGCTTTAGCAATTTTTTCTGTATGATCCTTTATTTGTTGAATAACCTCATCTTTCAAATCAAATGGAGGCAATGACGCATTACTATCACCAGAATGAATACCGCAGGGTTCTATATGCTCCATTATTCCAATAATATGAACATTTTCACCATCACATATTGCATCTGCTTCAGCTTCAATAGCACCATCTAAATAATGATCTAATAAAAGCTTATTGTTTGGAATTTTTTTCAATAAATCCTCAACATGTTCACTTAGATCTTTCTGGTTTATTACTATTTTCATACCTTGACCTCCCAGCACATAAGAAGGTCTAATTAAAATTGGGAAATCTAACTTTTTAGAAACTTCAATAGCCTCTTCTACACTTGATGCAGTATCAAATTTTGGATATGGTATATCATTTTCTTTTAAAAGGGTTGAAAAAGAACCTCTATCTTCAGCTAAATCTAAAGAATTATAATTTGTAC
This sequence comes from Flavobacteriaceae bacterium, assembly GCA_002700405.1. Lineage (GTDB taxonomy): Bacteria > Bacteroidota > Bacteroidia > Flavobacteriales > Flavobacteriaceae. The sequence goes on along the minus strand of PACY01000022.1, from coordinate 10,075 downwards.
CAATAATTTTTATTCCATATTTATCCAATTTATATGATAACTTTAACGCTGTTTGGCCGCCTAATTGAACAATAACTCCTTCTGGCTTTTCATGTCTAATAATATCATATATATGCTCCCAAAATACTGGCTCAAAATATAACTTATCAGCTGTATCAAAGTCAGTAGAAACTGTTTCAGGATTACAATTAATCATTATTGTTTCATATCCGCATTCTGCACTTGCTAAAACGCCATGAACACAGCAATAATCAAACTCAATTCCTTGACCAATTCTGTTTGGTCCTGAACCTAAAACAATAATTTTCTTCTTATCACTGACAACACTTTCATTGTGTGAATAAACTTTACCTTTCTTATCCTTTATCTCATTTTCAAAAGTAGAATAATAGTAAGGGGTACTTGCTGTAAATTCTGCAGCACATGTATCTACAAGCTTATANACNCTNTTAATATTCATCTCCTGACGCTTATTATAAACCTGACTTTCTAAACAATTTAAAATATGTGCAATCTGACGATCGCCATAACCCTTTTGCTTGGCTTCTAGAAGCAAATCCCTAGATATTGAATCAATTGTAAAATTTGATATTTCATTTTGTAATAAGTAAAGCTCTTCATATTGCTTTAAAAACCACATATCAATTTTTGTTAATTCATTTATTTCTTCAAGTGAAATTCCAATTTGGATAGCATCAAAAATTACAAAAACTCTATCCCACGATGCATTTATTAATTTACTAACAATTACATCTTTATCCTTATAACTCTTTCCATCAGCCCCAATTCCATTTCTTTTAATTTCTAAGGACTGGGTTGCCTTATGAAGAGCTTCCTGGAAAGATCTACCAATACCCATAACTTCACCAACTGATTTCATTTGTAAACCCAACCTTCTGTCACTACCCTCAAACTTATCAAAATTCCATCTGGGAATTTTTACAATTACATAGTCTAATGTTGGCTCAAATAATGCTGATGTTGATTTAGTTATCTGATTTTGTAATTCATCTAAATTATATCCAATCGCTAATTTTGAAGCTATTTTTGCAATTGGATAACCAGTAGCTTTACTTGCTAAAGCAGATGACCTTGAAACCCTAGGGTTAATCTCAATAGCAATAATATCCTCATTTTCATCTGGACTAACAGCAAATTGGACATTACATCCTCCTGAAAAATCACCTATACTTCTCATCATTTTAATTGCCAGATCTCTCATTTTTTGATAGCAAGTATCACTTAAGGTCATTGCTGGAGCAACCGTGATAGAATCACCCGTATGAATTCCCATAGGATCCATGTTTTCAATAGAGCATATAATTACTACATTATCATTAGAATCTCTAAGTAATTCTAATTCATATTCTTTCCATCCAATCAGAGCTTTATCAATCATTACCTCATGAATTGGGGATATTTCTAAACCTCTAGTAAGTAATTCATCGAAATCTTCCTCTTTATAAACTATAGATGCTCCTGCCCCTCCAAGAGTAAATGATGCTCTTACACAAAGAGGAAATCCAAATTCTTGTGCAATTTCTTTGCCTTTTAGAAAAGAGGTCGCAGTTGCTTGAGGAGCCATTGCAATTCCAATATCAAGCATTAAATTTCTAAATTGCTCTCTATCTTCAGTAATATTAATTGCATTAATATCAACACCTATAATTTCTACATTATGCTCTTTCCAAATTCCTTTTTCATCAGCTTCTATACACAAATTCAATGCAGTTTGCCCGCCCATTGTTGGAAGGACAGCATCAATTTGAGGATGCTCTTTTAATATTTGAATAATTGAAGATGTATTTAGAGGCAATAAGTATATATGGTCAGCCATTACTGGATCAGTCATTATAGTGGCTGGGTTTGAATTTATTAGAATAGTTTCTATCCCATCTTCTCTAAGGGATCTTAAAGCCTGAGAGCCAGAATAATCAAACTCACATGCCTGACCAATTATTATAGGTCCTGATCCTATTATTAGTATTGACTTTAATTTTTCTCTTTTAGGCATTCAGTACTATATTTTATCAAAAATAGTTATCAAAGACATAAAAAAAAAGGTGTTACCTAACGTAACACCTAATATAATATCAACAATTGTTAATCATTATTATTTATGACTATTTTCAGAAGATACTGAAAGTTTTTTTCTTCCTTTAGCTCTTCTACGAGCAATAACTTTTCTACCACCAACTGTAGACATCCTCTCCCTAAAGCCATGCTTATTTTTTCTCTTCCTTTTTGATGGTTGAAACGTTCTTTTACTCATTTTATTTAATTTTCTTTATCTGCTTAAGATTACATCATTAAGCTGCCGGCAAATATACAAAGACTTTTTACTTTAACAAATCTATTAATTAATATTATATTTGATTTTTATTAACCATAAAAATTAGCTATGATTAACAAGAACATAAAATTATTTCTTTTCTTTATTTCTATTGGATTTTCAATATTCCAATTTACTGAAGGGTTAATTGGAAATGGCATAATGTATCTGTTAATTTCATTGCTTATTCTTTTTCTATTTTTCAAAAATGAATTTTTACTACTGGCATTTTTTCAATTAAGAAAACAGAATCTAGATGGAGCTAATAAATGGCTAAATAAAATTAAAAACCCTTCAACTGCATTAGTTAAAAAACAGCAAGGATATTATAATTATTTAAAAGGTCTTATTGTATCTCAAACAAATATGAATGAAGCTGAAAAATATTTCAAAATAGCTATAGACTTCGGACTAAATATGGACCATGATTTGGCTATGGCTAAATTAAATTTAGCTGGAATCGCATTTACTAAAAGGAGAAAACTTGAAGCACAAAAGTTGCTACAAGAAGCACAGAGGTTAGATAAAAACGGAATGCTTACTGATCAGATTAAAATGATGAAAAATCAAATGAAAAGATCTCATATTCCTAATCAACACTTTGGCTCAAATAGAATGAGAAGGAGGTAGTAATTTAAGATTCAATTATCTTAACAAGATTTTCATTAAACCATTTTGCTCTAGTAATAATCATTTCATGAGTGCCTTTTTTAATAACAATTGAATTATTTATATACTTTACAGGAAAAATATGGTCTGAATCCCCATGAATATGTATGATATCATTTAACGTGTTTTCCTGATTCCAATTCAACAAACAATCAATACTCCATATTAAATAATTCTCATTCCTTACTGTTAAATACCTATCAGCCAAATTAATTCTTTTATAAATTTTATCAATTTTAGAATACTTTAAAAATTTAAAAAAATTATTAAATGTGCTCATAGGAAAAATCTTGTGAATATTTAGGCTTCTTATTATCTTAAAATTATTTGGGAGCTCTTTATTGTTTTTAATACTAGAAATAATAATAAGTTTTTTAACTGGAATAATCTTACTCATTTCTTGTACAAGTACACCTCCAAATGAAACTCCTATTAATATAATATCATCATGAATTATTAATTTTGAAAATCTACTACAATAATTTTCAATTGATTCATTCTTAATTGGCATAATCCAATCTAATAGATGGATAGAATATTTCTCTTTAGGAAAATCTAAATACTCAAATATCAATGAATTAGCTCCTAAACCTGGCATTAAATAAATATGTTGCCTATTATTTCTCATTTACTATGCAAAAATAACTATCTACTTTTTTTTTTATAATTTTGTACTCGCTTTTATTATAAATTTATGGAAATTAATGATAATACGTTTTTAAGACAGTTTGAAACGAAAGCTGGTAGAAAACTTGCAATTATTGAATATTCAGTTCAGGAAAGAAAGATTTTCTTAACTAAAATAATTGTTCCTGAAATTAAAAATAAAGATGTTTTTGTAGATGAATTTATTTCTAGTGTATTAGAAATAATTAGAGATCGTAATATAAGTGTAGTCCCAACAGTTCCAACAATTACTAAATATATTAGAAGAAATAGAAGATTTAAATCTCTTCTTCCAGTTGGCATTAGAATTTAATAATCTATATACTTAAGCACTCCTCTTTTACTTTTTCTTCTATTCGTATATAGCCTTCACTATCAATTCTATTAATTCTTACAGACTTTAACTTATTTGCTAGTTCAGGATTCCAAGGTGATCTAACTCTTAGGTAATTTTCAGTATAACCATAGATATAACCCTTTTTGTTTTCTGTTTCATATAATACAGTTTTATATGAACCAATTTGACTTTGATAAAATCTTCTTCTTTTTTTGTCTGACAAAGATCTAAGGATCATACTCCTTTTTGATCTAACTTCCATGGGAACAGGGTTACTTAATTCAGTCGCAATAGTATTATCTCTTTCAGAATATGTAAAGACATGGAGATAAGAGATATTCAATTCTTTTAAAAAATTTAATGTTTCGTTAAAATACTCCTCAGTTTCTCCAGGGAATCCAACTATCACATCCACCCCAATACATACATTAGGAATAGTGTTATTAATTAAATTAATTCTATCACGATAAAGATCTTTATTATATCTTCTCTTCATATTCCTTAATATTTGATTACTACCGCTTTGTAAAGGAATATGAAAATGAGGAGCAAATAGTTTACTCTTTCCAATAAATGAAATAATTTCCTCAGTAAGTAAATTTGGCTCAATAGAAGATATTCTAAACCTATCTATATTTTTAGAATTTTCTAATTCTGAAACTAGATCAAAGAATGTATTATCATGCCTTTTATTTCCATATTCACCTTTACCATAATCCCCAATATTTACTCCAGTTAAAACAATTTCTTTTATTCCTTTAGAAGCAATTGTTTCCACATTCTTTTTAATATTTTTAAGCGAATCACTTCTGGATATGCCCCTTGCTAAAGGGATTGTACAATAAGTACATTTATAATCACATCCATCCTGAACTTTTAGAAAAGCCCTTGTTCTATCATTTGCTGAATAACTGCTAATGTAGGTGTCTACAGCACTTATATCACATGAATAAATATCAGTCTTGCTATTTTTAGTCAAATCTCCAATATAATCCATAATATTAAACTTCTCATTAGCTCCAAGCACTAAATCAACTCCTTCTACATCTGATAATTCATTAGGTTTTAATTGTGCGTAACAACCAATTGCTACTATAAATGCATTTGGATTAAGTCTATTCATTTTTCTAACTACACTCCTAAACTTATTGTCTGCATTTTGAGTTACAGAACAGGTATTAATCACATATATATCTGCTTTTTTAGATGCGCTAATAACTTTAAAATTATTCGCTTGGAAATCTCTAGATATAGTAGAGGTTTCTGAAAAATTTAATTTACATCCTAGAGTATAAAATGCTACTTTTTTTATAACAGACATTCTTGTAATTTTATAAAGGGTTGTAAATTTACAATTAAATAGTAATATGAAGAAAATCTATGCAAAAAGTAAAACATATAGTTTATCCTATTTTGTTTTATTTATTTCTATTTTATTAATACAGAATTGCTCAGAAAACAACCAAGTTGATTCAAACTTGGTTTTTAGATATAATGAGCATAAAAACATTAATTCATTAGACCCTGCATTTGCTAAAGATGTGGCCAATATTTGGGTGGTTAATCAATTGTTTAATGGACTAGTAGAAATGGACCAAGAATTAAGAGTGATTCCTTCAATTGCTGAAAGTTGGAAAATCTCTAACGATGGGAAAAAATATACTTTTTTTCTAAAGAATAATATAAAGTTCCATGAACATCCCAAATTAACTAACAGAAATGTTACCGCAGAAGATTTTGTTTATAGTTTTGACAGGCTCTTAGATCCTACATTAGCATCACCTGGAGGATGGGTTTTTAATAAAGTGGCAAATTATAAAGCCATTAATGATACTATTCTAGAAATTTCTCTTAAGGAGCCTTTTAATGCATTCCTTGGTATACTTACAATGAAATATTGCTCAGTTGTACCTAAAGAAGTTGTTGAATATTATGGAAATGAATTTAGATCAAATCCTATAGGAACTGGCCCATTTAAATTTAAAAGATGGGAGGAAAATATAAAATTAGTTTTTAGAAAAAATCATGAGTATTTTCAAAAAGATTCTATTGGAAACTCCTTGCCATATCTTGAATCTGTTGCTATTACTTTCTTACAAGACAAACAGAGTGAATTTTTGCAATTTATACAAGATAATTTAGATTTTGTGTCAGGGCTAGATGATTCTTACAAAGATGAAATAATTACAAACAGTGGTAAATTGAAAAAAGAATATACAAATTCAATTAATTTAATTAGAGGCCCTTATTTAAATACTGAATATCTAGCGTTTTACTTAGAATCAGATAAAAATGAAATAAAATCTGAAATCCTTAGAAAAGCTATAAATCATGGGTTTGATAGAAATAAGATGATAAAATATCTAAGAAATGGTGTTGGCATACCTGCAAATGGAGGATTTATACCAATGGGTCTCCCAGGTTATTCAGATAAAATTGGCTATAAATACAATCCAGATTATGCTAAAGAATTAATCAGTCAGTACAATAGAGATTATAATCAAGAAGCTAATCTAAAATTAACTACTACAAGTAATTATTTGGTTTTTTGTGAATACATACAAAAGGAATTAGAAAAAATTGGTTTACAAATATCTATTGATGTTATTCCAGGTGCATCTCTAAAAGAAGCAAAAGCAAATGGAAAATTAGATTTTTTTAGAGCTAGTTGGGTAGCAGATTATCCAGATGCTGAAAACTATCTATCACTATTTTATTCAAAGAACTTTGCCCCTAAAGGACCTAATTATACTCATTTTTCAGATAGTGAATTCGATAAACTATATGAAAGTGTTTTAGGGGAGACTAGTCAAATCAAGAGAGAGATTCTATATAGAAAAATGGATTCATTAATAATAAAAAAATCAATTATTATTCCTCTATTTTATGATGAAGTAATAAGATTTACTAGAAAAAATTTAAATGGAATGCAGATTAATGCAACAAATTTATTAGACTTAAGATATGTGAAAAAATTATAGAAATTTTTATAATTCTGAAAGATATTTTTTCATTACAACATTATTCACCTTGAACCCATTTCTTGAATAAAAATTAACTAGCTCTTCTTTACAAAACAATGTGATTCTGTAACATCCTTTTTTTCTGGCTACCTCAACTAATTCCTTTATAAGNAATACCCCTATCATTTTTCCNCTAACCTTAGTATCTACTACAATATCTTCAATATGCCCTGCAACTTCACCTCTTATCTTATTTTCAACTACNACACTTCCATATGCTACAATTTTATCNTTGTATATNCCAACAACTGAATTTGANCTAGTATTNGAATTGAATTTATCCCAGGCTTCATTTTTATCAATTTTTTNNATATCAATCTTTTTAAGTTGATTNAAAAGAACAAATACATCATTAATATCTTCTTGCTTAACAAGTCTAAAATTAATTTCTGACATGAATTTTTTTTATAAAAGTAAAAAAAAGCCTTTCATTATATTTTGAAAGACTTTATTAATANCTANTTACAAAGGAATTACTTCTTAAATTTAGCNTACTTAGTTCTAAATTTATCAACTCTTCCTGCAGTATCAACAAGCTTCGCTTTACCAGTATAATAAGGGTGTGAAGATCTTGATATCTCTAACTTAACTAACGGATACTCTTTACCTTCTACATCTATGGTTTCTGAAGTTTGTGCAGTAGATTTAGCTAAAAACACATCATTGTTTGACATATCTTTAAAAGCTACTAATCTATAATCTTTTGGATGAATTTCTTTTTTCATCATTTCTGGTTTTGAGGTGCAAATTTATATAATTTTTATAATTATACAATATTACATTAAACTTAATTTCATTAGACNTATTTGGCTTTTCTTATATTTGCATAAAATATGAGAAAATAAATGCAATGGATATAAAAAAATTATCAGCNGATCTTGGTGTTATATTNGGTATAATNCTTTTTGTATTAAATGCAATACTATATGCAGTAGACNTAGAATTATTTCTTAAACCTATGGTGAGTCTAATTACTTTTATATTAGTGATAGGTTTTGGGATCTACTCAATATTAAATTCNAGAANAAAATTAGGTGGNTATATAAATTGGACTGACTCTTTATTGTCGTATATGGCATGTGTTGCNGTTGGAATGTCTATTTCAGCTCTTTCTCAAATATTTATATTTGTAATTNTAGATCCTACTGCAGCNGAAAAACTTAATGAAATGTCAATGATAATGGTTAAAGAGATGTATANTGGAATGAATTTNCCTGAAGAAGTNATTCAGCAAGCATTAATTGAAGTAGAAAAAAANCCATCATTTTCATTTAAAAATATATCTTTTGGTTTAGCTATATCAATAGTATTCCAGGTTATTGTTGGAAGTTTAAATGCATTAATCTTTAAAAGAAATAATCCAGAAATTGCTTAACTATGGATATTTCAGTAATAATTCCTCTTTTAAATGANAGTGATTCATTAATNGAATTNCATTCATCAATCCGTAAGGTNATGACTTCAAAGTCATTTACTTATGAGGTTATTTTCATTGATGATGGAAGCTCAGACAATTCCTGGGATATAATTAATCAATTATCTGAAAAAGATGAATTTGTAAAAGGAATTAGNTTTCTTAAAAACTATGGGAAGTCTCAAGCCCTTCATATTGGATTTCTAAAAGCAAAAGGGAATNTTGTTTTTACAATGGATGCAGACCTTCAAGATGATCCTGAAGAAATTCCTGAGTTATACNACATGATTNTNAATGAAANATATGATCTAGTTTCNGGTTGGAAAAAGAAAAGATANGATTCTGTATTATTCAAAAANATNCCATCAAAAATATTCAATTTTGCTGCTAGACTAACCTCTGGAATAAAATTAAANGACTTTAACTGTGGATTAAAGGCNTATAATNCAGAAGTGGTAAAGAATATAGAGGTTTATGGTGAAATGCATAGATACATACCTGTATTAGCTAAAAATGAAGGTTTTAATAANATTGGTCANAAGGTTGTAAAACATAGNGCTAGAAAATATGGTAAAACTAAGTTTGGACCAAGNAGGTTNATTCACGGATTTTTGGATCTAACAACCATATGGTTTATTTCAAAATTTGGNAAAAGACCTATGCATCTCTTTGGTAGAATTGGATTTTTAATGCTNTTAATTGGATTTTTGTTTGCAGCATACCTAGGNTATGACAAACTATTCNTTAATCCNGATGCCAGGTTNATNACAGAAAGGCCTGAATTTTATATTAGCCTAGCTACTATGATTATTGGNAGTCAATTCTTNGCTATGGGNTTTATTGGAGAGCTAATCTTAAGGTANAATAAGNCCAAANCACACTANAGAGTAAGACAAGAAGTTAACCTATAAAAAAACCCTCACAAAAGTGAAGGTTTCCTTTTACAATAAATTAANTCAGATTTTATTCTTCTGAAGCTTCTTCAGNNNCTGGTGCTGGAATTTCAGATTTGTAAACATAAAACATATTTACAAGACCATCCTCGTTAATATAACCGTCAATCATGTCTCTATGCTTAACTTCAACACCATCAATAGTTTGAGTAACTAAATGTCCTGCAATAATCCAATCTTGTCCACCAGGTACTGCCTCATAAGGCATTCCCCAATATATCTCCCATTTTGGATTAGCTGCTTCAAACCAANCTGATAATGCAGCTTTATGATTCTCTTTTCCTCTNATTGNTGNNCCATCAGGAGATAAAATAAATATTGAATCTGTTTCCATCGCTAATATNGNCTCCATATCTTGATTGTTATGAGCATCGATATATTTTTTCCATACATCCATAACATCATCAGATCCTACAACATATTTTACTCCAGGTTGAGGTGTAAAAAATCCTGCACCTTCTTGCTCTATTACAACAGGTTCTGGCTGCATTTTATCTACCATTCTTTCAACAGCAGAATTGTTACATGAATAACTGATTACAGCAAGAACTGCTACAGTCATAATTAATTTAAATTTTTTCATAATTCTTTTTTTTTTATAAATGTATTAAAATATAGCTTTGAAAAATCAATTTGAAGATTATTTTATAAGTTTTTTAACACCCTTTACTAATAATTTCC
>PACY01000021.1 GCA_002700405.1 Flavobacteriaceae bacterium | reverse complement strand
TATCTGGTGTAACAGGTGGTATACCTAAAATGATTGAAACAATAGCTAGAGCTGGAGTAGTAAACAATGTTGATGGAATCTTTATAGAAACTCATTTTGATCCAAAAAATGCTAAGAGTGATGGTAAAAACATGCTAAACCTAGACAATCTTGAAAAGTTATTAACAAATTTGCTTGAAATCAGAAGAACAATAAATAAATTTGATTAGTCCTCTTGAACCTTACCTGTAAAAACACTTATTTTATTACTTATTGGATTTCCACTTGCCCTTCTAAATGCAACTACTTGTCCACAATGCCATACTGCATCTTCAATTGGACCATTTAATTGATTCCAAAATGGAAATTTTATTTTTTTATCATTCCTAAGAAAAATAATACTAAGATCTTCGAAATTCTTAGTTTTCTTGATTATATCTGATGCTTGTTTTAAATTAAGTAGGGTATTTTTTCTTATCTCCTTAAATCCCATTCCCTCTGTTGACATCATCTCAATAGGAGAATTTAATGCGGTATATAAAATCATATTTGAAAGATCATATATGTGGACAATAGTCTCAATGGATGATCGACTATCATTTGGAAGCTTATAAGCCAAATCAGTATCTGTCAACCCTTCTGTTGCCCAGTAATATCTAAAGCCCAGACCATCAATCATTCGTCCTACTATTTCAGCTTCAGAATAGGATTCTGGGTAATCTGGAATTTCATAAAAAGGAAGATTCTCTTGTGAATTCATATTCAAAAAAGTTAATGATAATAAAAATATAAACAAATACCTCATTACAATTTTAGTTTTTTAACAATTCCATACTTATCAATTAGATATACTAAAGAAGTAATAGTTGCGGCACCTAATTCTAATTCTCTTTTGTTTATTGCATCAAAAGTGTCACTAGATGAATGATGATGATCAAAATACCTCTGAGAATCAGGTTTTAGACCACTAAGTACATTGTTTGGCGTTTTTAAAGGGCCTACATCTGCTCCACTACCTCCTAGTTCAAAAAAGTGTATTAGATATGGCTTAAACAAGTCTTTCCAAGTTAATATCTGGTTGAAATTCTTCTGATCACTATCAAAATAGAAACCTCTTGGAGAAAATCCTCCTGCATCACTTTCTAAGGCAAAAATGTGATTTTCACCCTTAGCAAATGATTCTTCAGCATATTTTTTAGCTCCTCTAGTACCATTCTCTTCATTCATAAATAAAACTACACGAATAGTCCTTTTAGGAGTAATACTTGATAATTTTAATAATCTAATCACGTCCATAGACTGAACACATCCTGCGCCATCATCATGAGAGCCATCACCTAAATCCCAAGAATCCAAATGACCTCCTACAACAATATATTCATCAGGAAATTCACTTCCAGTTAATTCACCAATAACATTATAAGATAAAACATCTTTAAATTGTTTACAGTTTTGCTTAAAATAAAATTTAATATCATTATCTAATTTTAACATTGTACTCAACAATTCTGCATCATTTGTGCTAATTGCAGCAGAAGGAATTCTATTATCAATAGGGATATCTCCATAAGTCATACTTCCAGTGTGAGGTAAATCATCAAGCAGCAGATTCATAGATCTAACAATTACACCAACAGCTCCGTATTCACTTGCATGTACAGCCCCTTCATATCTTTGATTAACACATCCTCCATATGATTTAAATGTATCGATTAATGTTTTGTCCATTGGTCTGTTGTAGAATACAATTTTTCCTTCAATATTTGATCTACCAAGTCTTTCTAAATCGTCAAAATCTTTTACTTCAACAATATTTGCTTTTAATCCACTAGCAGATGTAGCAATTGATCCTCCTAGAGCACAGATATTAACATTAGTTGTTTTTCCAGGAGCAGTTTCTATATATGCGAATTCAGGATTACCCCTTACCCATTTTGGAACCATTACTGGTTGTAACCATACTTTGTCTAATCCTATTTTTTCAAGTTCTGACTTAGTCCAGTANACTGCCTTTTCTGCATTTAATGACCCTGATAAACGTCCACCAATTTGATTTGAAAGGTAATCTAGCCATTGATAGCTTTTCCCATTGATAAGAGAATTNTCATATATAGNCCTAATANTATTTGCATCCTCTTGAGAAAAAATATTNATTGATATAAAAAAGATAAAAAGAANTTTTTTCATTTTATAGATAATTATTTAGCAAATTCTTTNACATTTTTNTCAGTTATTTCATTTTCNTCNCCTAATATTATTAATCTTTCNACNACATTCCTTAACTCCCTAACATTACCAGTCCAATCCATTGATTTTAATAATTTAATTGCTGATTTAGAAAATTTCTTAACATCAGNNCCTTGAGANCTTGATATATTATCTNAAAAATGGCTTATCAATAATGGAATATCATCTCTTCTTTTATTTAAAGAAGGGACCTTTACAATNATTACNGCAAGTCTGTGAAATAAATCNTCTCTAAACTTNCCTTTTTCTATCTCATTTTTTAAATCTTTATTAGTAGCNGCAATTACTCTAACATCAATCTTAATATCNTTTCCACCACCTACTTTCTGTATGCAGTTNTCTTGAAGAACTCTTAAGACCTTTGCCTGTGCCGAAAGACTCATNTCTCCAACTTCATCAAGAAAAATTGTTCCACTATTAGCTGCTTCAAACTTTCCTGTCTTATCTTTAACTGCNCCAGTAAAAGATCCTTTTACATGACCAAACAGCTCACTTTCAATTAATTCACTAGGAATAGCAGCNCAATTAACCTCNATTAAAGGNNTATGNGCTCTATTACTTGAACTATGAATTGATTTAGCTACAAGCTCTTTACCAGATCCATTAGGTCCNGTAATTAATATTTTTGCATCTGTTGGAGAAACTTTTTTTATAAGCTCTTTAATATTATTTAATTCTTTACTCTCCCCAACCATCTCAAATGAATTAATAATNTTTCTTTTNAAAAGAGTATTTTGCGTAGTCAAATTTTTCTTATCAATAGCGTTTCTAACAGTATTTAAAAGTCTATTTAAATCAGGGGGTTTGGATATATAATCATAGGCGCCTTTTTTCATTGAATCAACTGCTGTATCTAAATCGCCATGGCCAGAGATCATCACTATAGGAATTTCTGGTCTAATTTTTTTAGAAAACTCTAAAACTTCTATTCCATCAACTTTTGGCATTTTTATGTCACAAAGTATAAGATCAAAATTTTCTTTTTTAATCTTATCTAAAGCAGCTAAACCATCTTCAGCCTCAGATATCTGATGAGATTTATCTTCTTCTGAAAGAATTTTCACTAANACTCTTCTTATTGAAGCCTCATCCTCTACTATTAATATTTTTGACATAACGAAAATTAATATTTAAGCCACTTAATTAACTCTTTATAGCTAGGTTTTTTTCCATACATAAGGATTCCAACCCTATATATCTTAGCAGCAAGCCATATACATAATACAAAAGTTAAATATAAAATTATTATTGAAATAATTTGCTCATAAACTGNAACACCGTATGGAATTCTCATAAGCATAACAACTGGAGAGGTAAAAGGAATATGTGACAAAAGGATTGCAACTGTACCATTTGGATCTTCTGGAACAGTTAANANTCCNGCATAAAGAGCAAGAATTAAAATAATAGTAAGAGGCATTACAAATTGTTGGGCATCNGTTTGATTNTCAACTGCTGCTCCNATTGCTGCGAACAATGAAGNGTATAATAAATANCCTCCAAGAAAATATAATAAAAAAGCGATTAATATATTTAGTANGGGAAGACTAATAAATGCGGAAATNANATCTAATGCTTCTTGATTCATTGTCATATTTCCTGATGAATTCAGCAATANCTCATTGTTTTGAGTAGTTGATTCTATACCAAAANCTGATNTCATAAGATATGAGAACATCATTAAAAGCAAGCCCCAAACTAAAAACTGAGTTAGTCCAGCTAATGATGTGCCTAATATTTTTCCCATCATCAATTGAAATGGTTTTACAGAAGAAATCATTATTTCTACAATTCTACTAGTCTTCTCTTCTATAACGCTCATCATAATCATACTTCCATATGCAAAAATGAATATATATAAAAGCATNCCTAAAAACATCCCAAAGGAAATTTTTATAANNCCGTCCATCTTTGTAGTTTCTTCACCTTCAAAACTCTCTTGATATAAATTTATATAGATCTTTGATTTATTGATCTTTTCAATATCTAGCCCTACATTTTCAAAATTTTTGTTTGTTAGAACTTTCTCTATTCTACNNTCAATTCTTGAAATTATACTTATTGAAGGTGCATCTTCAGAAATAAACATAGTAGAATCTGCAATCTGATTTAANTCTCGATAATTNGGTATATACAACAATCCATAATCAGCTTTAGTTTTTGAAATTAACTTTGCCTCTTCTAGATCAAAATCATTAATAAATTCAAATTTTAAATCATCAGAACTAACTAATGAATTAGTAAAATAACCTGTGTTATCAACTACTGAAATAACCTTAACTGTATCGTTATTTACACTCATTAAATACACAAGAAGCATTATAAAACCCGTAATTATTAAAGGAGTTAAAAATGTAGCAAGAATAAAAGATTTGTTTGTAACCTTATTTAAATATTCTCTTTCAGTAATCAATCTAAGATGCCCCATAATCAATTCTCTTTAACAGATTTAATAAAAATGTCATTTGCACTAGGAATAACTTCCTTAAAATGTTGAACTTGTCCTTTGTTAAGTAAAAAACTTAGTAACTCTTCAGAAGTCTGAGCTTCTTTTAATTTGATGTTCATTTTTAGATTATTTCCTAATCCNTTAAAGGTTGCTTCTGAAGTATTAAAACTCTTTTTTATTTCATTTTCTATATTGAGTTTATTGCTTGTAGTCAAACCAATCTCNAATGTGTTTGTTTTATATTCTGTTTTTATCTCATCTAACTTTCCATCTAATATTTTATTTGACTTATTAAGTAGAGCAATATAGTCNCAAAGCTCTTCTACTGACTCCATTCTNTGAGTTGAAAAAATAACAGTAGCGCCTTGATCCCTAAGATTTAGTATTTCATCTTTTATTAAATTTGCATTTATAGGNTCAAANCCAGAGAATGGNTCATCAAATATCANTAATTTTGGTTGATGAAGAACAGTTACTATAAATTGTACTTTCTGCGCCATTCCTTTTGATAATTCCACTACTTTTTTACCCCACCATTCTCCTATATCAAATTTTTCAAACCAATGTTTTAATTGCTTTTTTGCATCTGATTTTGTCATTCCTTTTAGCTGAGCCAAATAAAGTGCTTGTTCACCAACTTTCATTTTAGGATATAACCCTCTTTCTTCTGGTAAATATCCAATATCCTTTATATGCGATTGCTTAAGCGGCTCATTATCTAAAAATACACTGCCAGAATCAGGCATTGTTATTTGATTAATAATTCTAATAAGGGTCGTTTTACCTGCACCATTAGGGCCTAATAAACCAAAAATACTTCCTTTAGGAATATTAATAGAAACACTATTTAAGGCCTTGTGTTCGGCAAAAGTCTTTGATACTGAGTCAACTACTAATAAATTATCCATAATTAATTAAAAATCTTCTTAATAAAGATAATAGTCTATAACTAAAATTAAATAATTATAAGAAAGAATTATGAAAATATTATGATTATGAAAACATATCTTTTACCCTATCAAAAAAGGACTTGTCAGAACTTTCTGGTTTGGGATCAAAATGTTCATCATCTTTCATAGANTCAAAGAATTGTTTTTGTTTTTTGTTTAATGTTTTTGGAGTCCAAACATTTACATGTACTAAAAGATCTCCNGTAGCATAGCCATTAATATTAGGGATACCTTTACCTCTTAGTCTTAATATTTTTCCAGATTGCATTCCTGGGTCAATTTTGATTCTAACCTTTCCTGTAACTGTACTTATTTCCTTATTTGTTCCTAAAATTGCATCTGGCATGCTTACATACAATTCATAATGTAGATTATCACCTTCTCTTTGAAGTTTTTCATGAGGCACTTCGTTAATAACCACTAAAAGATCACCATTAATTCCATTACCAGGAGCTTCATTTCCTTTACCACTTACTTTCAGTTGCATTTCATCTACTACTCCTGGAGGAATAGGAATTTTAACTGTCTCTTCAGCTACTACAAGACCATTNGCATCTGCTCCTTTAGGCCTATTATCAATCATTTGTCCAGCCCCACCACATGATTGACATGTTGCAGAGGTCTGCATTCTTCCTAGAATTGTACTGGTAATCCTAGTTACTTGTCCATTTCCATTACAGNNAGAACATGTTTTAAAGGTTGCTCCTGGAGCCTTAATCTTTCTTTTTACCTTAATCTTTTTGTCTACTCCTTTAGAAATTTCTTCTAGAGTTAGATTAACTCTAACNCGTAAATTACTTCCCTTAACAACTCGTTGTCTCTGGCCTCCAAAACCTCCAAAGCCACCACCACCAAAGGCACCACCAAAAATATCTCCGAATTGGCTAAATATGTCATCCATATTCATTCCACCACTAAAGCCTGCTCCTCCATTTTGAAAAGCCTGATGACCAAATTGATCATATTTTGCCTTTTTATCTGAATTACTTAAGACTTCATATGCCTCAGCCGCATCTTTAAACTTATCTTCAGCAGCTTTATCATTTGGNTTCTTATCAGGATGGTATTTAATAGCCATTTTTCGATAAGCTTTTTTAATCTCTCCTTGAGTTGCACCCTTACTAACTCCTAATATTTTATAATAATCTTCTTTCATTTTATTTACCTATAACTACTTTTGGATATCTTATAACTTTTTCACCCAATTTGTATCCTTTTTCAATTACATCAATAATTTTTCCCTTGAGTTTAGCATTAGGAGCTTCTATTTGAGTTACTGCTTCATGATTATCTGCAGAGAATTCATCACCCTTTTTAACTTCAATCAAACTTAATCCTTTTGATTTTAGAGCTTCTGTAAATTTATTCTGAATTAANATAATACCCTTAAATATTTCATTATCCTTATTTTTTTCAATTTCTGCATTAGCTCTATCAAAATCATCAAGAACTGGCAAAAGTGAAATCATAACCTCTTCACTTGCAGTAGAAAAAAGTTCAATTCTTTCTCTTGNAGTCCTTTTCTTATAATTTTCGAATTCTGCAAAGAGTCTTAGGTATTTTTCTTTTTCCAATTGCAACTCATCTACTTCAGAATTATCCTCCTGCTTATGATTTGCTTGATCCTTTAAATGTTCTTCATCTTTTGGATCTTCAATTGTTTTTGATTTTTTCTTACTCATCTTATAAATAAATTATACTTATGTNATATAGACACTACAAAAGTACTGCCAATGTTAAATAAATGTCAAATTGTCACCCTATTAAATTTTCAATAGCATCTTTTAGATTGTCAAATTTAAAACTAAATCCTTCATCTTGAATTTTTCTTGAAGAAATTTTATGACTTTCAAATAAAAGAACATGCATTTCTCCGAAAATAATACTAAAAAATATTCTTGGAATTTTAATGTTAAATATTGCTTTTGAATGCATTGATGAAATTATTTTAGTGAATTCTGAATTTTTTATAAAATTAGGAGATACTCCATTATATATACCTTTTAATTTTTTTTCTAAAACAAATATGAAAAGCTTAGAAATATCTTCTATATGAATCCATGATTGATATTGATTTCCTGATCCAAAAANAACTCCAAAACCAAAGTTCATTGGTTTAATAGTTTCTTTTAAAACTCCTGATTCTANAGATAAAACCAATCCTATTCTAATAATAGCAACATCTACCCCTATTGTTTTAAAAGACTTTGCTGCATTCTCCCATCTATTTATTACCTCAGCTAAAAAGGAATCATCANAATTTGTTTCATTTTCAGAAAATTCCTTTTCTAATGAGTTAGGATAAAGACTCACCCCGCTTGCTGAAACTAATCTTTTTATGGGTATGTTTTTTTCTTTAATTGATTCTTTTAAGAATTCTAGAGACTCTACCCTACTATTAATTATTTTTCTTTTGTTTGCTTTAGTCCATAACTTGGAAATAGACGATCCAGACAATGCAATTATAGAGTCAACNCCTTTAAAACAATCCAAATCAATNATTTTATTTTTAGGATTCCAATAAAATCCATTAACCATTTCTGATTTGGTTATTTTTTTCTTTGAAGTAGTTAAAAAATTAACNCTTATATTNGATTTAATGCAGTCTTTAACTATTTGGGAACCAATAAGACCTGTCGCTCCAGTAATAAGTACTTTCATCAATCAAAAATAAAGTAGGTAAATATATAATTTCAAAAATTGTTTCTTAATAAATTAACTCATTTTTTTAAATATAAATATGTAATTTTGCAAAAGTTTTTTATTTCAAAAATGGACTTAGATATACAAATTTCTCGAGCAAGCAAAAGTAAAATTGATCAAGTTGATTTTGATAATTTTTCATTTGGATCAGTATTNACTGATCATATGTTTGAGTGTGATTATGTCNATGGAAGATGGCAAAATCCAAAAATAGTGCCTTACCAATCAATTTCAATTGAGCCTTCAGCTAGTGTATTTCATTATGGTCAAGCTATTTTTGAAGGAATGAAAGCCTATAAAGATTCTNATGATGAAGTATGGCTTTTTAGACCAAAAGAAAACGTTGCTAGATTTAATAAATCATCTGTCAGATTAGCAATTCCTGAATTCCCAGAAAAACTCTTTTTTGATGCGTTAAAAAAGCTTTTAACTCTTGAAAAAGATTGGGTAAAAAAAGATGAGGGAAGTGCTTTATACATTAGACCATTTGTNATAGGTAATGAGTTTGCAATACAAGCATCACCCTCTAAGAATTACAAATTTATGATAATATGTGCCCCTGCTACCCCATATTATGTTGGAAAGGTAAAAGTTCTAGTTGCAGATAAATTTAGCAGAGCAGCAAGTGGCGGAGTTGGCTTTGCAAAAGCAGCAGGAAATTATGCAGGGCAATTTTACCCAACTAATCTAGCAAAAGAAAAAGGCTTTCAACAAATCATATGGACTGATTCAAANGAGCATAAATATTTAGAAGAAGCTGGGACAATGAATGTATTCTTTAGAATTGGNGATAAACTAGTTACTGCTCCAGTTACAGACACAATTCTTGATGGAGTAACTAGAAAAAGNATAATACAAATTGCAANAGACCTTGGTATTGATGTTGATGTNAGAAGAATCACAATAGATGAAATAAAAGAAGCCTCTAGAAATAACGAATTAAAAGAAATCTTTGGCACAGGAACTGCTGCAGTGGTTAGTGAAATCTCTGAATTTGAACATAAAGATGAGCTTTTTACCCTACCTGAAATCGATGATTCCTATGCTAAAAAACTTAAAGAACGTTTAGTAAGCATTCAGACCAATAAGTGTGAAGATTTACACTCCTGGAGATATAAAATCTAACTATTTATTTAATATTCCTGCAATATTTGGCTTAAAATAATTAGGCCCTTTTAANACCTTACCATCCTGGCGATATATNGGTGTTCCNTCCTGGGATAATTTACTCATATTGCTTCTTTGTATCTCTTCAAATACTTCTTCAATCTTATGCTCCATTCCATGCTCTAAAATGGTGCCACATAAAATATAAAGCATATCCCCCAAGGCATCAGCTACCTCAATNATATCTCCATTATTTGCAGCTTCAAAATATTCGTCATTTTCTTCCTTCATAAGATTNTATCTAAGGGTNTTTTTTTCAATTCCTAAATCAGCTTTTGGTGAATTTAAGTATCCTATTTTAAAAGCCTCATGAAATTTTTTTACTGCTAAAATTTTATCTTTCATTTTTAAATATTTTATGTATTAATTTATTAGTTTCGCTAAAAAGAAATATGTTTAGCGAAGGTCAAATAATATTTGCAATTTGTTTTATAATTGGTTTTTCTATACTACTTGNTATAGCNTACAAGAAAGACTATAAACTTCATCAACAATATTATAAAGGAAGTATTTGGGTTTTATTAGCTTTTATATGCTTTATCGGATTAATAGCTGCAATAAAATATTATTTTATTTAAGTTTTTTATTTATTCACTAGAAAACCATAATCCTCAGAATACTTCATCATCTGATATTCAAAAGAATTTACATACTTCACCTCAATATCAATTATATTTCCTTCACTATCAGTTAAAGGAACCAACTCTGGATTAACAAACCCNCTATATGGAGCTCCTTTAAATTGTTTATTTCGCTCTAGAATTTCAGCATGAATTTCTTGATCTACCTTTACCCCATATCCTTCTACAAGATCCTGCGCTGCTTCATAGTCTCCTTCAGATTTAATTCTTTGTGTCTCTCTTAAAAGCTCCCCAAAAATAAGTCTCAGTTTCTCATAATCATTTATATTATAGTATGTTTTTCCATCTCTTTTTACTTGTTCTATGACATTTTCTTCTTTACCTCTTGCAAAACTCCAAGCACTTACCCACTGTCTATTTCTCATGTGTGCTTGCTCTACATCTGCTCCCAAATCAAGTCTAATTAATTGGGTCATTAAACCATTTCTAATGTAACCATCATATGCTGCCATTCCAACTTCTTTCCAGTCCTCTACCAAACCAAGCTCCTGTAACTTTGGAGTATACAAATAATATAGTCCNACNAGATCTGCTCTTCCTTCTTCCATAGTAGAACTATAATTTTTTAATGTTTCTTTTGGGGTTCCCACACCAGGGTTTATTTGTCCTGAAGCATGACCAATTACTTCATGTAAAGCAGTATGCATTTTATCAGCAAGCTGTCCATGCTTAACTTCTAAATCATACTCNTTATCATCATTAGCAAATTCTCTTAATCTGCCTGAAGATCCTGAGTTATTATACGCATTAATTATATTTCCAAGGGAAACAGATTTACTACCAACCTCTGCTCTAATCCAATTTGCNTTAGGAAGATTTACACCAATTGGTGTACTAGGAGATGCGTCACCCGATTCACCAGCTACATTAACCGTTTTGTAAGTAACCCCTACTACATTTTTCTTTTTATGTTCATCAATAAGAGATGAATTGTCTTCAAACCATTGTGCATTGTCAGAAAGGACAGACATTTTTCTAGACATATCAAAATCGTTAATTTGCACAATATTTTCATAAGACCCTCTGTAGCCTAAAGGATCATTATATACCTCTATAAAACTATTGATGTAATCAATATTTCCATCAGTTGCTTTTGTCCAAGCCACATTATAATCATCCCAAGTTTGAAGATCACCAGTGTTGTAATATTCAATCAGTAGTCTAAGAGCATCCCCTTGTGGTTTATTCTCTGCTACTCCTGCTGCTAGAGTTAACCATTTAGTGATTTCATCTATTGCTTCTCCATAGAGTCCTCCAGATTTATATACCAACTCCTTTAATACACCATCCTCTTTTACCAGTTTTGAATTTAACCCATGAGAAAGTGGTCTTGTTGGATCAGGAGATTTAACTTTAGAATAAAAAGACTCTACATCTTCAGATGTTACATCAGGTCCATAAAAATTTACTGCAGAAAGTAAAACATTATCTACATCTTTAGCTTTATTAACCTTTTTTAAATCTTTATCATTGAACATCGCATCGATTGCTTCATTAGCCAGATCTGTAGATGTTGATTTCATTAATTCTTTTAAATAATCATAAGTAAATCCAGGCTTTAGTTTGTCATTAGAATAATGATGGTGGATACCACTACTAAACCAAACTCTCTTTAAATAGGTTTTAAATTCTTNCCAATTTTCAGATGATCTATCCCCATCGAATTTTGCATGTATATTTTCTAAAGCTGATCTTATTTCAAGATTATGCCTGTAATTTTGATCATACATTATATCCCTTCCTGCCAGACCTGCCTCAGTTAAATAATACACAAGCTTTTTTTCTTTTAATGTTAATTCATCCCATCCTGGTATTTGATATCTTATTACTTTTAAATCAGCAAATTCATCTACTTTATACTCAAAATCACTTCCNCTAGTAGGCACATAGTAATCACCCGTGTCAGTATTACAATTAAATAGTAAAGCTGAAATAAAAATTACAATTAATAAAGATTTAATTCTCATAAGTTTTTTAGTTTTTAAAATTGGATTTCTAATGTATAAATTTTTCTCAATAGAAAATAATTTTACAGCGACTATTAACAGTAATTTAATAAATACNGTAATGCATTAAATTTTAATATATTTGCGTGATGAAAAATTTTCTTTTGGTGTTCATTGGTGGTGGTTTAGGAAGTGGGATTCGATATATTATTAGCAAGTATTTAAATTCAAGTATTGGAAGTTTTCCAATAGGAACGTTTACAGTAAATATTATTGGAAGTTTAATAATTGGCTTAGTTCTTGGATATGCTGCCAAGGAAAATTCATTAANTCAAAACCAAGTCTTATTAATTGCCACAGGTTTTTGTGGTGGATTCACTACATTTTCAGCATTTGCACAAGAGAATTTTNAACTTTTAAAAACTGGAGATATAATGCAGTTTTCAATTTATACAATTGGAAGTATCCTAGTAGGTTTACTAGCTGTATTTNTAGGTCTATATATTGCTAAAAATCTATAATAAATGGATACACTAAGTCATGCACTATGGGGCAAAGGCCTTTTTGGATATAGAAAATATAGGTGGTATTCTTTTTTATTTGGTGCCCTGCCAGATTTATTTTCTTTTGGAATTTATTTCATATACAGTATATTTTTTACCTCCTCTCCTATTATGGGAAGACCTACAAGGTCTGAAATACCTGAATGGGTTTATAGTCTATATGACATTTCACATAGCCTTGTTATAGCCTCCCTTTTTATTTTTATTGCCTATAAAATCAATAAAGANTTTGCTTTTCCNATGCTTGCTTGGCCTGCNCACATAATATTAGATTTTTTCACCCATAGTATTGAATTCTTCCCCACACCAATACTTTGGCCGATATCAGACTTTAAATTTGACGGGATACCTTGGTCTAACCCAATTGTTTTCTTTGCAAATGTGCTTGTTATATTTCTTCTNTTTATATATAGATGGAAAAGANCTAAAAAAAATTAGTTTTTAACAAAATTTTTAACCCCAGCAATAATTTCTAATGGCAAATAGTTTTCTCTAGGTACAATTGGACAAGAATATTTTTCATCATACACGCAGTAAGGGTTAAATGCAGAGTTAAAATCAATNATTATATTATCGCCCTGAGGAATATCCAAATTAATATACCTTCCACCTCCATAAGATTCATTACCATTTGTTTCATCTAAAAATGGGAGAAATAAATAATCCCTATACCCTTCTTCATCTATGTTTTCTAAATTTTTATAAATATTCAAATTATAGGTGTTGCCAAGTAATTCAAAAGATACAATCCCATGTTTGATATGTTCTACAAAGCTATTTGTAGTAGTTTTCATTTTAAAAGATTNTTCTTTTGGAGTTTTTATCAATTTAGCTATAACTACGTAAGTAGAATCAAAAGTAAAAAAGTCTAATCCCCTAAAAGTTTTTAAATCTCTCTTCTTTAAAGGTGTTACAGATGCATCCTTAAAAAAATCATTTATTTCTTTTTGAAAAGGAGTTAAATCAGAATTGTACCTCTTTCTATTATCACAATTTAACAGAAGAAAAAAACTAAATAAAAGAAGAATAGATCTGTTCATTTTACAATATATATTTCAAAAATACTACAGTTTTTAATTTTCAATTAAATTTAATTAGTATTTTTATAATTACCCCCTAAAATTTAAATTTATGCAATTAAGAATATTTATTCAGTACATGTTATTAGTTTTTCTTTTTACTAATAGTATAAATAGTCAAGATTATTTCTTGAAAAATAATGGACCTTATGATAGTTCAATTAATAGTCCTGAAGAATTCTTAGGATATGAGATTGGTTTTGAGCATACAAGACATGACCTAATTGTAGCCTACTTAAATTATCTTTCAAACACCTCACCTAGAGCTAATTTGATAAACTATGGAGAAACTCATGAAGGAAGAGATCTNGTGATGCTTACTGTTTCATCAGTAAATAATTTGAATAATATTGAATCTATTAGGGAAGAACATTTAAAATATACCATTCCTGGATCTCAAATGGAATTAAACAAAGATTTACCTGTAATAATAAATTTAGGGTATGGTGTTCATGGAAATGAACCATCAAGTGCTGAGGCTGCAATGTTAGCCGCCTATACGTTAGTTGCATCAAAAAATATAAAAATTGAAAGATTTAGAAACAACTCNGTAATTTTTATTGATCCAACAATCAACCCTGATGGGAGAGACAGACATTCTCAATGGGCAAATCAATATAAATCTATAAATCTTGTTGCAGACAGTAATGATGCTGAACATAACGAGGTATGGCCAAGAGGAAGAACTAATCACTATTGGTTTGATTTAAATAGGGATTGGTTATTAGGAGTAAATCCTGAAAGTAGAGGGAAATTAAAATGGTTCCACACATGGTATCCAAATGTTGTTACAGATTTTCATGAAATGGGAACCAATAGCAATTACTTTTTTGAGCCAATGAAAAGAAATGCCTCATTAAAACCTCTAATTCCTGATGAAAATTATAGTGTATTGAGTCCAATTTTTGCAGAATATTATGTTAAATCACTTGATAGTATTGGTTCATTCTATTACACAAAAGAATCTTTTGACGAAACCTATCCAGGTTATGGATCTTCCTATCCAGATGTACAAGGAGGTGTAGCAATATTATTTGAGCAGGCAAGTTCAAGAGGGCACTTACAAGAGACAAATTATGGGGAAATGTCATTTGGATTTACAATACGAAACCAATATNTNTCAAGTATAGCAACTGTAGAGGCAGCNGTGGATAATAAGAATCTTTTAAGGGATTATCAAAGAAGATTCTTTAATTCATCTGTAACAGAATTTAAAGATGAAAAGGTAAAAGCTTATGAATTTGGTGATAAGAATGATCAAAACAGAAATAAGGCTTTTATTGATAAATTATTGTTGCACAAAATTAAGGTTTACAGAAGTAATGACAGATATGTTGTTCCTGTTAATCAAGCCCAATCAAGAATGGTAAAAAATTTCTTTGAAACTTATGAAAAATATGTTGATAGTGTGTTTTATGATGCATCTTCTTGGAGTGTTTCAAACATATACAATATGAAATCAAANAAATTAAAAAGCTTTAAGCCTGNNNCAGAAGTCATAANNACNGAAAATTTAGTTAATAATGTTTCNGTCAANAAATCNANTTANGCATATATATTGGATTGGGATGANTATAANTCACCTGCAGNTTTAAACNATTTACAAAAAAATGGNNTTGTNANTTATTCAGCATTTAAGCCTTTTGAAATTAAANTTAANGNANCTAATAGCTCNANGAAATTTAACTANGGATCANTCTTAATTCCGGTAAGTAAACAAAANATNCCTTCTGATNAATTATTTGANNTNNTAAAAANAATGCAAGAAAAATTTGATGTTCCTGTATATAATTCTGAATCAGGATATAGTATGAAAGGCATTGATCTTGGAAGTAATAATTTTAGAGTTAACAAACCTGTAAAGGTGGCATTGTTAATTGGCGATGGGGTTAATTCTTATGAAGCTGGAGAAGTATGGCATCTTCTTGATACGCGTATTGGTATGCCATTAACAAAAATCAAACTAAATCAATTCTCAAGAGTTTCCATTGACAGGTATACAACTCTGGTAATGGTGTCAGGATCTTATAGTCAATTGGATAAAAATCAAATTGATAAAATTAAGAATTGGGTTGAAAAAGGTAATACTCTAATTACAATAGCTAGAGGTTCAAGCTGGGCTATAAAGAGTGAGCTCATCAAAGAAACTTTAGTAGAATCAAAAGTGGATTCAATCTATTCAAGAAAAAGATATGTAGATGCAAGAGAAAATATTGGAAGAGAAAGAATTGGGGGGTCAATTCTTAGAGCTGATTTAGATTTAACTCATCCACTAGCTTTTGGTTACAATGATACATCAATTCCTGTCTATAAGAACAATAACGTATTTATAAATAAAACTAAAGATGACTATTCTTCTGTTTCAATATACTCTAAAGATTTTCATATTGATGGCTATATCTCTGAATCAAACAGAAAAGATTATATTCCTGGAGCAGCTTCTTTAATTGTTTCTAAAATAGGGTCTGGTAGAGTTATTGTTTTTGCTGATAACCCAAACTTTAGAGGTTCATGGTATGGAACAAATAAGTTATTTTTAAATGCACTATTTTTAGGAAGTAANATANNTGTGCCTGGACAATAATAAATTAAATAATTATGATAAAAAATATTAAATACCTGATTATAATTCTNCTATNTAATGTAACATTCTCTCAAGAATCATATCTAGGAGATGGACCATATTCTCAATTAATAATAAGAGGAGTTACTCTAATTAATGGAGATGGCTCTCCACCTAGAGGTCCTATTGATATAGTAGTAGAAAATAATGTTGTTAAAGACATAAAAGTCATTGGATATCCAGGTGTTCCAATAAATGAAAATTATCGTCCAAAACTAAAAAAAGGAGGGTATGAATTAGATGCTAATGGAATGTATTTACTTCCTGGATTTGTTGATATGCATGGGCATATTGGAGGAGGAGCTCAAGGAGCTGACCCAGAATATGTTTTTAAATTGTGGATGGCTCATGGAGTAACCACTGTAAGAGAACCAGGTGGAAAAGGAGTTGATTGGGCATTAAATCTTAAAAAGCTTAGTAGCCAAAATAAAATTGTTGCCCCAAGAATATTTGCTTACACTGGATTTGGACAAACAGGAAAAAATTTTAATCCTCTTAATGATGCTCCAATAAGTACACCAGAGATGGCAAGAAAATGGGTCAGAGCAAATGCTGATAAAGGAGCAGATGGAATTAAATTTTTTGGAGCTGAACCTGAAATAATGGAAGCTGCNNTNGATGAAAANAAAAAATTAGGNTTNGGNTCAGCTTGCACATCATGCACANTTAAGTGTNGCTAGNTGGAATGTNNTANANTCNGCNAGAGCTGGNNTNACNTCAATGGAACATTGGTATGGNTTACCNGAAGCATTATTTGATGATAGAACAGTTCAGGACTATCCATTAGATTATAATTATCAAAATGAGCAACACAGATTTGAGGAAGCTGGAAAACTTTGGAAACAAGCAGCTGAACCATTTTCTGATCACTGGAATAATGTAATGGATGAGCTAATATCTCTTGATTTTACCTTAGACCCTACATTTAATATTTATGAAGCAAGTAGGGATTTACATAGGGCAAGAAGAGCAGAATGGCATGAAAAATACACACTTCCCTCTTTATGGAAATTCTTTGAGCCAAGTAAAATTTCTCATGGATCATATTGGCATTATTGGGGAACAGAACAGGAAATTGAATGGAAAGAAAATTTTAGATTATGGATGGCCTTCATAAATGAATATAAGAATCGAGGGGGAAGAGTTACTGCTGGATCAGATTCAGGATTTATTTATCAATTATATGGATTTGCTTATATAAGAGAATTGGAATTACTAAGGGAAGCTGGATTTCATCCTCTAGAGGTTATTAGAGCTGCAACATTAAATGGAGCCGAAGCATTAAANATGGATCATAAAATAGGATCTATTCAGATAGGNAAATTAGCTGATTTTGTTATTGTTGAAGAAAACCCATTAGTTAACCTTAAAGCACTATATGGAACAGGAGCAATTAAATTAACCGATGATAATGAAATTGTAAGAGTTGGTGGAGTAAAATACACTGTTAAAGATGGTNTAATATATGATGCAAAAAGACTACTTAGAGATGTTGAAATNATGGTTGACAAAGCTAAAGAANAAAATAATTGGGAGCTTGTTCAACCAGGTATGGATTAAAAANAGTTATATTAAAATTTTACTAGCANCAATTAACTGAAGAACATTGCTCACATGAGCAATTTTTGCAATCGTCATTTATACAAGCTTCACATTTACAAGNACATAGATTTTNCATATTATATAATTTAAGTTGTAAAGATACTAATTTTGAATTATAGNATATATCTNTCTCCAAACTTAGAAAAGTTAAANCCTAACTTTTGAATACTGTCCCTTAGAGTTATATTCTTGTTTAGTANAGGGTTTGTATGATTAAAATGAATAAAATGGATTTTATTTTTTNTTTCTATTAATTCATCTTTGAAAATATCTATNGTCTCTGAAATAAAAGGATGTGGAATTTCAGACATAGANCTATTNATTTCTTCACCACTATAAAATGTTGCATCNAAAAANGCATAATCNACAGANTNNACTTCNTNAANNATANTTTTATCCCANAAATCCCATTTATCAATATCAGGAATAAAAAGTGCAGANTTATTCTTTCCTATTATCTTATAGCCAACAGTTTCAGAAAATTCATCACGATGAGGGACNNTAATAGGAATAACNCTTAAATCACTAGATAATATAANNTTTTNNTTATGATTTATTTCNTNTAANTNNATATTNTCTAGNGANACTAATTGACTCCAAGGNCCATTTTCTTCTAAAAATCTTTTCATTCTTGGCATAGTATATATTGGAACATTTTTAGCTCCTAATGCCTCTCTTCCTAAATANATTAATCCGCTATAATGTCCAATATGAGCATGAGTTAAAAATATTCCATCAATTATTTTTTTATTTTCTACGCCATCTTTTAGATATTTTATTTGAGANGTTATATCAGGAGTTGCTTCGAANAAATAATGTTTNTTATTCTCAATATCACTAAGCCCTATGCTTGTTACAAAATATTCNANATCATCCGAAATATTTTTATTACAACAATCTTTATTACAGCCAATATGTGGATATCCCGCATCTTGAGCTATTCCAAGAATCGTTAAAAAATTTTCATTATAGGATGGNTTATATTCAACACAAGAAAAATTAGTAGCAATTAATATTAGAACTAATATTTTGTATTTAATCAAATTATTAATCAAACTAAATTAGATTGAATTAATATTTCCTCCATTTGATTTTTTAAAATAATTGCTTCTTTCTCTGCTGCNTNAGANAAAGACTNGTCNTTTGAAGCATATATAATACTTCTTGAAGAATTTATAATTATACCTANNCTATTATTTATNGTCTTTTCACAGACTTCTTTTAAATTACCTCCTTGTGNTCCAATTCCAGGAATTAAAAGAAAATTATCAGGAACTATTTTTCTAATTTCTTCTAAATATTTTGTTTTTGTAGCTCCAACTACGTACATAAGGTTTTTTGAATTAACCCAACTTTTTGAAGCTTTAATTAAATCCATAAATACATAATTATCTGAAGTTGTTTTTAATTGTAAATCACTTGCCCCTTCATTAGATGTAAGACCTAACATAATGGTATTCTTNTCTTNATATTCTAAAAATGGTTCAACAGAATCTTTACCCATATATGGATTTACNGTAATACTATCAAAATTTAATTCTTCAAAGAAAGACTTAGCATACATCTTNCTTGTATTTCCAATATCTCCTCTTTTAGCATCAGCNATTGTAAAAATTTCTGGATGATGTTCNTTTATATAATTAATTGTTTTTTCTAAAGACNNCCATCCTTTAACCCCNAATGCTTCATAAAAGGCAATATTAAGCTTGTAAGCAATACAATGTTTATTGGTGCTATCAATAATAGATTTATTAAATGAAAAAATTGGATCTTCTTGTTTTAGCAAAAATTTTGGAATTTTATTCAAATCAACATCAAGTCCAATGCATAGGAAAGTTCTTTTAGATTTAATTTGATTAATTATTTTTAGCTCTTCCATTATATATTAACTGTTATTTGCATTTAATATTTCTGAATTTTCAGCTAACATTAATTCATCTATGATTTTTTGAATATCTCCATTTATTACTTTTGGTAAATCATACAAAGTCATTCCTATTCTATGCTCAGTAATCCTCCCTTGCGGATAATTATATGTTCTAATTTTTGCACTTCTATCACCAGATGAAACCATGCTTTTTCTTTTTAAAGATTCTTCAGAACGTCTTTTCTCCACTTCCAATTCATATAATCTTGTCCTTAAAACTTTTAAAGCTTTGTCTAAATTTTTATGTTGAGATTTTTGATCTTGACAACTAACAGTAATTCCTGATGGTTCGTGATGAAGTCTTATGGCAGAATATGTCGTATTCACAGATTGACCTCCAGGACCTGTAGATGTAGTTCTTTCAATTCTTACATCCTGCATATTTAAGTCGACATCAAATTCTTCTGCTTCTGGCAAAACTATAACCGTAGCAGCACTGGTATGCACTCTTCCTTGAGTCTCAGTTTGGGGAACTCTTTGAACCCTATGAACTCCAGCCTCAAACTTTAAATTAGCATATACCTCTTCTCCACTTATGTCAAAAATTATTTCTTTATAACCTCCAGAAGTTCCCTCATTAAAATCTACCAAATTTACTTTCCATCCTTTACCCTCACTATATTTTGTATACATTCTATATAAATCTCCTGCAAAAATACTTGCTTCATCTCCACCAGCACCAGCTCTAATTTCCATAACTACATTCTTAGAATCATCGGGATCCTTAGGGATTAGCATAACCTTTAATTCTTCTTCTAGTATTGGCAATTTCTCATTTGATTCATCTAATTGAAGTTTTGCAATTTCAAGCATTTCACTATCCTTCTCATTTGAAATTAATTCCTGGGCTTCTGAAATATTTGAAAGAATGGATTTATAGATTTTTCCTTTATCTATAATTTTTTTTAAATCTTTATATTCTTTGGAAAGCTGAATGTATTGTTTTTGATCTGAAATAATTTCTGGCTTAATTATCAAATCATTTAATTCTTTAAATCGATTTTCAAGATTTTCTAATTTTTCTAACACATCAATATTCTTGAATTGTAAAAATACAATAAATTATGGACAGAAATTAGTGAATCAATTAATATTGAAATTCACCGAATTGAGACATGATTGTAAGCTTCTTTGAATTTGATTTTTCAACTTTTCCAATAATTTTAGCCTCAACATTAAATCTGTTAGAAATACTTATTATTTTATCAGCTACTATTGGATCTACGTATAATTCCATTCTATGCCCGCAATTAAAAACTTTATACATTTCATGCCAACTTGTTCTTGATTCTTTTTGAATTAATTTAAAAAGCATTGGTGGGTCAAACATATTATCTTTAATTATATGTAAATCATCTGAAATAAAATGTAATATTTTTGTTTGTGCTCCTCCACTACAATGAACAATTCCTTTAATTAGATCCTTGCTGCATTCTGAAAGAATAGATTTTATAATAGGAGCATAAGTTCTTGTAGGGGATAAAACTAATTTTCCTGCATCCAAATCGATATCATCAAAAATTTGACCTAAACTTATAGAGCCTGAATATACTAATTCATCTGGAACCATAGGATCATAGCTCTCTGGATATTTTTCTGCTAAAATTTTATTGAATACATCATGCCTTGCGGAAGTTAGACCATTGCTTCCTATACCACTATTATACTGATCTTCATATGTAGACTGACCAAATGATGAAAGCCCAACAATAACATTTCCTTCAGCTATATTTGAATTATCAATTACTTCAGACCTTTTAATTCTTCCAATTACTGTAGAGTCAACAATAATTGTCCGTACTAAATCTCCAACATCAGCAGTTTCTCCCCCAGTTAATTTAATATTTATTCCATGAACACTTAAATCATTTACTAACTCTTCTGTCCCATTAATAATAGATGAAATAACTTCTCCATCAATTAGGTTTTTATTTCTACCTATAGTTGAAGAAAGTAATATATTATCAGTAACTCCAACACAAATTAAATCATCTATATTCATTATTAATGCATCTTGAGCAATTCCTTTCCAAACAGAAATATCTCCAGTCTCTTTCCAATACATATAGGCTAAAGAACTTTTTGTTCCAGCCCCATCAGCATGCATAACTAAACAATAATCTTCATCATTAGTTAAATAGTCTGGCACAACTTTGCAAAAAGCTTTTGGAAATAGGCCTTTATCAGTTTTTTTTATAGCCTTATGCACATCCTCTTTTGAAGCTGAAACACCTCTTCTAGAATATCTTTCATTTAAGTCTTTAGTGTCCATTTAATTTAAAATGTACTAACAAAAGTATTAAAGAAATANCTAAGTTCATTGTGAATTNGTGATAAGATTTTATAAAACTAAATATATAATACTATCGTTATTAACATTTAAATAAAATTNTTGAATTNACACNAANAANTATATCTATAGAGTNTTAATTTNTATGTGTTTATAAAAAATNNNGAAACACAAAAAAAANATTTAAGAATAANTAAATTATTTGATATATTATTCAATCTNTTAANAANAAATTATAATTAATAAAAAGAAGTAAAATGAGCAANTCTAAATTAGAGTACATTTGGCTNGATGGCTATACGCCNACCCAAAANATGAGGAGTAAAACTAAAATNATGACTGATTTTGANGGAAAATTAGANAGCTGCCCNATGTGGGCATTTGATGGAAGTTCTACCAAACAAGCTGAAGGCGGATCTTCAGATTGTTTATTAAAACCTGTAGCAATATATCCTGATCCTACCCGTGAAAATGGGTGGTTAGTTATGACNGAAGTTTTAAATTCTGATGGTAGTTCACACGAATCTAATGGAAGAGATTCTATAGATGATGATGATGAAGATTTTTGGTTTGGTTTTGAACAAGAATATTTTATTATGGATACTGACACAGAGCTGCCACTAGGCTTTCCTGTTGGTGGTTATCCTGGGCCTCAAGGACTTTATTATTGCTCAGTAGGTGGAAGAAACACACATGGNAGGCATATTGTAGAAGAACATGCTGATATTTGTTTAGCTGCTGGAATTAATGTTGAAGGTATTAATCAAGAAGTTGCATGTGGNCANTGGGAATTTCAAGTATTTGCTAAAGGNGCAAAAAAAGCTGGTGATGAACTTTGGNTTGCTAGATANATATTAGATAGAATTACTGAAGATTATGGNTANTACATTGANTACCATCCAAAACCAATAAAAGGAGACTGGAATGGNTCAGGAATGCATGCAAATTTCTCTAATACAACNCTTAGAACATGNGGCTCAAAAGAAACGTATGATAAAATTTGNGAAGCATTTAGNCCTGTTGTTAAAGAACANATTGNAGTCTATGGTGCACANAATGAANAAAGNCTNACTGGACAGCATGAAACACAATCAATTGANCAATTTAGCTATGGAGTTTCTGATAGAGGNGCCTCAATTAGAATTCCAATTATGACTGTAGAAAANGGATANAANGGATGGCTTGAAGATAGACGTCCAGCTTCAAATGGTGATCCATATAAAATTGCTGGAAGAATNATAAAGACTGTTAAATCAGCNTNAATTTAAAATACTTTNTNNATTANAAAAGNAATTGTGTAAACAGTTNCTTTTTTTTTACATAAAAACCAGNAAAATGAAATAAAAATAGCTAAGAAGCATTATAAATCCTTTGAACNTNGTTAAGTTATTTCTCNTTGGTAANAATGCAAGNANNANCAATANAATTGCAAANAANANCATCCANATAATGTCTCTATCAATAATTTCTTGAGCAATNTGAANAGGNTTAATTATAGCAGTAATACCTAAAACNGANCCTATATTAAATATATTNGAACCAATTAAATTTCCTACTGAAAGNCCTTTNTCTTTTTTTACAATNGCAATTATAGATGCNGCTAANTCAGGNANACTTGTTCCAATTGCTACAATNGAAACAGAAATAACAGCTTCACTAATATTTATTTGTTTTGCAAAATTTACTGCTCCATCAACTAAAAATTCTGCACCAAAATATAGAGACAATGTTGATAGCAATAGCCAAATAATAATTTTAGTATTTGAAGCAAGACTCAATTTATTATCAATATCATCATTTATGTCCTCGTTATTTGATTTCTTTAAAAAATAAATAATAAATACAATCAAAAGANANAGTANANCAGCTCCTTCAATTTGNGTTAAAATGNANTCATTAATTGAAAATAAAATNAATAGAANAGAAAAGNNAAACATTACTGGCCANTCCTTATTATAAAATGTATTATCTACTNTAATAGAAGTTAATATTGAGATAATNCCTAGNACNAAACCAATATTTGCAATATTAGAACCNATAACATTATTTATTGCAATTGAAGGCGATCCNTTAATAGCTGCATTTAAGCTAACAATTANTTCTGGAAGAGAAGTTGCAAAAGCAACAACTGTCATTCCAATTACAATTTTAGAAATATTGAATTTAAATGAAATTGCAATAGAGGANCGAACAATAAANTCACCTCCAATNACTAGAAGAAAAAATCCNAAAAAAATTAANGCTAAGTTCATTTTATTTAATAATAATTTTAGAATTTATTAATCGTCCATTAATTTGAGTTTTAATAAAATATATTCCTGATGGTAAATTCAAATCAATAAAATTTGAATTAATAATATTCTTGTCTTTAATTTTTTTTCCAGTCAAATTAAATATCTCAATCTTAGAGTTGACTAGATTATAATTAAAACTAATTACCCCATTTGATGGATTTGGATAAATTTTAAGGTTTTTCAGTTCATTATTTTCAGAAATACCTAAGCTTTCATTCCATTCTTGTCCATAACTATCACCCCATATAAAATTTACTAAATTAGGATGATCAATAAACGGATTTCTATTTTCTTGATAGCTGTAAATAACATCATTTCTGTTTATTTCAAAATCATCTACTGGGTCATTAGCATGCCATTCAAGTAATGATGAGAGTTTGCCAAAAATAGGATCAGTATTGTTTGGAGTTGTGTGGTCAACAAGTTCTAAATCAAATTCTTCATTATTATGATCATATCCAGGATCATATCTTACTACCATATAAAAAATAATCCTCGCTATATCTCCTTTAACAGAATCTCCTGGCTCCCAGCTATCACTATCAGTAAGGCATTCCGTCGCTTCTGAATGTTGATTTCCTCCAATATCATAGTCTTTAGTACCTCTTGATGAATTTACAGATCTATCTGATGGTTTTAAATTGTGTACATCTGTGTATGCAATATCATCTTCATCAGGAAATCCATGAGATTTTGGCCATACATGTTCCCTGTTCCACGAATTACTTTGAGTTCCGTTTTCATAATTAGAATAACAACCACATCCATCCCTGTACCCTTTTTCTTGTGAACGTCCAGTATATACTAAAAGAATATTGTTATTGTTTGCTGGATCTTGATCAGATTGCTGCAATATATCCCAAGTATCAGTAGAAGAAGATGTATAAGGAAAAACTACATGATTGCTTATAATTTGATGTATTGACTCTTTTAGGTCTTCACCAGACATTCCATTAGCTTCTTGGTAATAGCCTTGGGGAATATCTAATTGAATATTTCCAAAAGTAGGATTTGAAGGGGGGCCAAAACTGCCTTGACCTAAAATAATATTAGAAAACAATAAAATTATAAAGATTATAAAGCCTGATCTAACCATTTTTTTTACAAATATAATTTAATTGTGACTAATTATATTTAATTTTATTAAATATGAAAGTTATTTTCTTTAAAATTTTGGCAGGATTAAATAGA
>PACY01000020.1 GCA_002700405.1 Flavobacteriaceae bacterium | reverse complement strand
CAAGCACTTCCTGTTACCCCTCGACTTGCATGTATTAGGCCTGCCGCTAGCGTTCATCCTGAGCCAGGATCAAACTCTTCATCGTTAAATTTTAAATATATTTAACAACTAAAGAAATTCTATCTATCATCTCAAAATGGTTTATTCTCTGTAAATAAATTAAAATTTATTTTACGCTGTCAATCATTCAATATTTTAATGAACATAGATTTTTATCTGCTATCTACTTTATAGCAGGTCGCAAATATAAAACCGTTTTTTTTGCCTCCAAAACTTCAAACTGTAAATAAATTATTATTTATTAACATATTTTAACCATATAAATATGGGTGTTCTGGCTTATAGCGGGTGCAAATATAGTATCTTTTTGGTATGTACAAAATATTTTACAGGTATTTTTCAGAGAAAAATTTGATGTACTTAACAGTCAGTCACTTATCTAAAGGAAAAAATTCCAAACCAATCCAAATCTAAATGAAAAATCTCTATAAGGATAGTTTGGAGCAGAATAAAAATTATAACCTGTAAAAGTGGAGTTAAAATGCTCTAATTTAAAATATAACCTAGTTTGTTGAATTTTAGCATTAACAAAGAAGTCCATTAGGGGAAATCCACCGATTTTTTTACTGTTTTGAACATAAAATTCAGATAATAGTGGATCATATGAATTCATATAATATTTTGAAAAATAGCTAAAACTAAACCCTGTTTGCAAGAACAGCGCCTTATCTAACAAATGGCTGCTGAAATAAATTGAATTTCTAGCAATTAATTCAGGAAGGTTAATTATCCCTCTGCCATTAGAAACTTTTTGATATTGAATTTGATTGTCAAAAAAGAACTTATTTATTGAAAATTCTCTAGAAACTCTAAGTTTAATTATATTAATATTATCTAGATCTTGAAAAGGCTTGACAACATTAAGATCATCCTTTGTGAAATAGGCATAATTTTTAATATCTAAGTAGTCTAGTCTTAGATTAAAATATTTGTTGGATTTAAATTCTATATTAAATTCTCTGTTCTCAATATTTTCAAAGTTATTTTCCCAGTTATATGAGATGTAATTACTCTTAAACAATGAAAAGTTGTAATTAGGCTGGTGAGAAGAAAGAGAAATATTTCCTTTGATATTTATGTCTTCATTTAAATTATAATCTAAACTTCCGCTTAATGAATTACCGGATATATTATCAGCAATGGATGATGAGAAATTTCCTTTAATTTTAAATTTATCTGAGTTCTTTGAATAAGAACCAGAAAAAATCATTCCATCATATTTAATTGAATTAGAAAACCCCGAAATATTTAAAGAATCAATATTTCCAAAATTATATTTATGATTATTATATTCTAGTGATACTCCAAAATCACCAAGTTTTTTGGTCTTATAATCAGCTCCAATTTTAAACAAGAAACTTCTTAATCTAGATTTATCATCTATTAAAGAAAGATTATATGAATCACCAAAATATTCATTAGCAGAAGACTGATTAAACTTATAGTACCTTTTTTCATAAGAAATTGTATTTCCTATCACTAAACTATTTGTTTTAATCGAGTCATTTTGATTAGACAAATTATAGCTGTTGTCAATATAATATCTCCTTCCTGAAAGCTCATTATCTGCATTTTCAAAATAAGGATCAAAAACTGACCTATCTAAAAATTGATCTGTTCCGTTTTCAAAATCCATTATATCTTCATCTCTAATACCTCCATTTTGTTCAGCAAATAGCTTCTGGCTGACATAGTGTGTTCTAAGTTTATATCTTTTATCCTTAGAATTATAATTTGTTGAAAATCTAAAATTTGATGTACTAGTTAAAAAATGCTGGTAATTACCCAACGATCTAAGGCCTTTTCTGGAAATAGTAAAATTAAATTGTCTATTTGTATTTACAGAGTATAGTGCATCTAATAATTGACCTTGTTCAAAAACTGACCTATAC
Organism: Flavobacteriaceae bacterium; assembly: GCA_002700405.1. Lineage (GTDB taxonomy): Bacteria > Bacteroidota > Bacteroidia > Flavobacteriales > Flavobacteriaceae. The sequence goes on along the minus strand of PACY01000020.1, from coordinate 60,651 downwards.
ATTAATTCTGTAAATGGAGTTGGCATATCATAATAATCTACATCTTCAATTTCCATATAACTATAATGTTTTGCTCTGGAACCAAAGGATGGAAAAAGCTGTGAATTAGTTGAGTTATAACTTAAATTATTGTACGTATGCCCAGTGTTAGAAAAAGGGATTAATTCAAAATTATCATTCCTCAAATAATTAATCCTATGAAATTTATTTATTGTTAACGAAGTATCTACAACTATTGTATCACCATAATGATTAATAATTAAGTAATCTTCTATTTTAGCATCTAGATTTTTTAACAATCTAGTACTCTTTTGATCTCCATAGTTACTTCTAATAGAATCTGATAAGCCAGATAAATTAATATCATCGTTTAATTCCATCAACGGGGGTTTTTTTTGGGAGTACAATTTGCCAATGAAAGTAAATAGGATAAATAACAAGAAATATTTCTTCATATTTAGCTAATATCGTTACAAAATTAATTACATTCCAATATATCTGAATTAATTAACAAAATTTTTTGATGTTAGAATTACAATATTCAAATTACGATTTTGAATGTGGCACCGATGAAGCCGGAAGAGGGTGTTTAGCTGGCCCTGTAACTGCTGCTACAGTTATTTTAAATAAAAATTTTAAAAGTGAATTAATAACTGATTCAAAAAAACTATCTAAAAATCAAAGAGAAGAAGCAAAAAATATAATAATAGAAAATTCAATAGCATATGCAGTTTGCAATGTGACAAATAAGAAAATAGATAAAATAAATATTCTTAATGCATCAATACTAGCAATGCATAAATCAATTATAAAACTCAATCACAAAGTTGATTTCATAATTGTTGATGGAAATAGATTTAAAAACATTAACGATATTCATTATAAAACAATAGTTAAAGGAGATCAAAAATATTTAAATATAGCAGCTGCATCAATTTTAGCTAAAACATACAGAGATAGTTATATGGAAAAAATCCACAAAAAATATCCTCAATATAATTGGATAAAAAACAAAGGATACCCTACAAAAGAACACAGACTGGCAATAAAAAAATATGGGATAACTAAATATCACAGAAAATCTTTTAAGCTATATGATGAACAATTAAAAATCAATTTTTAATTTTATAAACTGATAACATCAAGGATGAGATTAATTTCATTATATCTTCTTTTAATTTTTTCTACCTACAGCTGCAATTTTATAGAAATAAATAAGCAAACTATTTATGACCTTATTCCAGAGAACACATCATTAATAATTAGAATAGATAATCCTAGTAAATTTAAAAGTGATATAATAAACAATGCTGTTTCATTAAAACTTTTAGCTAACCAAACAGATTATAAGTTTAATGAACAGATAAAAATTGTTGAAAAATTTTCTGGTAAAAATCCAATTTTAATCTGCTTGTCAGATGAAAAAAATAATAAAAGCTATACTATTATAACTAAACAAAGCAATGAGCTAATAGATTTTAGTAATGATCAGGTTTATAATAAAATTATTGACAGTATCTATGTGATTTCAAATTCTCAAAGTAAAATTGAAAAATCAGAACTAAAGACCAGTCATCTGTATGAAAAATATAAAAACCTGAAATCAGATGATGCTACATTTTCAATATTTGCTAAAAACTCATTTTCAAATAATTTTTTTAAATCAGTTTTTGGAAAATCAATTCAAAATATTAATTCTGATATGTTTCTAAAAGCAAATTTATTTAATGATAAAATTCTAATTAACGGACTGTCGGTTATAAATGATTCAACCAGTAAATCAAATAATATATTTAAAAATAGGATACCAAAAGAGAGCAAAATAAACAGCGCTATTCCAAAGAGTTATAAAAATTTCTATTCGTTTAAAATAGGTGATGATGAAATTGAAGAAATAGGAGTTTTAGAGATTGACAACGAACAAATAGCAATTCTTAGATCATCTAATATTAATAAAACTAAAGCAGAAGTTAAAGACTATAAAACCTCTGACAACTATAAAGGAAAAGAAATTTTAGAAATAGCTGATAAAGTAAGATTTAAAAAATTAATTGATTCAATAAATATGGAAATTGAATTTGAAAAAATAGTAGTTGTTGATGAATATCTATTTCTTTCTAATTCAGTAAAATCAATTAAAACATTAATTGACAGTTATCTTCTAAAAAATACATATTTATANAGTCAAAACTATGCTAAATCAAATGANTTTTTNTCTAAAGAATCTTCCTACGAAATAAATTCAAAGAATAACTCATTAATAGATATTTCAAAATTAATTGGATTAAAATCATCAATGAATGAATTTAATAACACAAAAATTCAAATTGTAAATGAAAATCATACTTTTCACATAAATGGAATAATTGACAATGATAATAATGAATATTCAGAAAATAAGATTAATAAAATTTTTAGTACAAAAATTCAAGGCAATTTAATTATAGAACCAAAATTTATTACGAATCATATAACAAAAGCAAAAGAGATTGTTGTTCAGGATAGCAATTACAATCTGTATTTGATTACTAATCAAGGAAAAGTTCTTTGGAAAAAGAAATTAAATGGAAAAATATTAGGTGAGGTAAAACAGGTAGATCTATATAAAAATGGAAGATTACAACTAATATTTACTACTGAGAAAAGATTATATGTAATTGACAGAAATGGAAGAGACGTTAAACCTTTTCCTAAAATCTTTAGAGATAAAATCACTCAGCCTTTATCAGTTTTTGATTATGATAATAATAAGAATTATAGATTTCTTATTACACAAGGGAGTGAACTATTAATGTATGATAGTAAAGGAAAAATAATAAAAGGATTTAAGTATGACACTGGTGATGAAATATTATACCCACCAAAACACTTTAGAATTAAGAATAAAGACATCATTTCAGTAATGACTAAAAAAGGCTTAAAAATTCTAAATAGAAGAGGTAAAATCAGAATAAAAATTAAGGATAATGTCAGATTTTCTAATAGCGATATTTACAGATATAATAACAACCTAATAGGAATATCTGTCGATGGAAATTTAACTCAAATAAACATGAATGGTTCTATATCCTATAGAAAACTAGATTTATCAGAAAATCATAAGATAAATTCAAAATATAATCTTACTGTGATTAATAGTGGGAATAAACTAACTAACCTAAAAAAATCTATTGAGCTGCCTTTTGGTGATTTTTCAGATCCAAAAATATTTAGCTATAATAAAAGAAAATATATTTCAATATTTGATAATCAAGGAAAAGCAATATATCTATTTGATGATAAGTTAGACCTATTTGAAGGCTTTCCACTTTACTCTAACTCAAATATAGATCTAGATAATATTGACAAAGACAATAATCTAGAGATAATACTAATTGAAGAAGAAAAATCGATTAGGGCGTATGAAATAAATAACTAATCAACAAGAGTCGCATCAAATAAAATTTTAAAATTGTTTAAAATTTTATTTTTCACCTCATTAATGTCAATATTTTTAATACCAAGCTCCATGCTTAAAGATGTAACTGAATTATTTTTAATTCCACATGGAATAATCTTTTCAAAATATTTTAAATCAACATTTACATTTAGTGCAAAGCCATGCATAGTCACCCATCTACTTGCTCGAACTCCCATTGCACAAATCTTTCTAGGAAAGGGAGTATCACAGTCTAACCACACTCCTGTGCTACCTGGATTTCTTTCACCTTTTAAACCATAATCTTTAAGTGTTAGGATTATAATCTCTTCTAAGAATCTCAAATATTTATGAATATCTGTAAAGAAATTTTCCAAATCTAAAATTGGATAACCCACTATTTGGCCTGGTCCGTGATAGGTAATATCTCCTCCTCTATTTATTTTATAAAACTTGGCATTATTTTTTGTTAATTCACTCTCATCTATTAACAAATTTGAAATATCTCCACTCTTTCCCAAAGTATATACATGTGGATGTTCAACAAAAATTAAATAGTTTTTAGTCAATTCATTAGCACCTTCTCTTCTGTTTTTTATTTTAATTGCTACAATATCATTTAAAAGTTTCTCTTGATAATCCCAAGCCTTTTTATACTCTATTAACCCTAAATCTTTTATTTTAACTTCCTTGTTCATTACAGATTTTTATATTTTGGGTTGTTTAAAATGACTAAAGCTGCAATAACACCTGGAACCCATCCACAAAGCCATAGTAAGAACACTATTAAAACTGAGCCACACCCTTTATCAAATACAGCTAAAGGAGGACATAAAATAGATAATAAAACTCTAATTAAACTCATAAAATTATAGATGTGTAAAGATAAATAATCTATTTCATTATTTATTTTAATGAATAATTATTTATAACAATTAATATTGATATCCTAATCATTTAAAACTATATTTGTCTATACATAATTTACTTTCTTAAATGAGCAATTTATCTGAGCAAGAAAAAGTTAGAAGGGAAAAATTAAAAAAATTAATTGAAATGGGTATTAACCCGTACCCTGCAGACTTATTCCCTATAACAAGTAGCAGTAAAGAAATTAAAGAAAATTTTAAAGAAAAAACTAATGTTGTAATTGCAGGTAGAATAATGTCAAGACGTATTCAAGGAAATGCAAGTTTTGCAGAAATACAGGACAACTTTGGCAGAATTCAATTGTACTTAAACAGAGATGAAATTTGTATAGGTGATGATAAAACTCTATATAATGAGGTGTATAAAAAACTTCTAGATATTGGAGATATTATTGGAATAGAAGGCTCTTTATTTAAAACTAAGGTTGGTGAGAAAACTGTTCTTGTTAAAAATTTTACCATCTTAAATAAATCTATCAGACCATTACCTCTTCCAAAAAAGGATGCTGAAGGAAATGTGTTTGATGAATTTAATGATCCTGAGCAAAGATATAGACAACGCTATGTTGACCTAATTGTTAACCCAAGTGTTAAAGAAACCTTTATTAAGAGGACAAAAATTACTAACAGCATTAGAGATTTTTTAAATGACAAAGGTTATCTGGAGGTTGAAACTCCAATTTTGCAGCCTATTCCTGGAGGTGCTGCGGCAAGACCGTTTTTAACTCATCATAATGCTCTTAACATACCTCTGTATATGAGAATTGCTAATGAGCTCTATTTAAAAAGATTAATAGTAGGTGGTTTTGATGGGGTGTATGAATTTGCTAAAGATTTCAGAAATGAAGGAATGGACAGATCTCATAATCCAGAATTTACAATGCTAGAATTTTATGTAGCATATAAAGATTACTTGTGGATGATGAAAACTACAGAGCAATTACTTGAAAAGGTTGCTATTGGATCTAATGGAAATACAAAAATTAAGCTTGGTAAAGAGACTATTGAATTTAAAGCCCCATATCCTAGAATTCCTATACTTGAAGCAATAGAAAAATACACTGGAGAAGATGTTTCTAATATGGATGAGGATGAGCTAAGAGAGTGTGCAAAAAAAATGGGAATTGAGGTAGATAATACAATGGGCTATGGCAAATTAGTTGATGAGATATTTGGTGAAAAATGTGAACATGAATTTATTCAACCCACATTCATAATTGATTATCCAAAAGAAATGAGTCCATTGACAAAAGAGCATCGATCAAACCCAAAACTTACAGAAAGATTTGAACTAATTGTAGATGGTAAAGAGATTGCAAATGGGTATAGTGAATTAAATGATCCTATTGATCAAAAAAACAGATTTGAAGAGCAACTAAAACTATCAAAAAAGGGAGATCTTGAAGCAACTGAATTCATTGATCATGATTTTTTACGTGCCCTTGAATATGGGATGCCTCCTACTTCAGGTATTGGTATAGGAATTGACAGGTTAGTAATGTTAATGACAAATATTAGCTCAATACAGGAGGTAATATTTTTTCCACAAATGAAACCTGAGAGAAAAAAGGTTGAATTAAGTGAAAACGAAAAGATTATATATGATCTATTATCTAATCAAGAGGTATTGCTTTCAGAAATAAAAGATAAAGCTGAGCTAAGCAATAAAGCATGGGATAAATCAACGAAAAGTCTTAGAAAACTTGGACTAGTTATAGTTGAAAAAAAAGATGATAATATTTATATCTCCAAGTCAAAATAAATACTATATTTAAACAAAATACTCTACAATGAAAAAATTACATGAATTTATTGACTTGAAACAATTTTTACTAATTATTGCTATCACATTAGCCTCTGTTTCAAGTTTTGCTCAGTCACAGGAATATTCTTCAATTGAAGAAGTAAAGAAATTAAATTTTGAGCTTTTTGAAGAAATTGGGTTTGATGAAAATCAAATGAATCATGTATGTAGAGCAATATATTCTATGCAAAAAAGAGCTAGTTACCTAGCTGAAAGCGGGGCTTCTCCCAATAAAGAAAAATTAGATCTACAATTTAAATCATTAATGCTAAGAGCATTATCTGAAGAAGATTTCAAGAAATTTGAATCTATAAAACATAAACTAAAATAAATTTTTCTTCATTCAATTATAATTGGTTAAAATAGATTTACACGGCTTAAAGTATTCTCAGGTGGAGGATATGCTAGCCAATAAAATAATAACTCAATACAATCTAGGCCATAAAGATATTGAGGTGATTACTGGAAACAGTGAAAGAATGAAAATTCTTGTCAAAAAAATCTGCGAAGAGTATGGTTTTAGAGTAGACCAATCATGGAATCAAAATACAGGATCATTAATAATCAGCAGTAAAGAAATTTAGGCTGTTTATTAACAAGAAATTGTTGATTTTATTTAGACTCAAGGTAACTTATACATTGAATTTTGAGGTAAATTTGTGAGATTTTAATTTCTAATTAAAATTTATATAGATATTCAAGGCCATCAACATAACATTGGTACAGGCATGTATCAACCTAATCCTCACTGGTCCACTATTTTGATATTTTCCGAAAATTTGTTGATGACTTGGATTCTATTTATCTCCTATAATAATTTGCTCACCTATAGTTATTCCTTCTGAATCTAAGTTGTTATAGTTAATCAAATCATCAATAGAAACATTAAATTTCTTGGATATAGAATAGAGTGTGTCTCCTTTTTTAACTTTGTAAAGTTTTTCCTTAGAATTTTTCTTTTTTAATACAATATTATCAAAACGATATAGCTTATATCGATCAATCAAATCAATTAATTTTTGAGAATATTTCTTATCTGTAGCATAACCTGCTTTTTTTAATCCTTTTGCCCATGATTTATAATCATCCTTTTTTAATTTAAATAAATCTGAGTACCTGCCTCTTGATTTTAAGAATATAGAATGATCTCTAAAAGAAAATTCAGGAGAAGAATATTTTCTAAAACATTCTTGTTTTTTATCATCATCATGATAAATCTTTGGCCCATTCCAATCGTGACATTTAATTCCAAAATGATTGTTTGCCTTAACTGCTAGCCTTCCTTTACCAGAACCAGATTCTAAAATTCCCTGAGCTAAAGTAATACTTGCAGGAATTTTATATTGCTTCATCTCATCCATAGCAATCTGACTATAATATGCAATATAATCTTCAGTAGTTCTTATTACTGGGATAATTGACTTCTTGTCTTTTACCTTTTTTTTCTTTTTTGTTTTCTTTTTCTTTACCGGGATTTCCTTTTTATTATTTTCATAATTATATATGACTCTTTTTGATCCGCAATTTTGCAAAAAACAAACAAACAATATAAACAGTATATACCTTTTCATTTCTCTGATTCAAAGATAATCCAAATTTAATTGAATTTACTTTATCTTTACCAAGCTAATTATTTCTCAGGCAGCATGGATCAAGATGACTATTATATGACAGAAGAAGGATATAAATGCTATACTGAAAAATATCATTTAAAAAGAGGATATTGTTGTCAAAGTAGTTGCAGGCATTGTCCTTATGGATATGATCAATGTAGAAATTAAAATTAATTATGACTTTTAAACAGCAGATTAAAGAAGGTATTCCAAAAAAACTTCCATCTAAAAGGAAATATGATAAAAAAATAAATCATGCTCCAATTAGAGAAAATGTGTTGACAAAAGATGAAAAAAAATTAGCACTTATCAATTCCCTTAGATATTTTGATAAAAAACATCACAAATTATTAATAAAGGAATTTAAAGAAGAATTAAATNAATATGGCAGAATNTATATGTATAGATTTAGNCCTACCTATAAAATATATTCCAGACCAATTAATCAGTATCCTTANAAGTCAAAAAAGGCTGCTGCCNTTATGNTAATGATTCAAAANAACTTNGATGAGGATGTGGCTCAACACCCACATGAACTTATAACATATGGTGGAAATGGATCAGTTTTTCANAATTGGGCTCAGTATTTAATTTGTATGAAGTATTTGTCTGAAATGACAGACAAGCAAACCCTTGTGATCAATTCTGGACATCCTCTAGGCTTATTCCCTTCAAATAAAAATGCTCCTAGGGTTGTCGTATCCAACGGAATGGTAATTCCAAATTATTCGAAGAAAATAGATTTCGAAAAATTTAATTCATTAGGGGTTACTCAGTATGGCCAAATGACAGCAGGAAGCTATATGTACATTGGTCCGCAAGGTATTGTGCATGGAACGACAATAACAGTATTAAATGCTTTTAGAAAAATAGGAAAAAACCCTAGAGGCAAAGTCTTTCTAACCTCTGGTCTTGGTGGAATGAGTGGGGCACAACCAAAAGCAGGGAATATATCAAAATGTATTACGGTTTGTGCTGAGGTTAATCTAAAAGCAATTCAGTCTAGACATTCACAAGGTTGGGTGGATGAGGTAGTTAATAATTTAGATTCACTTGTAGAAAGAGTAAAAAATGCAAAAACAAATAAAGAAATTGTCTCAATAGCATTTCACGGAAATATTGTTGATGTCTGGAGAGAATTTTATAATAAAAAAATACATGTTGATATTGGAAGTGACCAAACTTCTCTTCACAACCCATGGTCAGGAGGATATTATCCAGTTGGACTGAGCTTTGATAAAGCAAATGAAATGATATATAAAAACCCTAAGTTTTTCAAGAAAAAAGTGAAAGAGAGTTTAGTTGAACACGCTAAGCTAATTAATAAACATTCAAAAAGGGGGACATATTTCTTTGATTACGGTAATGCCTTTTTATTAGAAGCTTCTAAAGCAAAGGCAAATGTAATGAGTAAAGATGGTGTTAATTTTAAATATCCAAGCTATGTTCAAGATATTATGGGGCCAATGTGTTTTGATTATGGCTTTGGTCCATTTAGATGGGTTTGTTGCAGTGGAAAATCAGAAGATTTAGATAAAACTGATGCAATTGCTACTAAGGTGCTTATGAAAATAATGCAAAAGTCCCCAAGTCGAATTAAACTTCAATTAAAAGATAATATTAATTGGATAAATCAAGCTAAAGAAAATGCTTTAGTGGTTGGTTCAAAAGCAAGAATATTATATGCCAATTCAGAGGGGAGAATAGAAATTGCGAAAGCTTTTAATAAAGCTATTAAGAAGAAAATTATTTCAGCTCCTATAGTGCTTGGAAGAGATCATCACGATGTTTCAGGAACTGATTCTCCATTTAGAGAGACATCTAATATTTATGATGGATCAAAGTATACCGCTGATATGGCAATTCAAAATGTAATTGGAGATAGTTTCAGGGGAGCAACCTGGGTTAGCATTCATAATGGTGGTGGTGTAGGATGGGGTGAGGTAATTAATGGTGGCTTTGGTATGGTTCTTGATGGATCTAAAGAGAGTGAAGACAATTTAAAATCGATGCTATTTTGGGATGTAAATAATGGTGTCTCAAGAAGAAACTGGGCTAGGAATGAAGGTTCAATGTTTGAAATTAAGAGAGCTATGAAAAAAGAACCCCTTCTTAAAGTAACTATCCCAAATATCGTTGACAAAAAACTAATTGAAAAAATATAAAAAATGAAAACTGTAATCAAAATTTCTATAGTATCTCTAATATTTCTACTAACATCATGTAATGTTATAAGAGTTAATTCTGACTTTAATAATAAAATTAATTTTAGTGATTATAAAACATATGCGTTCTCTAAAAAGGGTGTAGATGAAGCTGAGATTAATGACATTGACAAAAAAAGAATTCTTAATGCAATTGATGTAGAATTATCTAGTAAGGGGCTAAGAAAAAGTGCAATTGATCCAGACATAATGATTAACTTCTTTACAAAATCTAATAAAAAAATAAATTATTACCCTGGCTATGACCACTATTCTTCAGGTTTAGCTATTGGGCCTTGGTATAACAATTATTATTATCATAACTATACAGAAGGAGTCTTATTCATTGATATAGTTGATTATAAAAAAAATGAGCTGATATGGCAAGGAATTGGAAAAGGATTTATCCCTAGTAAAAGAGGCAAGAAGGAAGAGCANATAAAACTATTTGTTAATAAAATACTACTTCAATTTCCTCCTGAACAAAACTAGTTTTTTACATCTAGAATATCTCTCAAGGAATTTCCTAGCAACATAAAAGCCATAACAAGCAGCATAATACATATTCCTGGTATAATTGCTAGNAATGGCTCTCCTAAAATTATATAATTATAGTGATCTTTAATCATTNATCCCCAGCTTGACATCGGAGGTTGAGCTCCTAAACCAAGAAAGCTAAGTCCGCTTTCAATTAAAATAGAAGCAGCAAAATTTGCGGCTGAAATAATGATTAAAGGNGANNNTATATTGGGTAAAATATGTNNTGTAATAATTCTAAAATCACTAAATCCTAATACATGTGCTGCNGTTATAAATTCTCTCTNTTTTANTGATTTNACTTGACCTCTAACAACCCTTGCTACTTCTACCCACATAGTAAGACCAACTGCAATAAAAACTTGCCAAAANCCTTTTCCTAAAGCCAATGTAATNGCAATAACTAATAGNAGTGTTGGTATTGACCAGGTTACATTAATTATCCACATTATTATNTNNTCAACAANTCCTGAATAATAACCTGATAAACTTCCCAAGATTAANCCTATTATNAAAGAAATAAATACNGCAACAAAACCTATTGAAAATGATATTCTAGCNCCAATTATAATTCTACTCAAAACATCCCTTCCAAACTTATCAGTTCCTANATANAATTTNNTATTCTGAATTAGGTNTTTNCCAATTGAAGATATAGNAATTTCCGTGAAGTCATTCTGATCATATTCTTGATAATAAAGCATGNCATTNTNTGTTTTCCAACTTNGNATTGGAATTTCTATATCTGGGGTNTTNTCACCATNTATAAATTTATCAANTGAAGATTGNNTNTCTNTTTCATTAGGAATTACNAACATATCAANTGTAAATCCAGGAGATTTTGAATGAATTGATAAATGCATTTGATTTGCATTTTTTGAATTNTCAGGCGCAATAACNTATCCAAATAATGCAACTAAAGCAACTAAGATNATGTATANTAAGCTAATTACCCCAGANNTGTTTCTTTTTATATTAAAAAAGGGTCTTTTCAAATTGTTAAAATTAAATAGAATAGATTANCTATCTACATAAGATAGCCTTAAATCATTTAAGACATTTAATGCCTCNTTAACATAGATNTCTTTTGTTAAGTTTTTATGCCATCTTTTTCTCTTCTCACCTAGCGTTGTATCCTTAGAGATTAAATCAATTTCATATGGCAATGATTTGAAAGTTAATTCAGATGAATATTCAGATAGTTTCTTATATTTCTTTGCCTTTTCCTCATTCTCTAATAAATTGCTTTTAAATTTTTTATAATTTAAATGATATATATTATTATCTCTAATAGATTTAATCCATCTAGCATTCTCATCAATCAAGCTAATAAATTCACTTGATTTCATTCTATTTTTACTAGCATTTATAGTCTTATTATAATCAAAGAAACTTTTCCAAGGCTCATATGGAACTGGTTCTATCATATCCCATTCAAGAGGATTTTCTTGATCCTTTTCTCCAAAATCAACATAGGTATACTTGTCTGGAACTACAATATCGCTTTTGACACCCTCCAATTGAGTTGAACCTCCGTTAATTCTATAATATTTTTGAGTTGTAAATTTTAATGCGCCTAAATCACCATTTGTATTNCTTCTTACCATTCTATTTAAGTCAAGNACGTTTTGNACTGTTCCCTTTCCATATGTTTGTTTACTACCAATTATAATAGCTCTTTTGTAATCTTGCATTGCTGCNGCTAAAATCTCAGATGCTGATGCAGAAAATTCATTTACAAGAATTACTAGNGGCCCTTCCCATATAATTGATCTATCNTTATCTCTTAAAATCTGACTTTCCTTATCCATTGATCTTACTTGTACAATTGGNCCTTCTTGGATAAACAAACCAGCCATTTCTACAACAGTCTTTAGTGAGCCTCCGCCATTATTTCTTAAATCTAATACTAGACCCTTAACCCCTAGATTTTTTAATCTAAGTATTTCCTTTTTTACATCTCTAGCAGCATCACGACTATTAGAATTATCAAAATCAATATAAAATTTTGGCAGATTTATAAAACCATATAAATTGTCGTGCTTATTTACAATTGAAGATCTTAAATATGTTTCTTCTAAAAGNACTATATCTCTTTTAATTGTTAAATCTACAATCTCACCATCAACCTTTTTTAAGGTTAATATTACATTAGTTCCTTTAGGGCCCTTAATCAATTTTACAGCATCACTAATCGGCATTCCTAAAATACTGGTAGACTCAGATTCATCCTCATCATTCTGACGAACCTTTAAAATAATATCACCAACTTCNAGTNAATTTTGTCTCCATGCTGGACCGCCAGAAATTATTTCNACCACCTCAATTTTATCAAACTTTTTTGANAATCTAGCNCCTATACCTGCNTAATTTCCAGACATATCAACATCAAANCTATCNTTAGCCTCNGGNTTATAATATATNGTNTGAGGGTCNTATTGTTCTACAAAAGANTTTATATAAAANCTAAACCAATCTGATCTNGTAATNTCTTCNTANAAATCATACATCTCATTTAAANTTTTCAATGNTNATTCNCTNGATTCTATTTCAATNTCAGAANNAGATTTTTNCACATATGTTGAATCNTTTTCTAATTNCTTTTCTTGTTCCTCTAACAAATNATTATATGATTCTATNGATGAAAATTTTAACTGTTTTCTCCACCTATCCTCCATTTCACTNTTNTTTTTTACATAATCTAAGGATTCAAAATCAGCATTAAAATTTTCATCTATTTNGTAATCAAATGGNTTACTTAATATTTCTTTATAGATAAGTTTTGATTCNTTAAATCTTTTTTGANCTCTATTATATGTTAAATCAAAAAAATCTATTTCGGCATTAATAAATTTATNATCAAGNTNNTCNTTATATTTTTTAAATTCCTCAATATCTGATTTATAAAAATATCTTTTATANGGATCAAGTATATTTAGGTACTCNTTAAATACTTTTCTAGAAAAATCNTCNTTAATTTCTTTTTTAACAAAGTGTCCTTGATCTAATACATATGANATTAACTGTACAAGCAACTTATCNTTNTCTGTTTGATCAAAATTACTNGATGTAAAACTGCATGAAGCTAGCCCCAGTATAAAAGTTAANGATATNATAAAAATATTTTTCCTCATAATTATGAATAATANGTTTCTAAAATAAATAAAAAACAGATTAGTTTNCNCAATTATACATATAATTTTTTGTTAAACATTGCAATTATTTATTTACTTACTTTTGTATAAAGTATATTAGATATAATGAAAAAACGACCTCTTATTTTATTAACCAACGATGATGGAATAACTGCACCTGGATTAAGGACATTAGTGAAAGTTATGAATACAATTGGTGAAGTTNTAGTTGTTGCCCCAGACAGTCCTCANAGTGCAATGGGTCATGCAATAACGGTTAATGATACACTATACTGTAAAAAGGAACATATTGATGATGGTCCTCAAACTGAATATAGCACTTCAGGAACACCTGCTGATTGTGTAAAATTAGCAGTAAATGAAATTTTAAAAAGAAAGCCAGATTTATGTGTTTCAGGGATTAACCATGGATCAAATGCATCAATAAATGTAATTTATTCAGGGACAATGAGTGCAGCTATAGAAGCAGGGATTGAAGGAATTCCATCTATAGGGTTTTCTATGTGTGATTATAGCTGGAATGCTAGTTTTGAGTCTTGTGAAAAATTTATTAAAATTATTTCAAAAGAATTATTAGCAAAATCAAATAAAAAGAACATTATTTTAAATGTAAACTTTCCAAAGATAAGTACTGGAAAAAATTATAAAGGCGTTAAAATTTGTAGACAAGCAAAATCTTTTTGGAAAGAAACATTTGATAAAAGGAAAAATCCAAACGGAAGAAAATACTATTGGCTTACTGGGGAGTTTATAAATCTTGATAAAGAAAAAGATAGTGATCAGTGGGCATTAAACAATGGATACATTTCAATAGTTCCAATAATGTATGATATGACATCATATTCAGAAATAGATGATATAGCTAAATGGAATCTAAATGGTTAAAAAAGAGATCTTCATAGGAATTGCAGTTGGTTTTATAGCAAATATTGCAGGAATTTTTCTTTCTATTCTTATTCTTCATGATGATCCATCAATTTTGGAAGTTATTACAAAATCCTTTGAAGAAGGAATTTTAGGTAAATTAATAAGTCTTGGTGCAATTATGAATCTCTTTGTTTTTCTTGTATACATTAAAAAAAGACAAGATCATAGAGCAAAGGGGGTTTTATTTACTACTGTATTTCTAGCTATTACTACATTAATTTTAAACATAATATAATTTGAAATATTATATAATAGCTGGTGAAGCATCAGGAGATTTACATGGATCTAATTTAATTAAAGAGTTAAAAAAATTAGATAAAAATGCCCATTTTAGATGTTGGGGAGGTGACCTAATGAATATAGAAACCAATAACCTTGCTAAACATCATAAAGATTACTCATACATGGGTTTTCTTGAAGTTTTCCTAAACTTATATTCTATAATAAAAAATATATCATTTTGTAAATCAGATATTCTTAATTTCAATCCTGATATAATAATATATATAGATTTCCCTGGATTTAACCTAAGAATTGCTGAATGGGCAAAAAATAATGGTTTTAAAAACCATTATTATATATCCCCCCAGATTTGGGCATGGAAGGAAAGTAGAATTAAACTAATAAAAAAAGTGGTAGATAAAATGTACGTAATACTACCATTTGAAAAAGATTATTATAAAAAAAGACATAATCTAGATGTATCGTTTGTAGGTCATCCCCTATTAGATGAAGTAAAAAAGTCAACTATATCAAAATTAGGAAACATAATAGTTAAAGAAAAAACAATTTTATTGCTTCCGGGAAGCAGAGATCAGGAAATTAAAAAAATACTTCCTATAATGCTAAAAGTAGTGCCAGAGTTCAAAGATTATAATTTTATAATTGGAGCTGCCCCATCACAAAGTTTAGGGTTATATAAAAATTATGTAAAAAATTATAATATTGAAATTATTGAAAATAAAACATATGATCTATTAAGAAATTGTACTGCTGCAATTGTAACTTCAGGAACTGCAACTCTTGAAACTGCCTTATTTAAGGTCCCCCAAATAGTTTGTTATAAATCAAGTTGGATTTCCTATTTTATTGGGAAAAACTTGATAAAAAACCTAAAATACATTTCATTAGTTAATTTAATTGCAAATAAACTTATAGTACCAGAATTAATACAAAGTGAATGCTCAAAGGAAAATTTAATTAAAAATTTAAAGATAATATTAGACAAAAAAGGTAGAGCAGAAATTAATAAAGACTATAGTAAACTTGAAAATATTCTAGGTGGTAGTGGCGCTAGTAATAAAACTGCAAAACTTATATACAATTATTTAGTTGAAGAAAACTCTGGAACAAAAGATTCATAATACTTGTTAAATTCTTCTTGAGTTTTAATTGATTTATACCCCTCATCCTTAAAAAGCTTTAACCATAACTCAATTTGCTTAGGAGTTTTATATCCTCTAACAAAAGTGATTAATTTTGAGTTTTTATCCATAAAAATAATTGTTGGGTATGCGCTAACATTTAAATATCTGGCTAACTCATGAGTCCCATTTCTTCTTTGTGTTTTCGCAGGGTCAAAGTTTGGATTAGTAAATACATTACCATCATAATTTACATTTGAATTACCCTCAGCGTTAAATTTAACTGCATAAAAATGCTTGTTAATAAAAGCTGAAACATCTTTATTCTTAAAAGTATTTCTGTCTAACAACTTACATGGACCACACCAGTTTGTATATACGTCCATTATAATATTCCTTGGAGCTTTCTTTTGAAGTTTTATTGCTTGATCTAGAGTTACCCAATTGATATCCTGAGAATAAGATTGAGCAAAACTAAAAACGATTAATATTGTAATTATATTTTTAAACATACTTATTTAATTCCGTGCATTAATTTTTTAAGAATTGGATGTAATAATAACGAACAAACACCCAAAATTATTGGAATAATAGTGAAAATTAAGAAAAATCCTGACAAACTATACTCTTGAGTAATCTTATCAATATCACCACCTACATAATGCGCTAGCTTTTGTCCTATAGCTATTGCTAAATAATATACTCCAAACATAAAAGCTATCATTCTTGCTGGAATTAATTTACTTAAATAAGACAGCCCCATTGGAGATAAACAAAGCTCACCCAAGGTATGAAACAAATATGCAAATACTAGCCAAATCATGCTCAGACTAGCAGTTTCAGTACCAGCTGGAACATTACGTGCTCCAAAAGCTAGAAAAGCAAAACCAATACCTAAAAGAAACAGTCCTAAGAAATATTTTACTGATGCTGGAGGATTGTATTCACTATCCCACCATTTAGTAAATAATGGAGCAAAAACTATTATAAATAATGAATTTAATATTGCAAACCATGTAACAGGTACTTCAGTTTCAGTAGACTGAAATTCAATAAATAATTTATATATAACAATTCCCCATATAATAACAAAACTAAATCCTAATATGGTATTAGATAATGCTATTTTTTTGTATGTCATTTTAAATAAATTAATAAGTACATAAGTGATAATACCGAGAGGAATAACAGTGACCAACAAATCAATAATCTTAAATGTAGTCGCTGCACCACCTTCTAAAAATCTATCAGTAAAATCTCTGGTGTAAATTGGCAATGAGCCAGCGCCTTGTTCAAAACCAGCCCAGAAAAAAACAGTAAATAAAGAGAATATTGTAAAAGCTATCATCCTATCTCTAACAATTAGAGAATATCTTGGAATCCTAATAATTAGTATTATAATAAAGCTAATGACAGCTAATAGTGCATAAAATAGAGAATCTTGCATTCCAAAAACAGTAAAATTAAATGTGTCGATATTTCCAATTTTACTTAACGGGTCATTTACTATAAAAATAAGTGCACTTATAACAAATATGGATATTAATAAATAGTCTATAGAAAGAAAAGGATTAAGTTTTTCTTTATTTTCAGTTGATTCTAATTCATTAACTTTCTTTTTATCGGGTTTATCACCAATATTTCCAAATAAAGGCTGCGCATAATAAAACTGTAACATCCCTAAAAACATAAAGATACCTGCTAATCCAAAACCATAACTCCAACCAATTTTCTCACCAATCCAACCACACAACATGATTCCAATAAAAGCTCCGGCATTAACACCCATATAAAATATATTATAAGCTCCATCCTTTTTATCATCTCTGCCTTCATATATTTTTGAAATTATAGAAGTCATGTTTGGCTTAAAAAACCCATTACCAATCACTAATAAGGTAATTCCTATATAAAGAAACATTGGAGTTTCTACGGCCATAGAAGCATGACCTAAGGTCATAAATAATGCCCCAATCACTACTGCCATTCTATAACCAATCTTATTATCAGCTAACCACCCACCTAAAAGAGGGGTCAAATAAACAAACATTGCATATGTCCCTAATAAAGACAATGCTTCTGAAGAAGACCATCCCCATCCAGGATTGTCACCAATAATGAGCCCAGTTAGAAAAATAACTAAAATAGCACGCATCCCATAGTAAGAAAATCTCTCCCACATTTCAGTAAAGAAAAGAACAAATAAAAGTGAGGGATGTCCTAAGACACTAGTTTTAAAAAACTCAGCATTAGAATTTTGATTCATAAATTTTTACTTATAACTACTATATTCCTTCTGCATTATGAGTTAATCGCTTTAAAGGTTTAATAATTGTTAATACTAATAATCCAAATATTGTACAAAATACTGCGATACCGGTAAATATTGCAAATTCACCCATCTCTGTAGCTGATTCACCTAGTAACCCTGCAACCTTATTACCTAATCCAGTTGCTGCAAAATAAGCTCCCATCATGAATGCCATCCATCTTTCAGGCGCAAGTTTTGTAATAAAAGATAATGCTACTGGAGATGCACATAATTCACCAATTGTATGAAATAAATATGCTAAAACTAACCAGTGCATACTTGATAACCCTTCTGCATCATATTGCATAGAAGCTGCAGACATAAAGAAAAAGCCCCAGCCCATAATAATTACTCCAATTGCCATTTTAAACAATGATGAAGATTCTTTTTTTCTGTTTTTCCACCAGACCCAAAAACTACCAACTAGAGTAGCAAAAATTAAAATAAAAATAGCATTAACAGACTGAAACCAACTTGCAGGCACTGTGAAATTCTCTGTTAAAACTAAATCAGTTTTTTGTGCGGCATATACATTTAATAAACCTCCAGCCTGTTCAAATGATCCCCAAAAAACAATTATAATTAAGAAAGACAAGTAAGTTACAAGTATTCTATCCTTCTCAACTTTATCGCCATCATTATAGACTACAATTGCTACTCCCACAGCAAATGCTAATCCCATTATCAATAAGCCATAATCTAAAGAACCTTGAACTTGCCATACATAAATTCCCATACATAGGGTGATAACAAATCCTATTATTGAATTAGTTGACTTAAAAATTGAAGCGATTAAATTCCCGTCTACTTTTTCACTTTCATCTCTTTCATCTATAACCAAATTACCAACATGGGTTAAATATCGCTGGCCATACCAATACGTTAGTTGTCCTAAGGCCATTCCAATACCGGCTAATCCAAATCCATAATGCCACCCAATAGTTTCTCCAATATATCCAACTAATAAAGCAGAGGCTGCAGCGCCAAGATTAATCCCCATATAGAAAATATAAAATCCCATATCTCTTTTATCCTGTTGATCTTTAGGATATAGACCTCCAACCATAGTAGAAATATTAGGCTTTAACATACCTACTCCCATAACTATTAAAGTAAGTCCAGTGTAAAAGGCCCATAATGCTTCTATTGCTAGGACTGAATGTCCTGCGACAAGTAGCATTCCTCCAACAAAAACAGCTTTCTTTTGCCCTATTATTTTATCAGCTATAATTCCTCCAGGAATAGAGGCTACATATACAAACATTGTATACCAACCATATAAAGCCAAGGCATCTTCGTTACTCCAACCTAATCCTGCATTTTCAATTCCAACTTCAGCAACTAGGTAAAGTACTAAAATTGCTCTCATTCCATAGTAAGAGAATCTCTCCCACATTTCAGTTAAGAATAAAATATACAGTCCAACTGGATGGCCTAAAAATTGTTTTTGATTTTCTAATATGTTTGAATCTGTCATAGTATTTAATTTAAAGATTCACTAAAATATTATAAAATATCTAATAATTTTGATTATTCAATAATAAATTATTGCAGCAATATATTATTATTGTAAAATATTATATTAAATTTCAAAAATGAGTAAAGAAATTAATGGTTTTTCAAAACTAAGTAAAGAAGAAAAGACAAATTGGATAGTAGATAATTTCTTCAAAGAAAGTGAAGCTGCAAAAAAAATATTAAAACAATATTGGAATGATGATGAAAATCTTCAAAGACTACACGATGAATTCTCTGAAAACACATTAAGCAATTTTTATTTACCATTTTCAATTGCTCCCAATTTTTTAATCAATCACAAAGGCTATAGTATTCCTATGGTAATTGAGGAAAGCTCTGTAGTTGCCGCAGCATCAAAATCTGCAAAGTTATGGTCAAGACTAGGTGGGTTTAAAACTAAAATTATTTCTAAAATAAAGAATGGTCAAGTTCACTTTACATATTTAGGTGAGAAAGAATTAATTACATCCTATTTTAATTATATAAAGTCTACACTAATTCAAGATACTGAAACCATAACATCAAATATGAAAAAAAGAGGTGGTGGAATAATTGACATTGAATTAATCAATAGAACAAGTGATATGAAGGGGTATTATCAAATCAATGTTTCATTTGACACTGTGGATGCAATGGGAGCAAATTTTATAAATTCCTGTCTTGAGCAGATTTCAAAATCGTTTAAAGAAAAATCATCATTATTTAAAGAATATAAAATACAGTCAAATGACATTACAATTATTATGAGCATTCTTTCAAATTATGTTCCTGAGTGTATTGTTAAAGCTGAAGTCTCTTGCAAGGTTGAAGAATTAGATAAAATAGAAAATTATGAAAATTACTCTGAAAAGTTTGTTCAAGCAGTTAAAATAGCCCAATTAGATACATCAAGAGCTGTTACTCATAATAAAGGTATTATGAATGGTATTGATGCAATTAGTATTGCAACAGGAAATGATTTTAGAGCAATTGAAGCTGGCATTCATGCCTATGCATCAAAAGAAGGAAAATATAAAGGATTAAGCAAAGCTAAAATTGAAAATGATACGTTTAATTTTTCAATTAAAGTGCCTCTAGCATTAGGAACAGTTGGAGGAATAACAAATCTCCATCCCCTAGTGAAACTGGCATTAGAAATACTAGATAATCCGAATGCTGAAGAGTTAATGCAAATAACTGCAGCAGTAGGTTTAGCTCAAAACTATGGAGCATTAAGATCTCTAATAACTTCTGGAATTCAACAAGGACATATGAAAATGCATTTAATTAATATTTTGAATTCATTAAAAGCAAATGAAGATGAAAAAAAATTGGCTGTAGAATTCTTTAAAGATAAAATTGTAAATAACAGAGATGTTCAAAATTATTTAATTAAACTTCGCAATTCAGATGAAGTATAGTAGTAATGGCAAAATATTATTAACATCTGAATATCTAGTATTGGATGGGGCAAAAGCATTAGCTCTTCCGTCAAAATTTTCCCAGTCCCTAGAAATAAATCAAATAGAAAAAAAGAATAAAATTAAATGGACAAGCTATGACTATGATGGAGAAGTTTGGTTTAATGAAACATTTATTATATCAGAAAACAGCTTCTCATATAAAGGAAATAATAAATTTTCAGAGAAATTAGTTACAATTTTTAAAGCAATTAAAAAGCTTAATAAAAGTGTTTTTACTGATTTAGGAATTGATTTTAAAACTAGACTAGGATTTTCAAAAGATTGGGGGCTAGGAACTTCTTCAACTTTAATTAACAACCTATCACTATGGGCAAAAATTAACCCATATGACTTACTTGACCTAACATTTAATGGAAGTGGATATGATATTGCATGCTGTGACAAATTTAATCCAATAGTATATCAAAAAACTAAAGATAAAAGGATAATAGAAAATTCTAATTTTAATCCATCATTTAAAGAAAATTTATTTTTTATCTACTTAGGAAATAAACAAAATACTTCAGAGGCAATAAAAAATTATAGATCTCACAAAAATGCAATAAAAAATATTATTCCTAAAATAAACTCTATTTGTTCATCAATAATTAAATCAAATACATTGACTGAATTTGAAAAATTAATACTAGAACATGAAAAAATTATTTCAAAAACTATAAATCTGGATCCAATTAAAAATATACTTTTTAAAGATTATCAAAGTGGAGCTATTAAAAGCCTTGGTGCTTGGGGAGGCGATTTTATTCTAGTTACAGGAAATAAACAAAATATGAAATATTTTGCTGAAAAAGGATATAATGAAATTATACCTTACAAAGATTTAGTTTATTAAGTTTAGTAAAATAAAGATCTATTATCTTCAATTTCAGCAGATTCTAAAAGAGCTTCATAGACCTTTGAATTATATGATCCAAGATTAATTGAATTTATTAAATTCATATAGCTTTGATAATTGCTCATCACATTTGCATATTTAATCTTATCAACAAGAATATAGAAAACTCCACTATTTCCAATAATACCCTTAGAAGTATCACCTTCATCCAAACCAAAAGCATAACCAACTACTGATGGTTCATTTCCAGTCCCCGAAAGTACAGGATTTTTCATGTTTACAGCTAATGCTGTTTGGATATTTTGATTTTGATTGGATGAAATATTTTCTAATGTTTTTTCATTAACCTTATCAATAATCATCTTTGCCTTTTTTTCCTTTCTAATTTTTGACATAGCTGTAATAGATGCCTTATCAACCGACATTAATCCTTCATTATTAATAGAAGTTAGCATTGCAACTAAATATCCTCCACTCTGTAAATTAAATCGTCTTATGTCATTAAGTTTAGTGTCAGAATTGTATGCCCATCTTACAATAGACCTTTGAGCGCCTACCCCAGGAATATTTTCATTTAATTCTCTAATGTTATTAACGGGATTAATCTTATAGTTAAAATCACTAGCGACATCTCTAAAATTAGATTTATCAATTGCTATCTCAAATTTTGAAGTAATATTAAAAATACTATCTATCGTTCGCTCTGATGCCTCAAGTTTTAAAGCTAAATTTGCAACTTTTACAGCTTTTTTTCTTCTAGATTGAGACAAAATTTCAATTATATGAAAACCAAAATCAGTTTCTACAACTGATATTTTACCAACGTTGTTTTCAAAAGAAAAATCTTTAAATTCTGGTGCAAATCCATCTACATATGAAAATTCAATTTCACCATCATTTTCATTGCTAGCCTTATCAGATGATAATTCTAAAAGGCTTTTGAACTTATTGGGTCTTCTTAAAACAATTCTATAAATACTATCTGCAGTTTTCTTTGCCTGTTCTTTTGTTTTTATTTCATTAGGATCACTTCTTAAAGATCCGCTATATGGAATCAGTATATGCCTAACCTTTACAGAATCAGGTATTTTTCTAGTATTTACTAATTTTGTAATTTTTATATAGTCTCCTTCCTTATAGGGCCCATAAAGTTCACCCTTTTTCATAGAATAAATTATCGGTTCCATTTCTTTAGAGAAGGAATTCTCAAAAACATACGAATCATATAACTTAATCGCTGAATTTAAATTTAAAAACTCTTCATTATCATTAGTGTTTTTAAATCCTAATACTTTTTTGGTTGTTTTTGTGTCAAAATCAAATTCCTCGCGATCCTTTAATAGCTCTTCAAGTTGAACTTCTATTTGTTTTTGATCACTTTCTGAAGGGTTTTCTTCAAACTTAACATATATCAGATCTCGAGATGCTTTAACCTCAAAATCACTTTTGTTTTGTTGCATATATTTCTTAACATCAGAGTTTGTGACTTTTACCAAGGAATCAGGTATTGATGTATAAGGAATCTTAACATATTTTAAATCAACATTATCATTTTCATAAGCATGCTGAGTCTTGCCATCAAATACAGTAGAATTCAATGCTGATCGTACAAGATCAAAATAAATTTTTTCTAGTCCTGAAGATGCCACTGTAGATTCATAATTATTCCAGGATTCATAATTAATTTGAGAACCTTGCAAGTCCATAGTCTCAGGTGAGATTTCTTTTAGATTAGATATGAATTCATTTAATTTTCTCTGATCAAATTCACCTTCAGAATTTCTAAACTCATCAAATGATAATAAATTATTTCTTAATAAATCTCTCATCAGATTTTTTTCAACAGTAATACCTAATTGATCTAATTCAGAAGCAAGAATTAATCTTCTCAATTCAATATCCCAAATAGTATTCATTGATTGAACATTTGATCTTGAAGCTCTATTTTGACGTTCTAAATTTTCTACCTTTCTCATGAAATCTTCTCTTTCCATTTCAATTCCATTCACTGTAGCAACAACATTCTGATCTCCAGGCAAAGCTCCTCCACCTTTGTTTATCACATCCGCAAAAACAAAAGAAAATAAAGCCATTGCAATTATTAAGATTAAAAACAATGATCTTTCTCGTATTTGATTTAAAACTGCCATTTAAAAATTAATTTAAAATATAGTGGCCAAAAGTAGCATTTTATTGTTAATTATGAAAACTTAAGCATCTATCTTTAGAGAAACTAAATTAATCCTTGTGTTAGTAACATCTAGAATTTTAAACAAAAAATTATCTAGTTTAATTTCTTCATTTATTTTAGGAATCTCTTCAGTACTGTTTACAATTAAGCCTCCTAAAGTTTCATATTCTTCACCAACTGGTAGCTGTAATTTATACTTTTCATTAATATAGTCTACCTCAATTCTAGCAGAAAATTCATATTCATTATCAGATAGTTTCTTTTCTAATAACTCATTATTATCAAATTCATCATCAATTTCTCCAAAGAGCTCTTCTACAATATCTTCAATAGTTATCATTCCAGAAGTCCCTCCATATTCATCCAATACTATTGCTACAGTCCTTCTTTTTACTGTCAATAAGTTAAGTACATCCTTAATATGCATAGCTTCTGGTATAAATTCAACTGGCATTAGTATTGATTTAATTGATTTTGGTTTATTAAAAAGATCCGATGAATGTGCATACCCAAGAACATCATCAACTGTATCTTTATAAATTAAAATTCTAGAATAACCAGAAGAAATAAATAAAGATTTTAAATTATTAATGTAATCATGCACCTCAACTGCAACTAATTCAATCCTAGGAATCATTATATCCCTTGATTTTAGATCTGAAAAATCCAATGCATTTTGGAATATTTGGACTTCACTATCTATTTCTTGATCTTTTTCAATTGCTTCAATTTGCTCATTTATATAATGTCCTAATTCATCCTTTGAAAAGAGAAGTTGTTTACTATCTCCTTTTGAATTAAAGAAAGTTTTAAGAAAACTATCTGAAATCCATGTCACAAAATCAGAAATAAAATAAAAAACTATGTAGAAAAAATATGCTGGAAGTATGAATATTTTAAAAAACTTTAATGAATAAATTTGAAAAAATACTTTTGGTAAAAATTCAGCAGTAATAAGAATAATAAAGGTTGATACAAGTGTCTGGTTAAACAGGTTTAAGTCAAATTCTCTAGTTAATAATGCTCCCATTGAAAATCCATATATTACCAATGCTATACTGTTTCCAATAAGCATAGTGGTAATAAATTTTGAAGGCTTTTTTGTTAAAATTTTTATTATTGAAGAGATAAAGCCTGTATTCTTTTTTTCAATTTCAATAGAAATCTTATTACTTGATACATAGGCTATCTCCATGCCAGAAAAAAAAGCAGAAAAAATAAGGGATGCAACTATGATTGGTATATCAGACATAATAAATTATAATTTCCCCCTGTCTTTAAATCTCTTCTGATATTTATTTCTAAACCAATATAATAAAACTGATAATATAGATAGAACTAAGAAAACTATTGACTTATTAAAATCAGTTTTATAATTTAAAAGAAATTCTATAAAAAATAATACAAAAAACCCCAGATAAGCATACTTAAAAAAACCTAATAATTTCATATTATAAATTTAATGATTATTTAGGTATATGTGATTGAAAATCAGCTTTAGTCAATACAACAGTATGCATCAGAGTTGCTGCTAGTTTTCCATCTGAATTAAATAATTCACCTTTTATAGTTGCTATGTTTTTTCCTTTTTTAATAATGGTTGCAGTAGCAAATACTTTCCCTTCAAATAATGGCCTGTGATGCAGACTATGAAGATTTGTAGAATTAGGATATAAAGATCCTTTAGATTCATAAATAATAAGTAAGCTCGTAATATCATCCAATAAAGCAGTCATCATACCTCCTTGCACTGTTCTATTTGGATTAAGAGTTTGTGCTGTAAATTCTGCATCTAACTTTAGAAAGCCTTCTTTATAGTCAATGAAGTTAAAGTTGAATATTTTTCCTGTTCCACCTCTAGTTCTATGAAAATCTAAATATTTTATAAAATCTTTATCCATAAAAAATTAATCTTCTAAAGTTACATAGCCGCTTACATCTAAAAAAGTTATTTTTTCAAAACTTTTGTCAGAATCAAATCCTGACCCATAGATATCCTTGCCAGCTGAAATAAATTGAAATGGATAATTTGTAAATAACCACTCTTCTACTCTATTATAATACATTTGATCAGTTATTAGAGTGTCTTTTAGGTGAGTTGTAATAATAACATTTTTTCTTAAATCAATTAAATCAGTATTAGAATAAGAGATTGCATAATCAGCAGTAATTACACTCTTGTTCTTATTCTTATCAAACACAGTGATTTTAACCTTGTTAGGAAATTCAAAATACGGGAAATCCATATTAGTGAAATTAAACATTTTTGGGCTTTCCAAAATTGAGCTTACAAGTCCCGAGTCTGTATACACAGTATTTATATTTTCAGCTGCTGAAATTGAGGATTTTGATGAAGTAATATCTATTACATTTTCTAAATCATTATTACATGAAATCAAAACAAAAAGAGTAATAATAAAACTAATTTTTTTCAAATCTATAGCTTAGGTACTTTGACAGTCCTTCCTATCCAACAACCTATCTTAATTATTTCGCCTTCTCTTCCTGAAGAAAAGATTTCACTTTTTTGAGGAGCTTTAGCTAAATAATTTCTAGAACTTTGATTAGCTAGTTTTCTTAATTTGCTATCGACTCTACTTCCTTTAAGTGCTTCATTAGAGGCTAACCAATAAACTGCTCTTTGAGTAAAGTTGTCAGAACCACAATTTTTTGCACTACTAGCATACATCTGAGCAATAGCTAAATAACATCTTCCCATAGATGGGTTAAACCTAAGGGCTTGTATATAATATGATCTAGCTCTAGAAAACAAACCGTCCTTTTTAAATTGAGTTGCAATCCTAAATAATATTTTAGCTTTTTCATATGCGTCATTTTCAAGTTCAATTGCTTGATTATAGTATTCAAGAGCTTCAGATGATTTTCCTTCTTTTGCTTTAATAATTCCTAAATAATACGATGTAGATGCATTTGGATCCAACATATTTTTTTGCTGAAGGATTTTAACAAATAGCTCAGAATCCATGCATTCTTTATTAAATAATCTATTTAAAGCTCTTTGTAACCAAATTCCATTGTCCTTATTTTCTTCATAACTTCTATCATATAAAACAATCAAATTATCACAGTTCGCTCTATCTCCAACCTTCTTTTCCATTCCTTTTGAAATTTGATCATAAGCCTTTAAAAAACTATTATAAGAACTAACACGTTTTTTATCTTTAGGTGACAATTCTACATCAGACTCTGAGATTTCATCTGGCAAGAATTCATTTACCTTATTTGTATAATTTTTTATTTCCTTTTCTACCTTTTCAGAAATTTCATCATACTTAGTGAAAAGTTCTTCAGCAGATTTTAAATCTTGATCATAAAGATCAACTATCAATCCAAAATAAGTGTATAAATTTTTTGGATTATTAAATGTTTTTGAATCAGTNATAAATGCACTATTNAACATATCATATACTTCAGATTTTGTTATATTTAATTCACTCATATAATCATATTGAAGTTGAGCGGCCTTTGCTAAAACATCGCCTAGAGGAGTTTTACTAGGGAAGTTAATTCTCTTCTCATTCCATAATTTNACTAAATCATTAATATAATCAACTTTTTTATCTGCAGAAGAATTCTTAATCATATGTTTTAAAATTCGTTCTCCATAGACAAATATTGCGCTATTAAATTTTGGATTTCTCTCTCTTAGCTCCATCCATGGCTCATATGCAGCATCATAATTTTTAGCTTTTACATATTCACTGAAAATTGATAATGAATTAATATCATCCTCATTTATTTGCGAACTAACATTTAGTGATACAAATAAAAAACTTAATACTATTAAAAATCTGAATATTATTCTCATAATTAATTATATTTTCTTTTTACAAACCATCTATCATTTAAAGATAAACTTAATTGAAAATTGATGAAATTTTCTTCTACTAAATTACTATCAGTTGTACCTCTTTTTCCAATTTCAATAACAGTGTTAAGATTTGAAAAAAGCCTACTAACTGGTATACCTAGTCCAAAAGTTATACCAAACTCTTTAATGGACTGATTATTAATGTTTAAGCCTGTTTTCTCAAAATATATTCCAGATCTATAAACGATTCTTTGAAGTAACTTATTAAAGGAATTATAATCTGGTATATAAAATCCCCCTATTGATAAAACAGAAGAATCTTCAAAATAGGTGTTTTGGATNTTTAAAAGATCAGAAGAAAACACACTGCTTTTTATGATACTATNCTCTGANCCAATAAACCAATTTCTAATTGAACCAATCCCTAATCCAACAGACATTTTAGATGGCATTTTTAAATCAGTTTCTTCAAGCCCCATTGATAATAAATCCACTTCAATTTCATTTATTGGAAATTCAAGATTTGTAGTTTCACTTACAATTACAGAAGCAAATGTTCTCTTATTTTTAGAAGCTAAATTATATTCAGGTGAATAAGTAAAAGAAGTAATTAATTGAGTTTTTTCATTAATCATTGGCTTATATGAAATACCTAAATTGTAATTAATCCCACTTAAATCAGATCTGTTTATTTCTCTAGCTTGATAATCTAATGGTAATTGTTCATCATCATAAAGGAATTCTAATGCACTATTTTGAACATTTCCAAAATTATAATGCGCATCTAGTCCAATACTTAAATTATCTGAAATTTGATAACCAAACCCTAAAAATACTTTGTTTAATCCACCGTTTCCTGAGTATTTGTATTGNAATGANTCATTTATGTTTCTAGTCTCTAATTTATAGCCAACAGAAGAATAAGGAATTACTCCAAAACCCATNCCAAATTTACCCATTGGAATATTTAATCCTAAATAATCAAATGTAGTTGTGCTTGCATTATCTGATCTCTCAGATGTTTCAAGTTTTGTTTCAGTATGCCCTACTCCAACTGTGAATTTAACTAGTCTACCCTCATTATTAAAAGAAAACATGTTTTTTCCAGTATATGAAGCTGGATTTCTAAAATTCATATGAATACTATCAGTGTATATACTAACCCCACCCATAGCTCTATTTTCTGTTGTTCCCTTAAATTTAAGACTACCTATACCATAGAATGAATAGGGAGAAGATGTNCCCTCTTGTGCCTGAATATTAAAGCTTATAAANANTATTATTATGGGNANNATTCGTTTTNNCAATCTTCTGTATTTAAATTCAAAATAAAATTTAGACCTTCTAATAAAAAATTTCGATTNGCAAAGATGCTAATTTTTAANGGTTTAGACAAGAAATCAGAATCACCTCCAGTTAAAATAACTTTAATATCCTTGTATTGCTTCTGATATTCTGATATACATTCTCTAATTTCATATACTATCCCATTTATTACTCCTGAATGAATTGAATCCTCTGTAGAAGANCCNAAAATATGAGAAGGATNTTTTCTTTCTAATTTAGGNAGATTTGATGTTTTTTCACNTAATNCGNTATATCTCATATTAANCCCTGGNGAAATAGAGCCTCCATGATAATTTCCTGAAGCATCAATAAAATCNGTNGTAATACATGTTCCTGNNTCAATAATTANTACATTANTATTAGNATAATGTTTAATTACNGCNCTTGCTAAAGCTTTTCTNTCTGACCCAAGTGTTTCCTCACTTTCATACATATTATTAAAAGGNAATTTTAANTNATCTGATAAGAAATATATCTTATTAAGTGATATTTTATTAATTAATGTAGAATTATTGATNCTNGAAACATTAGAAATTATAGCATTATTAAGAGNCTTATACTTANTTAAAAATTTATTTATTGCTTCANTAGTATTTTCAGNATTAAAAATATCNATTTCAATAATATTATCATGCTCAAATACTGCAATTTTTGTGTTAGTATTTCCTATATCAATAATTAAATTCATATTATAGCTTGTGCATCAAATTTACAAAAGGATTATTTATAATAATTATTTTGCTCAATAATAAAAATGCATCTATATTTGAGNCTCATTTTAAGGTACCTTAGCTCAGTTGGTAGAGCAACGGACTGAAAATCCGTGTGTCCCTGGTTCGATTCCTGGAGGTACCACAAACCCCCTTTCAAGGGGGTTTTTTGATTAATTATGATTAACTTTANNGACNNCCTAATAAAAATATANTATGGATNATGCAATAGCATTTNTAAGTAA
The DNA here is from genome assembly GCA_002700405.1 of Flavobacteriaceae bacterium. Taxonomy (GTDB): domain Bacteria; phylum Bacteroidota; class Bacteroidia; order Flavobacteriales; family Flavobacteriaceae. The sequence continues at coordinate 30,248 of PACY01000020.1, read as the reverse complement.
TGAATGGATAATAACNACATTAANTAGNATANCTTTTATCCTTTTTATTCTATATATGGGTAAAATTAGTGATGAAAAAAATAAAATTAAGTTTATTAAGTTTATTGCTTTAGTAATGATATTTTTCACTGTTACTAACCATGTTATACATCTAATTAATGGAACTTGGACATTGGATAAACAGATTCCTGTACATCTTTGTGGAATTTCCGCATTAATCTGTTGTTTTATNATGTTTATCCCAGAAAATAAAANTAGNCAATTTCTATTCGANTTTCTTTTTTATTGTGGGATTATAGGTGGAGGAATGTCCATNTTTACTCCATTAATTGATAATTACAATGGNTCNGTTAANTTCTTTTATGTNCAATTTTTTGTAAAACATNCAATTATTATAGCATTCCCTATTTATTTAAGAAATCATCTNAATATGGAANTAAGAACATATTCATGGNTAAAAACATTCATTGGCCTAAATNTTCTNTTAGCCTTTATAATGCCNTTAAATCATTTTATAGGTTCAAATTATATGTATTTNGCAGAAGTGCCNGCCGTAGANAATCCATTAATTCTTACTACTAAATGGCCATATTATGTNNTAACNTGGGAACCAATTATATTAAGCTTAATTTTAATTGTATATTATTTTTGTAAACCAAAAAAGGCTTAATTTTCTCAATTAACATTAGAAAATGGAGATGTCACCTAAATTTTATTTACCAATCCTAGCTATAGTTATTACTCTCTGTTTCAGTTGCAACAATCAACCAAAGAAAAATAATAACACTAAAATTTATGAAACATTAGATTTATACTCTGATTCTATTAATCCAGTTAGAATTGATAATATCAGTTTAAATACTGTAACTATTTTAAATAACTGGATTGAATATCAAGAATTAAAAGAAGTAATTAAATCGTTAGAAGATAATGAGGTTTCTTTTTTTAAGGATAACAAAGAGTATATTGGGAAATTCTTTGATGGATTGCAAAAAAGCATACCAAAATCAATAAGAAAACCAGGTATTATTTCTAGAATAAGTGTTTTAAAAACAAAATTTATGATACTTGAAAGTCATTTTTCGTCAAGTATTATAGATGAAAAACTTAAGAAAAATAAGATTAATGATGTATTAGCTGCAAACTCAAATTTTGTTTACCAAATAAACAAGCTAATTGAAAAGTCAAATCAAAAAATTGATAACTAATCCTGTTTCTTCTGAGCATTTAAAGCATCCTTACTAATCTTTGCCAAATTGAAATTTGGAGCTATAGCTAAAGCCTCATCCATTATAGCTATTGCTGCGTCAATATTTTGCTCTCTATTTTCCTTAAATTTGACTAAGCCTTTTAAATACAAAAATCCTGCTTTCATAGGAACTTGATACTGGCCTTGACCCTCATAGTAAGTTCTCATTATATCACTATTTGAATTCGCTATTCCAAAAGTTATATTCTTTGTAGCTCCCATTAAATCATCTAATTGAATTTTTATGTCAGCTAATTCATATGCCACAAGTGGATTAGGCTTTCTTTTAAATAACTCTTCATAATGAACTAGAGATCTTTCAAGTTGATTTAAAAATTGAAGCGAAATAGCTTTTACCTCAACTGCCATATCAGAATCATTTTCATTACTCTCAATACCGATTGTATTTAAGGCCTGAATATGTCTTCCTTCATTCATATACAGTACAGCAAGAGTGTCAGCTCTAGCTTGACTAGGCTCTAACACATTTAAATGTGTTAAGCCATTTATTACACCTTGAACATCTCCTTGAGATTTCATTTGCTGATAGTATTGCTTATAGTGATTTATAAGAGTGTTTTTATCCTGACTATAGCTAATTGATGCAATAGAGAATAATAAAATAATATATAAATTTTTCATAATTTCTATAATTTATTAAAGACGAAACTAATAATTAATTTTTAAAATGCAATTTGAACTAAAAACTCTCCATATATGATTTCATCTCCGGAATCAAAATCTGCTTTATAAGCACCTAATTGCATTTTAAGATTATTTCCGTCAAAATATTTTGAAATACCAAATCCATAACTATCAAATGATTGCAGTAATGATTCCGTATTCATATCAAATTCAGGATTTGATGCTTCATATCTTAAATCAACCCCAAAACCACTATTACTAACATATCCTAAATGTAAATTGTAACTATCTCCTATGATTAGGTATTCACTAATTTGTTGTGGAATAAGTATATTAAATGAGTTTTCATCTGTATAGGTCTCATCTAAATTACTAGCATATGAATCTGCATATTCAAACATGAATGAAAATCCTTTATATTTTAAAAGCAAATCAAAAAATAATTGAGAATAATCTGGCAAATTATGATTGCCATTCCTGTCATATAGTAAAAAATCACCATGACCATCACCCATTGAATTACTAGCTCCATAATTTTTAGAATATGCCATTCCTAATTGAATTTTCAAGTTTTCTTCACCAATTATATCGACTGTACTGTTTTCATTTCCATCGCTAAATAATCCTAATGGATATAAATTCAACCTAGAACCTATTTTAATACCTCCAAGATCAGAATCCCTTGAATCTTCACCAAAAGAATTTCTTCCATCACCAGAAGTAACAGCCAGTTTTGGTTCAATTACAAACTTATCCCCAAAACTGCTTTCTACAAATACCCCAAATTCTTCGCCATTTTCTGTATAATTTTGACTAAGAAGTCCTCTTTCAGTAAAACGCAATTGGTCTTCGTTATGCGTCATTTCTAAATTGTTATGAAAGACTTGTCTTTGGCCAAAATAAACTGTGGTTGAGTTATTTATATGATATCCTATAAAAGCCTCTACTAATGGTCTAGAGCTACTATAATCCATCTGAATAGTAAAACTAACCTTCTCCTTGAATGCTCTACCTTCAATAAATAAATTTGAACTCTTAGACTTAAACTGTCTAGAAATTTCATTATATGTTCCTTCCTCTACAGTAGATAAAATATCATTGTATATATATGTAGGTTTTATAAAACCATGAAGGTTAAAAAGATAGTCTCCATCATTAAAAGAAAATGATATACCATTTCCAAAATTATAATTTGCATTGTTTTTTTCTTCCTCCTGTGCAGTTAAAAGAAATGAAAAACACATTGCAATAATTGTTATTAGACTTTTTTTCATTTTGTTTATATTATATTTTTAATTATTTAATCTATATATGGGTAAAATATCGTCAATTTTAGTTTTAATTAATCCAAAACTTACAAAACTATTAGGTGCTTCGGGCTCCATAAGTTCAGCAATTAAATTAGATCTACGTTGTTTCATATAAATTATATAATCTCCCTTAGAAAATTTTATTATATCATCAACTAGTTCAGATTTAACTTCTTGTAGTTTCATTTTTTCATAAACTAGAAAATTATCATTGTAATCCTTAATTAGATACTTATTTATATCAATTAGAGTATCATTTTGAATTTGACTCATTTCTATTCCTAAATTCTTTAATTTGGATATAATTGAGCTATATTCCTTCTTTATTATATATCCCTGAGGTCTAACCCTTATCAGTTTAGCTATTGGTTTTTTAGCATCCCTCATCATTACATCTAATTCAATTAATTCATTTGTATCAATATCAATGGCTTGAATCTTATCACTGTATATTGACTTATCACTTTTTACTATAATTTCATTGCTCATACCATTAGCAATTTCTATTTGTTCTTTTATTAAGTCTGTATTGTTATAACTAGTTTTTAAATATGATAATGCTAGAGTTAATCCGCTATTTACTCTTCTTTTAAATGATGTTTTTGCAATACCAACACCCCTTATTTCGAATAGGGTTGCAAAAACATTGTTTAATGCGAATGAATTAGAACTAGACCTGGCTGTTGTAGTACCCTGGCTAAAATGAATTTCCCCTGAAATTTTTTCAGATTTCATATAGTTTCTATGTTTTAAATTTATTTTATCTAATTCATCTTTAGCATTTTTTGTAAATAATGTATCGATCATTATCCTAATATTTTCAGGAATATTCAGATTAGATGAATTATGGAACATTACATCATATGCTGAACAGATTCCAAAAGTACTTAGCTGTGCAAAATCTTTTCTAAATGGTCTATATTCATGAAAATCAAGCGCTACATCAGGATTAAATTGGACAAATGCATCTTTAATTAATCTAGTTTCAATAGCCATTAGCTTAGTATGATCTCTATTTAAATCTAGCCCATTTGCTGCATATCTATTGTTTTTTAGAAAACCATCAATATTTGCCATAGGCAGAATTGCTAAATCTATCTTATCCAATAAATAGGTGTATTTTGAATCATTTAACAGAGTATGCATTAGATATAACATAGCCTCTGTACTTGCAGGTTCATCGCCATGTAATCCTCCTTGCATCCAAATATTTAATTTTTGTAGATTTTTTGAATTATTAGATAAAAACATAATAGGAATTTTCTTTCCTTTAGATGATTCTCCAATATATTTAAGTGAAATTTTATCTGGATGGATAGCAGAAATATTATTTAGAAATTCTAATAATTCCTTATAATTAGTGTATCCTTTTTTCTTTTTTAATGCAGGAGTTCTATTTTCAAGTTCTTCATATTCACTAAAAAATTTTTCGGTAATCTTTTTTGATTGTGGGCTTAGCTGAGCAGAAACTAAGTTGAAGCTTATAAAAAATAGTATAAATAAATAATATTTTTTCATAATAAAATTTAAAATGAAATTGTAGTTATTATTCTAGTTAACCATTCATTTCCTTCAATTGGGCTTCCTTGAGTATTATTAATCCCCAATGATCCATCTACATATGTTATAGATGCTTGAATTTTTGCACCATAATTTTTTGCTAATAATTTTCCAATACCAATAGTATAATAGTTAGGTCTATTATAGAATGTCGCATTGTTTAAAAAAGAATTTTCATCAGCTTTTAAATGTGTATACCTTGTGTCAACTGAATATCCGCTTTTAAAAAGATATCCCATTTGTATATTATAGGCCTGGCCTAACATCATTCTTCCTTTAACATAGCCATCTACATTTTGTAATCCATCAACTAAAAAGCTTTCAGATATTGAACCATCATTTCTAACTCTTTGGGTAATATCATCTGGAACGATAGCAGTTGATTTAATATACTCACCCAAGGCTGAAAATCCCTTATACTTAAATAGAAAATCAATCCCATATTTAGTATAGTCAGGTAATGATTCTTGATCATTTTCATCTAAATAGATTATAGCTCCACTTGCCCTACCTCTTCTACTACTCATGCCCGAATTATGGCTAAAATGAACACCTAACACTAATTTTGGTGCCTGTTCTCTCATCACATCAATCTGTCTAAACTGCCCTAGATTTGTAAATAGACCAAACGGCAAGTAATCTAATCTTCCTCCTATTTTTAATCCTCCATGATCCTTGTCAAATACATTAATTCCATCTCCATTAGTTAAAACAAAATAAGGTCTTAAATAAGAACCTCTCCCTGCCCTAAAGCGCCCTGTAACAAATAGTCCAAATTCTCTTATTGATGAAAAAGCAGAGGTTAATCTACTTCTTTCTACAAGTTGTAAAGAATTAGAATTCATAAATAATTCTCTATTATCAGTGTAGGTTGCTCTTTGTCCAAATAATATTGAAATTCTATTTGTAACTGCATATGAAACATATGCGTCTAATAAATAATCCCCAGTGTCTTCTCCAGTTTCAGAAGTTCCGCTAAGATCAGCTTGAAATCGATAGCCAAATTTTTGATTTTTAGATTTTCCGTCTATTCTTAACCTCAATCTCCTAATCCTGTACCTTGATGTAGATGAATTTTCTTCAACATCAGTGTAATTTTTTAAATCTATCATAGGCTGAGCATAGCCCGTTAGCCTTATAGAATGGCCCCTGTCAGCGTTAAATTGTAATCCTTCTCCAAACTTATATGATTCAAGACTAATATTCTGAGAAAAGATAGAAGTTGAAATAAATATGGCAATAATTAAAGATAGTTTTTTCATTGTTTTTAATTTGAATCTTATTAATTAAAATTTGTTCCATCTAATTTAGTTCCTGGAGAAAACAATCTTCCATCTGCTTCAGGAATACCTGCATGCTGAAAGAAAATATCACCATTTTCATTTGGCACTTGATTTAAATCAGGATATCTAGTGTAAGACTCGTTAGGATTATTTGCAAGGGGCTCAATATCAAATGTTAAAATTTCATTTCCATTACTATCACGCATCGTAACCATATCTCCAGCATTATTCATGTTTAAACGATCTTCAAAACCATTAGCAACTTGTATAATAGCTCCACCAAAACTACCAGTTGGAGTTCCTCCACCAAAGACAACTAAAACTCCATTTTCAGGTAATATAGTGCCAGATGGGAATGTATGTCTAATTGCAGCCGCATCAGAAATTGTATAGCCTGAAATATCTATTTGACCTCCCATATTATAAAACTCTAAAAATTCATCGTCATCTTGAGCATACTCTCCATCTCCATTAGCATCTCCATCCAATCCTTGATTAGATGGATCATATAATACCTCGTTAATTATAATTAAAGGCTGAGGGCATCCATTATATTCTGGATATCCAGCCTCTTCTGGACAATCATCCTCTGCATCAACAATTCCATCCCCATCCGAATCCGAATCATCATCCAATAAATCTATAGTGATATCAGATGAAAGTACCATTACATCATTAGCCCTTACTATACTAATAGTTATTTGTTCAACATCTTCAGTTTCATTATCCTGAATACTAGTTATCAATACAGAACCTTGTAAATTTCCAGCTGAAATTTGTATCTGATTAGCACTTACAGAAAAATCTACTGATTCTTCTGCTGTCCCAGAAAATGAAAAAGGTATAACTATGTCATTATCTACAGTAGAATTTAAAACTGCCATTAGTTCAACTGTTTCATTGTCTTCACTTAGTTGAGTATTATCTACAAATAATGTAACTGCTGGTAATATATCTTCTGTATCACAAGAAATTAAAAAAAATAAACAAAGTATAGAGTAAAATTTAGCTTTCATTTTGATGTCTTTAAATTTTAAGTATTATATGGTATAATTTTCACTGCAAAAGTATAATATTAATTCAAATTAGATTAAAATTTTATTATACTTTTACGAAAATTAAAGTACGTGTTGTTTTGAGAATAAAATTTATCCAAATATTTTTAGTAACCTTTATTTTTTCTTGTAGTCCTACTGGTGTTGATTTTATTGCAGATCCAGTAGTTATTGAACCTGTTGAACTAGAATCAGGCACAGGTGTATTTATATATGAGTATTTAGATAAAGACATTGAGGTTTTCTATTATACCCCTGAAAATATTAGTCAAAATACCACAGTCGTTTTTACAATGCATGGTAGTGGAAGAGATGCTGAGGCTACTCGTAATGCTATGGTAAGTAAAGCTATAGAGCATAATTTTATAGTGATTGCACCTAAAATCAGTCAAGAAAATTTCTCTGGTGGAGATGGTTATAATTTAGGGAATGTATTTGAAGATGGAGATAATCCATCAGAGGCAACAATTAACTCTGAAGAAGAATGGTCATTTTCAATAATTGAACCATTATTTGATCAAATAATTGCTTCTACAGAAACTACTGTAGAAACATACCACATAACAGGGTTTTCTGCAGGTGCTCAATTTGTTCATCGATTTATGTTTTTTAAACCTGAAGCTAGATACGATAAAATAGTAATATCAGCAGCTGGATGGTATACAGTAATGGATAATAATATATCCTTTCCATATGGATTTAAAAATAGTCCATTAACCAATAATTCTATTCAAGGATTATTAAATAATTCGCTACACATTCAAGTTGGATCTTTAGATAATGACCCAAATGCTCCAGGTCTAAGACATAATGATTATGCTGATGCTCAAGGATTACACAGATTAGAAAGAGGTATTCATTTTTATGACAGAGCTCAATTAATTGCTCAGAACAACTCATATAATAGTAATTGGTCTTTTACTATCATCAACGGAATAGGACATAATCTCCAGGGGTATACTGACAGTGCTTGTGATTTAATTTTCAACTAATATGAATTTGAATAAAAATATTATTGGTTTATTTCTTGGCCCCATAGTATTTACTATAATCATACTATTTTTTAATCCTGAAGGCTTAAATTATGAAGCTAAATGTATATTGGCTTCAACTGCATGGATGGCTGTATGGTGGGTTACTGAATGTGTGCCAATAGCAGTAACGGCGTTACTTCCAATAGTTCTTTTTCCTATAACCGGGGGATTAGATCTTCAATCTACAACTGCATCTTATGGCCACAAATTGGTTTTCTTATTTGTTGGTGGGTTTATTATTGCACTTGCAATTGAAAAGTGGAATTTACATAAAAGATTAGCATTAAATATAATTAGAGTAACTGGATCAAAAAAATCAAAAGTTATACTAGGGTTTATGATTGCAACTGCATTTTTATCAATGTGGATTTCAAATACAGCTACTTCAATTATGATTCTGCCAGTTGGTTTGGCAATTATTGCTCAGCTAAAAGATGACCCTAGGACTATTGAAAATGAAAATTTAGTTTTTGGTAAATCTCTTATGATAGCGATTGCCTATAGTGCCTCTATTGGAGGAATGTCTACACTAATTGGGACCCCTCCAAATATGGTTCTTTCTGGGGTTGTAGAACAAAGCTATGGTATTAAAATAAATATGTTTGACTGGATGAAATTTGGAGTACCAATCAGTGCAAGTTTACTAATTATTTGCTGGTTATATCTAACTAAAATTGCTTACAAATTTCCTAATGAAGAATTTGCCGCTGGAAGAAAAGAAATATTAAATCAAATTAAATTATTAGGTAAATTTTCATATGAAGAATTTAGAGTATTAATTGTTTTTGCTCTAACAGCAGTTGGTTGGATTTCTAGAGGTTTTCTTGAAGAATTTATTCCAACAATTGATGATACGATAATTGCCATTGCCTTTGCAGTAACTTTATTTATAATACCAACAAAAAATAAATCGGATGACAAGACTCTTTTAGTTTGGAAAGATACAGTTAAACTTCCTTGGGGTATATTATTGTTATTTGGTGGTGGTATGGCAATAGCTACCGCTTTTGGGAAAAGCGGCCTTGCATTATGGATGGCCGATCTACTAAAAAATCTTGATGGTATTCCTTTAATTTTAATAATTTTTATAATTGTTACATCAATTAATTTACTTACTGAAGTTACTTCGAATATGGCAACTACAGCAATGCTATTACCAGTTTTAGTTACAATTGCACTAGCAATTCAGGTTCATCCTTATTTCTTATTAATTGGGGCAACATTAGCTGCATCATGTGCTTTTATGCTTCCAATATCTACACCTCCAAATGCCGTAGTATTTGGTTCAGGGCTATTAAAAATAGAAGATATGTTTAAAAAAGGAGTTTGGATGAATATATTATCAATTATTATTATAACAATGGTTGTATACTATATTCTACCATATGTATTTGATGTTTCTTCTGAATTAATTCCTATAAATTAAATTGATCTAGTAAGTTTGATTGGTCTTTTATAGCATTTTTAAATTCATGCGTAATCCTTTCAACTAATTCTTGTACAGAAACATCATCTAATATATTAGTCACCCCTTGACCAGCTGACCAGATAGTACTCCATGCCTTTGCTTCAGCTTGAGCTGCATCAAGTTCCTTTCCAAAATCAATCTTAGCTTTGCTTGCCCACATTTCTTCAGTTATTCCCATAGACTCTAAACTAGGTCTTAAAAAACTAGCGGGAACTCCAGAAACTGCTGCTGTATATACAATGTCAGTAGCTCCAGAATTTATTATCATCTGCTTGTAATCCTCAGGAGCTCTACTCTCTTTAGTATTAATGAACCTAGTACCCATATATGCATAATCAGCTCCCATCTGCATTGCAGAGGCAACATCTCTTCCATTACTTATACACCCTGAAAGTATAATAGTTTTATTAAAAAACCCTTTAACTTCAGAAATCAAAGCCATTGGATTTATAGTTCCTGCATGACCACCAGCACCTGCAGAAACTAATATTAGTCCATCAACACCAGCCTCTGCTGCTTTTTCTGCATGACGTTTTTTTACTATATCATGAAGCACTATTCCTCCATAACTATGGACTGCATCAACTAATCTTGGAACTGCTCCCAGAGATGTAATTATTATAGGTACCTTGTGTTTAATACATATTTTTAAATCAGCTTGAACTCTTGGATTTGTGTTATGAACTATTAAATTTACTCCGAAAGGTGCAGGTTTTTTCCCTGTCTCTTTCTCAAATTCATCTAGTTCAGTTTTAATTTGAATTACCCATTCTTCAAAGCCTTCAGATGTTCTTTGGTTAAGCGCTGGAAAAGTGCCAACTATACCGTTTTTACAACACTCAATAACAAGTTTAGGTCCAGAAATTAAAAATAATGGAGCTGCAATTACAGGTATTGACAAATTACTAAATANGGATNTTTTATNTTTCATTTTAAATCTTTAATANAAGCTTCCCTAATTTATCACCTGAAAATAGTTTAAGAAATGCTTCGTGAAAGTTTTCAATTCCCTCAATAATNGTGTCATTATTTTTTAANTTTCCTTCTTTAAACCAAGTTNNTATATCAGTAAGAGCTTTCATATAATTTTCTTTATAATCAAAAACTACCATACCTTTCATACTAGCTCTATTAACCAATAATGACATATAATTAGAAGGGCCTGTTACTTTTGTTTTATTATTATACTGAGATATGGCTCCACATATTACTATCCTTGCATTTCTNTTAATTTTCATTAGTACTGCATCCAAAATTTCTCCTCCAACGTTATCAAAATACACATCAATTCCATTAGGACATTTTTCTTTTAGTGAAGTATATATATTTTCATTCTTGTAATCGATTGCATCNTCAAATCCTAATTCTTTAATAAGAAAGTTGCACTTTTCTTTTCCCCCAGCTATTCCAACAACCCTACAGCCTTTTATTTTAGCAATTTGTCCTACNANACTACCNACNGCCCCNGCNGCAGCTGAAACCAAGACTATNTCACCTTCTTTTATTTNACCCTCCTGTAAAATTCCAAAATATGCAGTCATTCCTGGCATTCCAAGATATCCAAGAAATGTTGTTAATGGTATATCNCCAGGATAAATCTTATTGTAATTATCTCCTGAACTTATACAATATTCTTGAGCACCACCCCATCCCGAAACAAATTGTCCAACTTTAAAATCTTCATTATTTGATTTAATTACCTCACCNACACTTCCAGCTCTCATAACTTCTCCTATCTGAACAGGNGCAATATATGATCGAGTATCATTCATCCATCCTCTCATNGCTGGATCTAATGAGATATAATGNTTTTTTATTAAAAATTCATTCTGATTTAAATCCNTTATTTNAGATTCTGAATATTTCCAAATTGATTCATCAGGAATACCAATTGGTCTTTTCATAAAAAGAACTTGCTTATTTATCATCTTATTTTTTTTAGATAACAAATATAGTTAAATTTACTATGCATGCATAGTAAATTTAACTATATTAACTTCCTGTCCAATNAGGTTTTCTTTTTTNCTTAAAAGCATTAAATCCTTCCTTTGCATCATTAGATTTAATTACCTTATTTAACATCTCTAGCAGATATTCATGTTGGTTAGACTGATNCATAATATGNCCATATGCTTCCAATCCATTTCTAATGGCAGTAGGAGAATTATCTAATATTTCTTTAATTAAAGTAGAAAGTTCATTTTCAATATTATCCTGATTTGAAATATGTGTAACAAGTCCCTGTTCTTTTGCTTGTATTGCGGAAATACTATAACCTCTAACACACCAGTCTAAAACTTTTCTTGGAGGCATGACTTGAATTAAGCTAGCCATAACTTGCATAGGNAAAAGACCTCTTTTAACCTCAGGCAAACTAAATCTTAAATTNTCCTCTGCAATTACATATAGTGATCCAGCTACTATTAAAAAGCCTCCAGCATATACATTTTTTTCAACCAAAGAAATAGTGGGTTTATTTATGCTGTTAAATAGCTCTCCCATCAATACTTCCTTTTCTGGAACAGGCACTGTAGATTGATNAGGCTCAACATCTCCCATCATTGCTTTAAGATCTCCACCAGCACAAAANANATCTCCATTTGCTCTAAATACTACNACCCAAATAGAATTGTTGAAATGGGCATAATGCATTGCGAATGCTATTTCATTCATCATTTGAGGATGTAAGGCNTTTTTCTTTTTTGGACGATTTAATGTGATAGTAAAGACGTGATCATTTTCGTCTAATTCTATAAAATCAAATTTGTATGATTTTATNTTTTGAATATCTTTTTCTTTATAAAAATTCATAATAAAATGTTACATTCTAAATACTCCAAAAGAACTAGATCCTTTTATTTCATTGTTGTAAACAGCTGCTAATGCTAAGGATAAATATTTTCTAGTATCTGATGGATCAATAACTCCATCATCCCATACTTCAGATGTAGTATGCCAAACACTCGCCTTTTCATCAGCNTGTTCAGCCAACTTTTTCTTTTCAATTTTAAGTTTTTCTTCATCAATAACTTTATTTAATGATGAAGCTGAATTTCTTTTAATTATTTCCATTACACCAGANAACTGGTCTGCTCCCATAACACCAGATTTCACATTTGGATATGAAAAAAGAAATCTAGGTTCAAAAGATCTACCACACATTGCATAATTTCCGGCACCATATGAATTACCAACCTGTAGGCTAATATGTGGAACTGTACTTCCAGCAACAGCATGAATTAATTGNGATCCACTATTAATCATTCCATTTTGCTCATANCTCTTTCCTACCATAAAGCCTGTAGTATTATGNATAAATAATAAAGGAGTATTAGATTTATTAGCCAATTGTATAAAATGTGTNGCTTTTCTTGCAGACTCAATAAAAATNACTCCATTNTTGGCAATAATTCCAATAGGATACCCATTAATTTTTGTCCAACAGCAAAACATTGTTCTTCCATAATTTTCTTTGAATTCAATAAATTCAGAACTATCAATAAATCTCTTTACAAGTTCACGAATATCAAAAGGCTTTTTCAAGTTGGAAGGNATAATCCCTAAAATCTCTTCTTTATCAAATTTTGGAACAGATGNATCANNCTCATAATTGTTNTCTGTAGGTTGCTTAATTTTTTTAATTAAATTTTTTGTTATTTCAATAGCATGTTTTTCNTCATNAGCTAAAAAATCTGAAACACCAGAAATACTACTATGCATNTGNGCTCCTCCTAATTCTTCATCATTAGCATCTTCGTTAGTTGCCATTTTTACTAATGGNGGTCCTGCTAAAAAAACTTTAGCTGTNTTCTTTTGAANAATTGAATAATCAGACATNCCAGGAACATAAGCNCCACCTGCNGTTGCATTTCCAAATACTACAGANATTGTTGGNATTCCATNTTTAGACCTTCTNGACATCTCCATAAAAAACTTGCCATAATTATTAAAAACCCTGTCTTGATCTGGCAAATTAGCTCCACCACTTTCAACAAGATTTATAGTTAATAATTTATTTTCATTAGCAATTTGTGATAATCNTAGNTTTTTTAAGCTTGTAGCATAATCAATTGCACCNGCNTTTCTTGTTGCAACATTTGCNTTAATTAANCAAAGTACATTGGAAACATAACCCAAAACCACTACTGTAGTTCCGCCTGCACCAAAACCATTTTCATGTTTTAAACCAGCAAGAGACATCAATTCTATATGAGGTTTGTTTTTATCAAGCAACAAGTCTATTTTCTCTCTAGCAAGTAGTTTTTTTCTTCTTCTGGTTCTTTTAATTTTATCTTTATTACCTTCTAACTTTGATAATTTAAAATATGAATTAAGTTCTTTCAATAATTTCTTCATAGAGATCTCATTTTCAATAAAATTTGAACTTAAAACATCAATATTTGACTTTCGAACTTTCATTAAATAAATATTTTATTTTAATATTACTCCCATACAACAACCTCACTATTATCATTCCATTCTGCATATTTAGACATAAATTTTTCATCTATTTTAACCCTTTTAATTTTCAGTGTAGGGGTACAGAGTCCATTATCAGGAGTCCATGCTTCTTTCATAATTATAATGGTTGAGACCTTTCTATGACTTACTTGATCTTTATTTACAGATTCTAATTTGTTACTAAGCTGTTGCTTTAAAACATCTTTATCAATTGAACTAGCTGCCTCAGAAAGAACTGCAAGAAGAATTGGTTTTGATATTCCAAAACCAACTACACACATTTGTTCAAATTCAGTAACATCACCAAATAGTGCTTCAATTTTACCAGGCTCAACAAATTCACCTGTAGTTGTTTTAAATGCATCTTTAACTCTTCCTGTAATGTATAGATTACCTTCATCATCTATTCTACCTCTATCTCCTGTATATAACCATCCATTTTTAATAGTATTATTAGTAGTCTCTGGATCATTATAATATCCTTTCATTACGTATGGCCCTCTCATTAATATTTCACCAGTCTCAGAGTCTATCTTAATATCAACTTTTGGTTGTGCTTTACCAACAGATCCCGGCTTATCAGTTATTTCTCCTGGAAGCTGAGTACATATAGCACAATTTTCTGTCATACCATATCCATTGGTTATTTTTACTCCAAGATTTCTATACCATACCCTTTGCGATTCTTGCATTGGCGCAGCTCCAGAAACTATTGCCTTTGCTTTACTTAATCCTAGTTTTTTCTTTAATATCTTTTTAAGTAAAAAAGAAACTACAGGGATACTTAAGAGCTTATCTAATTTTTTTTGTGGAAATTTAGCTAAAATACCTGATTGAAATTTTGTGTAAATTCTTGGCACTCCAAAAAATACTGTTGGCTGAACAGAGCCAAGATTTTGAGCAAAAGTTTCTAGAGATTCTGTAAAAGAAATAGTTCCTCCATATCTAAAACATGTCCATTCCACTACAACTCTTTCAGCAATATGATTTAATGGTAAATAAGAAAAGAATGTATTATTCCCATTAAAATCTACTTGCAATGGGTTATGTTCTGGTGTGGTTAGGCATTCAGTATTTTCATTAGTTTGAAAATCTAAAACAACTCCTTTTGGAGTCCCAGTTGTTCCCGAAGTAAATATGATTGTCCATGTATCACTATAATCAGCATAGTAATCTTTCTGTTGTGGTTCAAATTGATTTATAAAATCAAACCATTGATGACCTTCAGAAATTTTTGAACAACCTTTATAGTGTGGAAATGTAATTAATGGCATATCCTCAGGAACACCTTTTTTAATTTCATCCCATGCTTCAACTTTCCCTATAAAAAGAGCGCTTACGTCTCCAAAGTGTAAAAGACTTTTTAACTCTTGCGAATTTAAGTTTGGAAAGAAAGGAACAGAAACATAACCTGCCATGTATATTGCCAGATCAGCAATAATCCATTCTCTACAATTTTTGGACATCAAACCAATATGACTTTTTGGAGGTAATCCAAGACTCTTTAATCCAGTAGCCAATTTTCTAGCCATTTGACCAGTTTCTTGCCAAGTGTATTCTTCCCATTTATCTCCAAATGGTTGTCTTAAAAAAGGTTTATTTCTTAATGTTTTTTCCCATTTATAGAAGTTAAATTTAAATTTATTATTGCTATCCATAATTAGTTTTTTAGTTTAGTTTTTTTAATTGCGCAAGTCCAATACCCTAATGATCCGAAAACACATGTAAAATGTAGGTTTTTTTATTTAAATCTACAAATACAACAGATTATTTATAGGAGGAATAAAATAGGATTGTACTAAATTCTTAATAAAAAGAATACAAAATTTTATCTTTAAATATACATTATGGTAAAAAATATGTAATTTTAATAGCATAACTAACTAAAAAACAAACTAATACAAACTAACAATTATGAAAACTAACAAACTTTTCAAAAATTTTATTGCTCTATGTATGTTTTTATCTTTTATTACTACGGCTATAGCACAAAGTACAGTCTCTGGGACTGTTATGGATGCGGGGATAAATGCTCCTCTTCCAGGCGCTAGTGTTGTTGAAAAAGGTAGCTCAAGTGGGGTAACATCAGATTTTGACGGTAATTTTACTTTCAAAACATCTTCAAACTCTGGTGAAATCGAAATTTCTTATTTAGGGTACTCATCAGTTATTTTATCATTTGATGGTAATTCTGATCTTGGATCCATATCATTATCTTCGGATGTAGCTATATTAGATGATGTTGTGGTAAGTGCCTCTAGAAGATTAGAAAAAGTACAAGATGCACCAGCTGCTGTTTCAGTAATTACATCTGATGAAATAGAAAACAAGATGAGTGTAAGTCCTCTTCGTCTTCTAGACAATACTGTAGGGGTATCAATTGATAGACAAGGTGCTACAAGGACTAATGTTACTCTTAGAGGCAAGGCCGGTATGCTAACTACTTCAGCTTTTGTAATGTTAGACTACAGAAGTTTAATTAGTGCTGGAATAGATATGTTTGATGCAAATATGACAGCAATTAATTCAATTGACCTAGAAAGAATTGAGGTTGTACGTGGTCCAGGTTCTGCATTATATGGACCTAATGTGACTTCTGGTGTTGTTCATTTTCTTTCCAAAGATCCTTTTAAATATCCTGGGACTACTATTGAACAATCATTTGGAGATATGTCTACTTCAATAACTTCTGTAAGATATGCAGAACATAACCAAGACAAAACTTTTGGATATAAAGTTGTTGCTAAATATATAACTAATGGCGAATTAGAATATACTGAAGGTGGTGGCGATGGAGCAACACTAGCTCAATTTGCAGAATATCATGATGCAAATAGCAATGGGATGCAAGATGATGGTGAAATGTCAATTGATGGTTTGGCTGATGGCGGTTTAACTTATAATATAAGCTCTTCTGTTTATTTAAGGCCTGAATCTGGAATTGATTTTGTAGGAAGTGCTGGATTTAATTATACTGAAGGCATTGCCCTAACTGATCGTGGTGAATTATGGAACATTGCAAATGACTATTTTGTTCAAGGAAGGTTAACCTATGATAATTTATTTGCTCAGGTATATTACAATTCTAATATTACTCCAAGAGATATAAATAAAAATGGCTTCCTATACAGAACTGGAGGAACATCTGTTGTTGACAGGAATCAGTTAGAAGCTCAACTACAATACAATCTTGATATTGGAGATATGGTTAATGTGACTATGGGAGCTGATTATAGATCATCAAGATTTAATACTAAAGGGACGGCTTTTGGTAGATATGATGATGAATCTGACTTTGATATAATGGGAGGGTACATTCAAGCAAAAGCAAGTATTGGAGATAAAATTGATTTAGTTGCTGCTGCAAGATATGACCAATTCTTCTGGGGCAATTTTGATGTAGCTAGAGAAGAACAGGCTAATGCCATTTCTCCTAGGTTTGCAGTAGTTTATAAGCCAAGTGAAAGACATTCTTTTAGAGCCTCGTGGAATAAGGCTTCAAGTGCAAATTCAGCGTTATCACATTTCTTAGATTTACCAGTCCAAGATTTTGGAGCTTTTGATGTATGGATATATGGGAATTCAAATGCACAAACATTTAATAACATGGAGACTACTTCATTAATCCCAGGAGTTGGAAATACTCCCGGAATTGGTGCAGATTTAAATGAGATGTATACATTTATAACCAATACAATTATTGGAATGGCTAATGATGGAAATGCACAACTTGGTGCACTTGCTCCATTATTCCCATTACTTAATAGTCCAGGGTTTAATTCATTAGTTCAAGGAACTTCTGCTGGTATTCCAATTGATTTTGATGGTAATTTTATGATGCCTATTTCAGCACCAGCTTCATCATTGAGAACGGATACTACTATAGAGCTTGGTTATAAAGGTCAAATTTCTGACAAGACATCTCTTTCTGTAGATGTTTATCAGATGAATATTGAGAACTTTACTGCACTAAGACAACTTAGTCCATTAGTAGTTCTACCTACTTTACATACTGATATTCAAGCTGCAGTAGGACCTGTTGTGGCAGGAGCATTAATGGCTCAGGGTATGGATCCAGCTACAGCTGCATTTACCGCAGGCCTTGTTGGTGGAGCGTATGCTCAAGTAGCCTTAGGAATAACTGGCGGAGGAACAGTTCCTTCTGGTATTGTAGAAAGTAATCAAATGAATAATGATGGTACACCTAGTGTTGCTATGGGATATGCTAACTATGGAGAGTTAACTTATATGGGTGCTGATATAGCACTAAAACATCAGGTAACGGATAAAGTTTCATTCTTTGCCAATTACTCATATGTAGAAAAGTCTCAATTTGATGCAGATGATTTAGGAAGCACTAATCCAGGAGATACGTATACCTTAAATTTTGCACAGCACAGATTTAACTCTGGACTAACATGGGACCAAGATCAAGGAATGATAGGTAGTTTAAGATTTAAACACAATGGAGATTTTCAAGCAGTTCAAGGAACATTGTACACAGGATATGTGCCAGCAAGAACAATGGTAGATGTAAGTATGGGATATAAATTTAAAGATGGCACCTATTTAGATCTAGCAATTGATAATGCATTAAATGATCGTTATAGATTATTCCCTAATATGCCATGGCAGGGAAGAAGAATACTTGCAACATTAAGGTATTCACTTGATTAGTTTCCTATATTAGAAAACTATAGAGTATAAAGTTATCTTAAGAATATAAGGTGTCAAAAATAAACAATTGACATCGCAATTAAAATGAAGGTTTAGCAACCACCAGAGTCATTAATGACTCTGGTGGTTGTGCTAGTTTTTATAGGGTTATTATAGATTATTATTAGATATAATAATATCTTTACTCTATAGTATTAAAAGAACAAGTAAATAAAAAATATAAATGAATTATTTTTCTGAAGAACATGAAATGTTTAGAAAAAGTCTTAGAGATTTTCTAAAAAGAGAGGTTAAGCCAAATTTAGATCAGTGGGAAAAGGATGGAAAAATTCCTAAAGAAATTTGGAAAAAAATGGGTAAAATGGGGTTTCTAGGACTTTCGCTCCCTGAAAAATATGGTGGAAGCAACCTAGATTTTTTCTTTGAAGTAGTTCTAAATGAAGAAATGGCAAAGCTAAATTCGGGAGGATTTACTATCACACAACAAGCTGTTCAATACATGTCTGCTCCGTATATATTAAAATATGGAAGTGATTTTCTTAAAGATAAATATTTGCCAGGCATAGTGTCTGGAAATTTAATAAGTTGCATTGGAATTACTGAGCCTAATGCTGGATCAGATGTACAAAACATCCAAACAAATGCTGTAAAAAAAGGAGATCATTATATTGTAAATGGATCCAAAACATTTATTACTAATGGAATATACGGAGATTTTGTTGTTACAGTTGTAAAAACTGATCCAACTTCTAGATCAAAAGGTATAAGTTTGCTAGTTATAGATTTAGATTCTGATGGAATAACTAAGACTAAAATTGACAAACTTGGTTGGCGTTCATCAGATACAGCAGAACTTAGTTTTGATAATGTAGTTGTTCCATCAGAAAATTTGATAGGTGAAGAAGGAAAAGGATTCTACTATCTAATGAATGGACTACAACTAGAAAGACTTTGTTTCCTTCCCAGCAGTATCGCTACAATGGAATTTGCAATTTCAGAGTCATTGAATTATATGAAAGAAAGAAAGGCGTTTGGCAAAAGTATTAATGAATTCCAAGTGTTAAGGCATAGAATTGCTCAATTATCATCTGAAATTGAAGCATTAAAAGTTTTCAGCTATCATTGCTGTGATCTTTATGACAAAAAAATATATGATGTAAAGCTCTGTTCAATGGGAAAACTGCTTTGCACAGAATTACATGAAAAAGTTTCTACTCAATGTTTACAATTATTTGGTGGAAATGGTTTCACAGAAGATTATCCAATGGCAAGAATGTATAGAGATTGTAGAGTGGGAACTATTGGAGGTGGAACTTCTGAAATTATGAGGGAGATAATTGCTAAAATCGTTATTGATGGCAAAGATTATACAGCTGAAGCAACTAAAAAATAAAACTTAAGATTTAAATATTTAACTATGAGTAAATTAGATGATCAAGTAGCTATTATAACTGGTGGGGCTAGAGGAATTGGAGAAGGTATATGTAAAATTTTCTGTAACGAAGGTGCAACTGTAGCTATGTGGGATATATTGGATGAAGGGCAAAATACTGCTGATAGAATAAAAAAAGAAGGTGGAAAAATAATATTTCAAAAAGTTGATGTTACAGACCAATCATCTGTAAATATAGCAGTAGAGGAATTAATTGAAGAGTTTGGCAGAATTGATATTTTAATTAATAATGCAGGAATTATAAAGGATAGATCTTTTTTAAAAATGTCAAGAGATGAATGGGATAGGGTAATTGATGTAAATATTAATTCATTGTATGTTACTACAAAAGCTGTATTGCCTCATATGAAAGAAGCAAAATATGGAAGAATAATAAATGCATCCTCAATTAATGCTTTTCAAGGTGCTTTTGGTCAAGCAAATTATTCAGCTTCTAAAGCTGCAATTGCTGGATTTACAAGAGCTCTGTGTAAAGAGACAGGAAGGCACAATATAACTGTTAATGCAGTAGCTCCAGGGTTTATTAAATCTGAAATGTCTGATTCCATGCCTGAAGAAATAATTAAAGCAGGTATATCAATGATTCCTGTTGGAAGAATTGGAACGCCAGAAGACATGGGTCATGTATACTTATTTCTTGCATCTAAAGAAGCAGGTTTTGTAAGTGGTATTGTCCTACATGCAAATGGTGGTGCAATGCCAATGTAATTCTAATATATTACCAATTTTATAATAATAGTAAAAATGAAAGACCCAGTCCCTAAAAACAAGCCTTATTCTACTGAAATTAATAAATTATCTGATCTCAATAATTATGTTGGTAAAGAAGTAGGACTTTCAGAATGGACAACTATAACACAAGATCAAATAGATTCTTTTGCAAAAATTACTGATGACAATCAATGGATTCATATTAATCCGGAATTATGCCAAAAACATTCTCCATATAAAAAAACTATAGCTCACGGATTTCTAGTATTGTCTCTTGCACCTAAGTTTTGTTATGAAACTATTAAATTTAATGATGTAAGGATGGGAGTTAATTATGGTTGCGATAGAGTTAGATTTATGAATGCAACAAGAGTTGATTCTTCAATAAGAGCTAGAATCTCGCTTATTTCATGTGATAAGGTAGAAGGCGGAATTCAATATAAACTTAACATTATATTTGAATTAAAAGATCAACAAAAACCAGCATGTGTAGCTGAGTTTATTGCCATAGCTTATAAATAAAAGGGTTATCTAGCCTTTAATTTTTCAAGTTGAAATTCTATCTCAGTATCTTCAATTTTTTCAAATAATAATTCTGCTTGATTAATTTTAACTCCAGGTTTTATTAAGATATCTCCAGATTCTATACTATTCCAGTTCCACTCAACAATATGGTTTTTGAAATTAAGTATATTCTTTAATTTATAAGATGAAAATGGTAAAAAAGGCTCTCCAATTATAGATAAAATAGAGGAAATCTGAANTGAAANAAACATAATATTNTTGACTCTATTTGGNTTAGTTTTGATGAGTTTCCAAGGTTCGTTATCAGCTAAATATTTGTTCCCGTTTCTAGCAATGTTTATATACTCATTACAAGCATCTCTAAATTTAAATTTTTCTATAAGATCTTTAATTAATATAGATTGTTGATTAATTTTATTTAATAGTTTTTTATCCTCATCAATTATTTCTTGTGGCTCTGGAATAATTCCATCATAATATTTATTAATTAGCACCACTACTCTATTAATAAAATTTCCGTAAATAGCAACCAATTCATTATTATTTCTTGCCTGAAAATCCTTCCATGTAAAATCATTATCCTTATTTTCAGGAGCATTAACAGTTAAAACATACCTTAAAGCATCCTGCTTATTTGGAAAATCCTTTAAATAATCTGGCAACCACACAGCCCAATTATTAGATGTAGATATTTTTGATCCTTCTAAATTTAAAAATTCGTTAGCGGGGACATTTGTTGGTAAAATATAATCTCCATGTGCTTTAAGCATTGCAGGAAAAATAATGCAGTGAAATACAATATTATCTTTACCTATAAAGTGAATTAATTCCGTATCATTGTTCTTCCAATATTTTTTCCAATCTAAATTATTATTATTTGCCCACTGCTTAGTTGATGAAATATATCCAATAGGAGCATCAAACCATACATATAGAACTTTACCATCAGAATCATTTAATGGTACTGAAACACCCCAATCTAAATCTCTTGTAACAGCTCTTGGTTTTAATCCATCATCTAACCATGACTTACATTGACCATATACATTTGCCTTCCAGTCAGACTTGTGTTTTTTTAAAATCCAATCCTCTAAAAAGGATTGAAATTCATCTAATTTTAAATACCAATGCTTAGTCTTCTTTAAGGATGGTGAATTACCTGTTATCGAAGATTTTGGATCAATTAGATCAATTGCATTGTGACTTGTCCCGCACTTTTCGCATTGATCACCATAAGATTTTTCATAATCACATTTAGGGCATACACCTACAATAAATCGATCTGGTAAAAATTGATTAGCATCTATATCATAAAATTGTTCTGTAGTTATTTCTTTAAAAAAATTATTATCATGCAGATGTGAAAAAAAATCTGATGCAGTTTTATGATGTAATTCTGAAGATGTCCTAGAATAGTTGTCAAATGAAATACCAAAGTCTTCAAATGATTTTTTGATATTACTATGATATCTATCTATAATATCTTTTGGAGTTAATCCTTCTTTTTTAGCTTTTATAGTAATTGGCACTCCATGCTCATCACTACCACATATATAGGCAACATCATTGCCTGTTAATCTCATAAATCTAGAAAAAATATCAGCAGGGATATATACACCAGCTAAATGTCCTATATGAATAGGTCCATTAGTATAAGGAAGTGCTGCTGTTATAGTATAAGTTTTCTTCAAAATTTATTGATTATATTAGTAAAAGTAAACATTTTGTATCTTATTAAGAAGAGTAATTTTATAAGTTCCTTTATATTTATTAAAAATTAAAATTATGAATTTAAACAAGTTAATTTACTTATGTTTAATAATTCTTACAACAATAATCACAGTCAATAAAAACTTTGCAAATAATATAGAAGAAATGAATGATAATTTAATTAGACCTGAATATCTTAAAGCTGGAGACACAATTGCAATAGTTGCTCCTTCTGGTATTCTAAATGATCATCAGAATTATATTGATAAAGCCAAAAACCTTTTAGAAAGCTGGAACTTAAATGTACTTATTGGAGAAAATATCTATAACAACTATGGTCATTTTTCTGGAACTGACAAAGAAAGAGCGCAAGACTTTCAAAGAGCACTTGACGACAAAACTATAAGTGCTATATGGTGCGCAAGAGGAGGCTATGGAGCTATGAGGATTATAGATAATTTAGATTACTCTGAATATATAAAGAATCCAAAGTGGATAATAGGCTATTCTGATATAACCGCAATACATAATGAACTAAATATTCTTGGAAGTGAGTCAATTCATAGTATAATGTGCAAAAGCCTAGAGGATAAAGACATTAATAATGACGAATCAATTAAAGCATTAAAACAAGTTCTATTTGGAGAGAAATTGTCTTATGAATTTAAAAATATAGAGGAAAACAAATTAGGAAAAACTAAAGGACAGCTAGTAGGAGGAAATTTAACTCTTATTCATTGTCTAATAGGATCAAAATCATCAATTAATACTGATAATAAGATACTATTTATAGAAGATCTTGGAGAATATCTATATCATATTGATAGAATGCTAGTATCGTTAAAAAGAGCTGGATACTTTGATAAATGTAAAGGACTAATAGTTGGAGATTTTAGTGATCTTAGAAAAAACACCACACCATTTGGAAAAAATTTAAAACAAATCATTTTAGATGCTGTTAAAGATTTTGATTTTCCAGTTTTATTTGAATTTCCAGCTGGACATGAAAAATTAAATATGCCATTAATTCTTGGTAGAGAAATAATAATGGATATTAAAAACTCAACATCTAGTATTGAGTTTTTATAATCTTCTCCAATAATTTATGAGCTGAATTTATTGAATTAATTTTAAAAATTTTAATAACCATTCTATTTCCTTCTTTTGTATGCTTTTCAGAAATATGAGATAATTTAGAATTTAAATTCACAAAGTTGATAAGTTTCATGAAATTAATATTATTCTCTTTATTNCCAATAAAATAACATATNAATGTATTTCTTTTTAGTATAATCTTNTCAAAATCTAATNGNATACCTAACCACTTTAATTCAATNCTTTTTAATANATCTATTACTTGAAATGGCAACTCTCCAAATCTGTCAATAAGATTATTGTTAAAAAGTTCTAATTCATCTTGTTTAGTGATATTATTTAATTCTGAATAAAGTTTTAATCTTTCAGAATTAGAATTAATATAATCNTCAGGAAATAATAATTCAAAATCTGTATCAAAATTAAGTTGTCTTTTATAGATTTTTTGTTGATCAAAATCTAGATCTTTAAATTCATTATTTTTTAATTCTTCTAGTGCTTCATCCAATATTTTATTATATGTTTCAAAGCCCATTTCATTAATAAAACCAGACTGATTNCCTCCTAAAAGNTCNCCNGCACCTCTAATTTCCAAATCTTTCATTGCAATATTAAAACCGCTACCCAATTCCGAATAATATTCTAAAGCTGTAATTCTTTTCCTTGCCTCATCTGTCATTTTAGAATATTCTGGAGTAATCAAATAGCAGAANGCTTTTTTATTACTNCTACCTACTCTACCTCTCATTTGATGTAAATCACTTAANCCAAAATGATTAGCATTATTAATAAATATTGTNTTAGCATTAGGNACGTCTAANCCNCTCTCAATAATAGTNGTGCTAACCAATANNTCAAAATCTCCATTAATAAACCTAATCATTANTTNNTCNAATNTTTTACCTNTTAATTGNCCATGAGCTACCTCAATTTTNGCTTGTGGGACTAAGCTCTTTAGTAAATCTGCAACTTCATTAATATTATTTATTTTATTATTAACAAAAAATATCTGACCTCCTCTAAGAATTTCATAATTAATAGCATCCATTATAATTTTATTATCATATCTAATTACATTAGTNTCAATTGGGTATCTATTAGGTGGTGGAGTCGTAATAATTGATAAATCTCTAGCTGCCATAAGACTAAATTGNAGTGTTCTAGGTATNGGAGTTGCTGATAGAGTTANCACATCTATATTTTCTTTTAAANTNTTTAATTTTTCTTTTACTGCAACTCCAAACTTTTGTTCTTCATCTATAATTAAAAGTCCAATNTCTTTAAACTTNATTTTTTCGTTTATTATCTGATGTGTTCCAATAATTATATCAATATTTCCNNTATATAAATCATAAATAATATTNCTCTTTTCTTTTGNAGANNTAAATCTATTTAAATAATCAATTGATATTGGAAATTCTTNTAACCTACTAGTAAATGTTTTATAATGCTGAAAAGCTAATATTGTTGTGGGAACTAATATAGCTACCTGTTTATTNTTATCAACTGCTTTGAATGCTGCTCTTATTGCAACTTCAGTTTTTCCAAANCCTACATCTCCACAAACAAGCCTNTCCATAGGCTGATCACTTTCCATATCAGATTTAATTTCAGAAGTAACTTTTAACTGATCATCAGTATCNTCATATATAAANGAAGCCTCTAATTCTGTTTGTAGATATGAGTCTCTTTGATATCTATAGCCNTTTTTTGCTTTTCTTTTTGCATATACTTTAATTAAGTCATATGCTATTTTCTTTACTTTTGACTTTGTTTTNTCTTTTAATAATGCCCAAGCCTTACTNCCTAATTTATATATTTTTGGTGTTTTACCATCTTTNCCACTGTATTTTGATATTTTATATAATGAATGTATGCTTAAATATAAAATATCTCTTTCTCCATAAATTAATTTAATAGCTTCTTGTATTTTTCCATCAACATNNATTTTTTGTAGTCCGCTAAAAATTCCAATACCGTGA
This sequence comes from Flavobacteriaceae bacterium, assembly GCA_002700405.1. Classification (GTDB taxonomy): domain Bacteria; phylum Bacteroidota; class Bacteroidia; order Flavobacteriales; family Flavobacteriaceae. The sequence continues at coordinate 4,030 of PACY01000020.1, read as the reverse complement.
TCAATATGGGTAATATAATCCCCTTTGTTTAATTTATTAATTTGCTTAAGGTTAATTGCATTACTGTTATAGTACCTTTTTTTAAATTTAAATTTATGATACCGTTCAAATATTTGATGGTCAGTATAACAAGCTAATTTACTCTCATTATCTATAAAACCAGAAGATATAGGCATAATTATAGTATTATAATTTACCTGAAGACTTATATCATTAAAAATTTCATTTAACCTTGCTTCCTGCTGTTTGTTTGTACAGCATATATAGTTAGTATATCCATTGCTATGATTTGTATTCAAATTATCCATTAATATTTTAAAACTTTTATTAAAGGATGGCTGAGGTACAAAATCAAATTCAATATGATCATTTAATTTTTGTTCTTTTAAATCAAATTCTATTAAATTAAATTTATTTATAGAGTCAACTACCTCATTTGTATTTGAATAAAGATCTTGAGGCAGCGCAATAGTATTATCATTTTTCTTGCTATAACATTGCTTAGAATATTCAAAATTAGAATTAATATTTGCAGATAATAAGTCTAGATTCTTGATAAATATAATTGTATCCTTTTCCAAAACATTAAATACATTGGTTCTTCTTTTGCCAATATTATTTGAATTAATATTAGAAGTAATTTTAATTTTTGTATGAATTGATTCAGATAATTGCGTGTCAACATTAAATGTTCTAATCCTGCTAACTTGATCACCAAAAAATTCAATTCTGTAAGGCATATCATTAGAAAAGGAAAAGACATCTACAATTCCACCTCTAACAGAAAAGTCGCCTGGTTGAGAAACAAAATCCATTCTTTTAAAATCTAATTCAAATAGCCTCTCATTGATTTTATCAATGGAAATATGATCGTTAATGTTAATCTGAAAACTTATTTCATTTAATTCATTAGCTATTAAAATCTTTTCAGAAATAGCGTTATCGAAGGTTATTATAATATGTTTCTCTAATCTAGGACTATATAAAAGATTTAAAACTTCTGTTCTTTGAAGCAAGTTATAAGTACTCACATTATTGTCACTATAAGGTTTTTTCTCACCCATAGGGAAAAATAAAACATTTACTTTAGCGTCNATAGTTTCTATATCATTTAAAAAATATATTGCCTCTTCCTTATTAGAAAAACTTATAAAAATTGATCTATTTGAAATCTTAAAAATTGAGTGTATAATAAAAGCAAATGAAGACCCTGCTATTCCTTTTATTGATNANGGTTTTTTATTTTGGGCAATAGAAGTCCCTAGTTTTTGCACTTGCAAAGACTTTAAAAAAATTTTAGNGATAGGATNTTTTATCAATCAAAAAATTTCAGCAAATATATATAAGNAGAACTTATTTACAATTATTTTGTAAAAGATTTTAATTGATTTANCATTTTTTTACTACCGCAATAAAAAGGTGTTCTCTGATGTAAACTTGTTGGCTTNAGGTCTAATATATTAGATTTTCCATCAATAGCTATACCTCCTGCTTGCTCACATATAAATGAAATTGGATTACATTCATATAGTAATCTTAATTTTCCTTTTGGNTTTTTTGAAGTATTTGGATAAAGAAAAATACCGCCTTTTATTAAATTTCTATGAAAGTCTGANACAAGNGATCCAATATATCTAGATGTATATGGNCTATCACCNTCTTCCATTTGACAAAATTTTAAATATTTTTTAACATAGTCTGGAAATTGTAAATAATTTCCTTCNTTAATNGAATATATATTTCCTTGNTGTGGGAATCTAATATTAGCATGGGAATGATAAAATGAACCAATAGCTGGGTTTAATGTAAATCCATTTACCCCATCTCCAGTGGTATATACTAGCATTGTAGAAGTTCCGTAAATAATATACCCAGCTGCAACTTGATTTCTTCCTTGCTGTAAAAAATCATCAATTGTAACACTACTGCCAATTTCACTTACTCGTGTATAAACTGAAAATATTGTTCCTACAGATACATTAACATCTATGTTAGATGAACCATCTAATGGATCAATTAGTACTACATATTTATTTTGATTTTTCTTGTCAATGCTATTAACCGAAATATATGTCTCATCCTCTTCACTGGCAAGTCCACATATTATATTTCTATTAATTAGTGTATTTATAAATTTATTNTTAGCATACACGTCAAGTTTTTGTTGTTTTTCATCCTGAACNTTTACTTTTCCAGTATCTCCAATAATATCAACAAGTCCAGCCTTGTTAACCTCATGATTTACAACTTTAGCTGCTAATCTAATTGAATTTATTAATCTAGATAATTCTCCCGAAGAATATTTAAATGAATTTTGATTGTTAATTATAAATTCACCTAATGTTTGATTTTTATTTTGCATTGAAAAGACAAAATTACTATTTATTTATTTAAAAAATTATATATTATAGTTTAATAAAATTAATCATGGATATAAAAATTAGAAATGCTAAAAAAGAAGATATGAAGCGTGTTCATGAATTAATTATGGAGCTTGCACTATATGAAAAATTGCCAAAAGAAGTTGATTTAACTAAAGATGATTTAATTAAGGATGGTTTTGGGGGGAAAAAATTGTTTAATTGTTTCGTTGCAGAGGTAAATTCAAGAGTTGAAGGCATGGCTATTATATATAACAGATATTCTACTTGGAAAGGACAAACTCTACATCTTGAAGATTTGATAGTTACAAAGAAAATGAGAAATAAAGGGATTGGAGCATTACTTCTTGATAAGGTCATTTTATTTGGTAAAGAAATGGGTGTTAAGAGAATTACTTGGGAAGTAATTGATTGGAATAAAAAAGCTATTAAATTTTATGAAAGAAAAGGCGCTAGATTAATTGATGATTGGAGTATTATTCATCTAAATGAAAAGGCTATTAAAAATTATCATTAGTGAAATTTTTACAAAAGTTTTTTATTTTATTCCTTACCTCTATAAAATTTTCTTTTCTTTTCAATCCCAATAAATTAGATTTTGATGGATCATTGAAATTTTGATGAATTCTTATAGCATTTATACTTGGAATAAATGGACAATTTTCATTAGCATGATCACAAACCGTAATAATGTAATCAAAATCAATTAACTTATATTCTTCTACATTATTTGATGAGTTCATACTTATATCAATACCATCCCGCGACATTACTTCAATTGCCATTTTGTTAACCCCATGAATCTCAATGCCTGCACTATATATTTTTGCCTTGTCTTTACAGTAGTATTCAAGGTATCCATGTGCAATCTGGCTTCTACAAGAATTTCCAGTACAAAGGACTAATATATTTTTCATTAAACTAAAATTGAAGAATAAGTTTAGCTACTAAAAAGTAAATTAATATGCCAAAAATATCATTGCTTGTTGTTATAAATGGTCCCGTTGCAATTGCAGGGTCTATACCTCTTTTTTCTAAAAACATAGGAATAAATGTTCCTACAATTCCAGATATAATTATTACAACAACTAAAGAAATAGAAATAGCCAAAGCTACATCTATTTTATTTTGCCAGAAAAAAATAAAGCCAAATAAAAATATTGCTAGTATTACTCCATTCATAATTGACAATAAGGTCTCTTTAAATAATCTATTATTAATACTATCTTTTATATCATCATTTGCTAACCCTTGAACTATAATTGCACTTGACTGAACTCCTACATTTCCTGCCATAGCGGCAATTAAAGGAGTAAAATAGAAAAGTATTGGGTAATTGAATAATACTTCCTCAAAACCACCCATTAAAGCAGCGGCACCAATACCACCTAATAATCCTAAAAATAACCATGGAAGTCTAGCCCATGAAAGTTTATAAATTGAATCATCTACATCTACATCTTGTGTAATACCAGCCGCTAACTGATAGTCTTTTTCAGCTTCCTCTTTAATTAAATCAACTATATCATCAATTGTTATCCTTCCTAATAATTTTTGCTTATTGTCTACAACTGGAATAGCTCCCAAATCATATTTTTGCATTACGCTTGCAACATATTCTCCAGTGTCATTAACACTAACATAATCTA
>PACY01000019.1 GCA_002700405.1 Flavobacteriaceae bacterium | reverse complement strand
CCTTCTATCCAATTGACGATTTTACTGCTAACTGGTTTATCTCTGCTCCTGGAGATGTATTACACATCAATTTTACAGGAAATGGATTTTTAGGGTTTTATGTTGGTGGAGGATTAAGCTATGAAATTCTTAGTTGGGATTCAAATAGCATCTATGTTAAGACTGTTGGGTATGATAACAATATGTGGTATATTAAAATTACAAATCAACCATAAATTTTTATATTTGCACCTTGTTTAATAATATGAGAAATATTATCAATTATATATTTGTATTTATATTTTTTATTTCATGCTCTTCAAAGGATGACCCTACTGTAGCACCACCAGTTGAACATATTTTCCCTTCAAATTTAACTCTTACTGTCACTATTTCAGGAAGTGATTCTGATAATCCAAATGGTGATGGTAGTGGAATAATTCAATGTAGTGCAACGGCAGATGATGCAATTACATATGGATATAGATTTGGTAGTGGAGCAGAGATAGAAAGCTCCTCAGGAAATTACGAATACACTTATACTAATCCCGGAATTAATACTTATACGATATATGTATACGCTTATTCATCTACTGGAGATTCTGTAAATATTTCTGAGTCTGTAACAGTTTATGTTGAAGAGGCTGATCCAGTAGCAACATGGTCAGAAGAATTTGATGTAGATGGTTCTCCTAATACTGAAAATTGGATATACGAAATTGGAACAGGATGTCCAGATTTATGTGGTTGGGGAAATGGTGAGTCACAATATTACACAGATAGAGCAGAAAATGTAAAAGTTGAAAATGGTGTTTTAAAGATAACGGCAAAAGCAGAATCATATAATGGAAGTAATTATACATCTGCTAGAATTATTTCTAGAGACAGATATGAGTTTCAATATGGCCGTGTAGATATTAGAGCAAAACTGCCTACAGGAGCAGGAACTTGGCCTGCATTGTGGATGTTAGGAGCTAATCATCAAAGTGTAGGATGGCCTGCATGTGGTGAGGTCGATATTATGGAGCATTGGGGTCATAATCCAACGGTAATTTCAGGAGCAATACATACTCCTGATAGTTTTGGGGATACTTGGACAAAAGGAGAGACAATAATTAGTGATTATTCAACTCAATTTCATGTTTACTCAATTAATTGGACTCCTGAGAAAATAGAGTTTTTTGTAGATGATAACATTTTTTACACCTATAATCCTTCACCAAAAACTGAAACTAATTGGCCATTTGACGCTCCAGCATTTTTTATTTTAAATGTTGCTATGGGCGGCAGTTGGTTTGATATTGATCCTAATTTTTTAGAATCAACTATGGAAGTTGATTATATTCGTGTTTACCAATAACCCTAAGTATATTTTTATAATTATGAGAAGAATTTTTAGCTTACTAGTATTTATTAGCATTGTTTTTTCATGTACTAATAAATCAGAAAAAGAAATTTTTATTGACAATCTATTATCTGAAATGACATTAGATGAAAAGATTGGTCAGATGAATCAGTATAATGGCTTTTGGGATGCAACAGGCCCTCTTCCTGATGGTGAATGGCAAAAGAATAGATATAGACATTTAAAAAATGGTCTAGTTGGTTCTATGTTAAATGTAACTGGAGTTGACAAGGTTAGAGCACTTCAAAAGATTGCTGTTGAAGAGACTAGGCTAGGTATCCCTTTAATTTTTGCATTTGATGTTATTCATGGCTATCAAACAATAAGTCCTATTCCACTTGCTGAATCTGCAAGTTGGGATTTAAAAGCTATAGAAAAATCAGCAAGAGTTGCTGCAATTGAAGCATCAGCTTCAGGATTAAATTGGACTTTTGCCCCAATGGTTGACATATCCAGAGATGCGAGATGGGGTAGAGTTATGGAAGGAGCAGGAGAAGACCCATTTCTTGGAAGGTTAATAGCTAAAGCAAGAGTTAAAGGTTTTCAAGGTGATGATCTTTCTGCTGTAAATACCATTGCAGCATGTGCAAAGCATTTTGCCTCTTATGGGTTTGCAGAAGCTGGAAGAGATTATAATACAGCGGACACAAATGAATATACATTATTTAATACAATACTGCCCCCATTTAAAGCTGCTGTTGATGCTGGAGTAAGTACATTTATGAATGCATTTAATACTATAGATGAAATCCCTGCAACTGGTAGTGCATTCTTACAAAGAGATATATTAAAAGGAGAATGGGGTTTTAAAGGCTTTGTAGTTTCAGATTGGGGATCAATAGGAGAAATGATACCACATGGATATGCAAGAGATGGAGCTCACGCAGCTGAAATTGCTGCAAATGCAGGATCTGACATGGATATGGAATCTAGCCTTTATGTTAGAAAATTAAATAAGTTAGTAACAAGTGGAAAAGTTGATATTTCTATTGTTGATGATGCTGTAACTAGAATTCTAGGAGTTAAATATGATCTAGGTCTATTTGAAGATCCTTATAAATATTGTAATCAAGAAAGAGAAAAAGAAATCATTGGATCTAAAGAAAATCAAGAAGCAGTACTAGATATTGCTAGAAAATCAATAGTTCTATTAAAAAATGAAAATCAGTTACTTCCACTTAAAAAGAAAAATCAAACTATTGCTGTAATAGGCCAATTGGCTAATGATAAGAATAGTTCTATTGGAAACTGGAGAGGAAGAGGTGTTACAAACTCTGCTATTTCAGTTTTAGAGGGTTTAAAATCCTACGAGGGTAACAAATTAATTTATAAAAAAGGGGTAGACGTATATTATGGTGATACAAATTTTTTCACTCGAGTTGATATAAATTATAATGATAGAATTGGCTTTAATCAAGCCAGGTCAGCAGCAAGATCTTCTGATGTTGTTATAATGGTTTTAGGAGAAGAAGGATATCAAACTGGAGAAGGAAGAAGTAGAACAAATTTATTATTACCAGGATTACAACAAGAACTTTTAGAGGAAATTTACAAGATTAATAAAAATGTAGTCTTAGTGCTAGTTAATGGAAGACCATTAAATATTAGTTGGGCAGATGAAAATATTCCTGCTATAGTTGAAGCCTGGCAGCTTGGAAGTCAAGCAGGAAATGCTATTGCACAAGTATTATATGGTGATTATAATCCAAGTGGAAAGTTAACAATGTCTTTCCCTAGAAATGTAGGTCAAGTACCTATATACTATAATTACAAAAATACTGGAAGGCCTAGCAAATCTCAAAAAGCTGTTACAACTTCTGCTTATTCAGATGTAGAAAATAGTCCTGTATATCCATTTGGTTATGGTTTGAGTTATACTAGCTTTGATTATTCAGACTTAAAAATAAGTTCAGATAGTATGAATATTAATGAGAGTATTATTGCTTCAGTTACTCTAACTAATTCTGGGAAATATAAAGGAAAGGAAGTAGTCCAATTATATTTACGGGATCTTTATGGAAGTTTAACAAGGCCATTAAAAGAGCTTAAAGGGTTTGAAATGGTTGAATTAGAAGCAGGAGAATCTAAGACAGTCAATTTTACTATTGATAATTCTTTATTAGAGTACTATACAGTTAATAAAAAATGGGAATCTGAACCTGGTGATTTCAATGTTTATATAGGTGGGGATTCTAATGTTAAAATATTTAAGAAATTTAAATTAATAGATTAAATAACTACTAAATATATTCCCAAAATTGTATTAAATATATCATAAGATATGCAATACAAGTAACAAACTTTATTAGACTAGAGGCTAAAAATCCAATTAATACTCCAATTGAAGATTTAATTGATTTTTTTAAATCATTATTGAATATTAATTCACCAATTAATGCACCTAAAATGGGACCTATTAAAATTCCAAAAGGTATTGGACTTAATATTCCAACAACAAGACCTGTAGACGCACCTATTATACCATACTTAGTAGCTCCAAAATATTTTGAACCATATATTGGAATTAGATTGTCAAGAATAAATATTATTATGGCAATTATGAATGTAATAACTAGTATGGTGCTTTCTATTTCAGCTGTTGGAATTAAATTAAATATAAATAAACCAAACCAGGATGTAAGTGGGCCTGGTATTATAGGCATAAAACTTCCTGCCATACCTAGGATAATTAACAGTGAAGATATTATAATTAGAAAAAGATCCATTGATATTATTCGTTAAAATCTATTAAATTTATTAAATTAAATTATTATATATTACAGATGATGAGATATATTATTTCTTTATTTTTTTTAGTTTTTTTCTTTTCATGTGAATTGAATATAAATAAAAAGATAAGTGTAGATGAAATACTGGATGAAGAATGGAGAACATTTAATTGGTCAGATGTAGATGAATATCCATCATTTTCTCATTGTGATTCCTTGCAAAATCTATCGTTAAAGAAAGAATGCTTTATTACAACGTTAAGTAATCAAATTTCTGAGGATTTAATTATTAATACAGAAACTGTTAATAGAACAATTCAAGATACTGTAATGTTGAGATTTGTTATTTCAAAGAATGGACAAATTACTTTAGAGGAATTAATAGTTGATAAAAATATTATTGATTTAAAGGAAACTATTAACTCTTCTTTTGAGAGTAGTATAGATAAATTACCAAAGATTTTTCCAGCAATTAAAAGAGGTCAACAAGTTAAAGTAAAATTTTCTTTGCCGATATTTGTTTCAACAGAATAAAAAAATCTAGATGTCAGATGAAAAAATAATTTTAGGTATTGATCCAGGAACTACCATAATGGGTTTCGGACTTATTAAAATTATTAATAAGAAGATGGAGCTTATACAAATGAATGAGTTAAACTTAACTAAGTATAAGGATCATTATTTAAAACTAAAATTAATTTTTGAAAGAACAATTGAATTAATTGACACTTATAATCCTGATGAAATTGCTATTGAGGCCCCATTTTTTGGAAAGAATGTTCAGAGTATGTTAAAACTTGGTAGAGCTCAAGGAGTTGCAATGATTGCTGGTTTAACTAGAGAAATACCTATAACAGAGTATTCTCCAAAAAAAATTAAAATGTCTATCACTGGGAACGGAAATTCCAGTAAAGAACAGGTAGCAAAAATGTTACAGAATTTATTAAAAATAGAGAAACTTCCTAAGAATTTAGATGCAACAGATGGTCTAGCAGCTGCAGTTTGTCACTTTTATAATGGAGGTAAATCCAATAATGAAAAAAAATATTCAAGTTGGAGTAGCTATGTTAGTCAAAACAAAGATAAATTAGTTTAATTATCGCTGGAATTTACATTCATATCCCTTTTTGTAAGCAATCTTGCTATTATTGTAATTTTCATTTTTCTACATCTTTGAAAAATAAGAATGCATTTATTGAATCTATATTAAAAGAAATAGAATTAAGAAAGTATGAATTAGGATCTGATAGCATAAATACAATATATTTTGGAGGAGGCACTCCTACAGTATTAGAAATAAAAGAAATAAACAGAATTGTAAACTCTGTTTTATCAAATTTTAAAACAATTGAAAACCCAGAGATTACTATTGAGGCTAATCCTGATGATCTAGACAAATCTATTATTAAAAATTTATCGAAAAATTTTAATAGAATTAGTATTGGAGTACAATCTTTTTATGATAAGGATCTGAAGTTGATGAATAGACTCCATAGTTCATATCAAGCAAAAAAATCAATAGAATTATCTAAAAAATATTTCCATAATATATCTATTGATCTTATATATGGCATCCCTGGATTATCAGATAAAAAATGGATGAAAAATATAGAAATAGCTAAAGAATATAATTTGCCACATATTTCAGCATATGCTCTTACAGTTGAGCCAAAGACCATTTTAAGAAAATTAATTGAACAAGGTAAAATTGACAATATTGATGATAAAGTCTTGAAAAGACAAAACAAAATGATTGCAACTGAGCTAGGGAAAAGCAATTACTTAAACTATGAGCTTTCTAGCTTTGCACAAAAAGATTATATGTCAATAAATAATAGTGCATATTGGCAGAGGAAAAATTATATAGGGCTAGGTCCATCTGCTCATTCTTTTAACGGAAAGCAACGAATGTGGAACATAAATAATAATATTAAGTATATAAAATATTTAGAAAAAAACACCCTTCCAATTACAATTGAGAACCTAACTGATATTGATATTTATAATGAAATAGTAATGACAGGGTTAAGGACAATGTGGGGGATTTCATTACTTGAAATAGAAAATAATCTTGGAAAAGATTTTAAGGATTATTTACTAAATAAATCAAGAATTAAAATTGAAAACAATTTAATTATTTTAGATAATAATTATCTAAAGATTACAGAGAAGGGCAGGTTCCTTTCTGATGGTATTGCTTCAGACTTGTTTATGTTAAACTAGATTATTTGATTTCTTAAAAAAATCTTATCTTCAATAAATAAATTATAAAATTATGAAATGGGAAGGTGTTATGCCGGCTGTCACTACTAAATTTACTGATGATGATAAGTTAGATTTAGATTTATTTAGTAAAAACATTTTAGCTCAATTAGATGCCGGAGTAAGTGCAATTGTTCTTGGAGGCACATTAGGTGAGGCTAGTACTTTAACAGCTGAAGAAAAGAACATTTTAACAAAAAAGACAATAGAATTAAGTGCAGAAAGAATACCTGTGGTTGTTAATATTGCAGAACAGTCCACTAAGGATGCTATTGTGACAGCTAGGTCTGCTGAAGAAAATGGAGCATCTGGATTAATGGTATTACCGCCGATGCGTTATAAGTCTTGCGATGTAGAAACTGTAAAATATTTTAAGGATATAGCAACAAGTACATCTCTTCCAATAATGATATATAATAATCCAGTTGATTATAAAATTGAAGTAACTCTTAATATGTTTGATCAGCTATTAGAATTGGATAATATTCAAGCGGTTAAAGAATCTACTAGGGACATAACAAATGTTACCAGGATAAAAAACAAGTTTGGGGATAGATTAAAAATAATGACAGGAGTTGATACATTAGCCTTGGAGAGTTTAATAATGGGTGCAGTTGGGTGGATTGCAGGTCTTGTCTGCGCATTTCCTAAAGAGACAGTTGCTATTTATAAATTACAAAAATTAGGAAAAATAGATCAAGCAATTAGTATATATAGATGGTTCCTTCCTTTATTGGAATTGGATATTAATTCAAAATTGGTACAAAATATTAAGTTAGCTGAGGCTTATACAGGATTGGGATCAGAACATGTTAGAGCACCTAGATTACCTTTGAGTGGAAATGAAAGAAAATCAGTTATTTCTATAATTGAAAGGGGATTAGAAACAAGGCCAGATTTGTCAAAATATAATTATTAAAAACTATATGCTTACAGGAAAAAATTTTATTGGAAATAAATTATCTGCATTAGGGAATGTAACCTTTCAAACATTTAATCCCGAATTAAATAAAAATAATAATCAAATTTTTTATGAAGCTAGTGATGATGAAATATTAGAGAGTGTTAATCTTGCAAAAATTGCATTTGAAAGGTATAAAAAAACAACCCCAAAAGAAAGATCAAATTTTTTAAACTCTATTGCAGATGAAATATTAGCTGTAAGTGATAATTTGCTTGAGGTTTATTGCTCTGAAACAGGGTTGCCAGCTGGTAGATCAAGAGGTGAATTAAAAAGAACAATAGGTCAATTAAGATCTTTTGCTGATTTAGCTTTAGATGGTAGCTGGGTTGAGGCATCAATTGATACAGCTATCCCTGATAGAGAACCAATTCCAAAGCCTGATTTAAGAAAAATGTTGATACCTCTTGGTCCAATTGTTGTTTTTGGAGCAAGCAATTTTCCGTTAGCATATTCAACTGCTGGAGGCGATACAGCTTCAGCCTTAGCTGCTGGATGCCCAGTTATTGTTAAATCTCATCCAATGCATGCTGGTACTGGTGAAATTGTCTCTGGCGCAATAATTAGTGCTGTCAAAAAAAATAATATGCCTAATGGTGTTTTCTCTAATTTAAATAGTAGAGATATAAATGTTGGAGTTCAATTAGTGAATCATACAAACGTTAAGGCTATTGGATTTACTGGGAGTTTAAAGGGAGGAAGATCAATTTATGATTTAGCATCAAAAAGAGATATTCCTATACCTGTTTTTGCTGAAATGGGAAGTACGAATCCAATAATAATTATGCCTGATAAAATTAAAACTGATTATCAAGAACTTGCAGTACAATTCGCTAAGTCTATTACTGTTGGTTCAGGTCAGTTTTGTACAAATCCCGGAATGATAATTTCTATTAAGGGAAGTCAGATGGACAGGTTTATTGAATGTTTAAAATCGGAAATAAATAAAATTGAGCCATCATGTATGTTACATCCAAATATACTTAATTCATATAATTCAAATGCTAATCAAATAACAGCAAACAAAAATGTTGAAATATTCTATCAATCAGATTCGACAAATAAGGAGAATTATCCAGAACATATTTTAGCAACAGTTGATTCAGATGAATTTATTAAAAATAAAAACATACATCATGAAGTTTTTGGCCCTTTCTCTTTAATTATTAAATGTAATGATATGGATGATTTAAAAAGAGTTATTTCTTCAATTCAAGGTCAGCTAACTGGAACAATTATTGGNGAAAATGATGAAATTTATCAAAACCAAGATTTAATTGATTTATTGGGNGGTAAAGTGGGTAGAATAATTTTTGATGGTGTTCCTACTGGAGTNGAAGTTTGNCCTTCAATGCTTCATGGAGGNCCATATCCTGCAACGACTGATAGTAGATTTACNGCTGTTGGNATTCATTCTATAAAAAGATGGGTAAGACCATTNAGTTATCAAGATTTTCCAGATGAAGTACTACCTGACGAATTAAAAAACGATAATCCACTAAATATAAAACGAACTATAAANGGAGTAATAACTAGAAAANGANAATGTCGTTTTGAAAAATAAAATTNACTATGAACTTATTCANAATTTTTACAATNNCATTGTTTTTAATAACTATTCAATCATGNGATGAATATAATAGANACAAGAACTCNANTAAACTAACTGAAATAATTAATTCCTATCAAGACCATGACGGATATGATTATAAGAAATATCCATTAGGTTTAGTTACAAAAGAACACTATAAAAATGAATCAGATTTTGCTAATGANCTTCTNTTAAATTTAGCCTCAATAGANACATCATTTTTAAATGAGAATGATAAAATTTCATATAAATTATTAAGTTTTAAACTTCAAGATATTATTGACTATTATGAGTTTGAGAGATACNTAAANCCATTATTATCAGATTCNGGATTCCATAGTAGCTTAGGNTATATGGTGAAACCTCTATANAATTACAAACAAGTAAAAGAGTATATAAATAAATTAAATGCCCTTCCANATTATGTAGACCAACATTTTATAAATCTTAGAGAGGGTCTATCAAAAGGAGTATCGCAACCACTAGTTATTTTTAAGGGNTATGAATCAACATATGATGATCATATTACTNAAGATTTTAAAGCAAATTATTTNTATTCTCCTTTTTTGAATATGCCAGATGATCTATCGGAAAGTCAAATAGATTCAGTTTTATATGAAGGNCAGAAGGCAATTGAACAATCAGTAATTCCTGAATTTAAAAGAATTAAAGAGTTTTTTGAGAAAGAGTATTTNCCAAACACTAGAACTAAAATTGGTGTTTCTGAAATTCAAGATGGGTTAGATTATTATCAAAATAGGATTAACTATTATACTACCAGTAAAAGCTATACTGCTGATATAATTCATAAAATAGGNATTAAAGAGGTTAGTAGAATTAAAAAGGAGATGGTAAAAATTATTTCTGANTTAAATTTTAATGGAAGCTTTGATGATTTCTTTAATTTTTTAAGAACTGATNACAGATTTTATGCTAAAACNCCAAGAGAACTATTAATGTTTGCAAGAGATATTTCTAAAAGAATAGACGCTAANCTTCCAAAATTTTTTAAAACACTTCCTAGNAAACCTTATGGTGTTGCNCCTGTTCCAGATGCAATTGCTCCAAAATATACAGGAGGNAGATATGTTGGNACATCTAAAAANAGNACTGAGCCAGGTTATTATTGGGTAAANACATATGATCTTAAGAGTCGAACTTTATATACAATTCCNGCATTAACAGCACATGAAGGTGTNCCTGGACATCATCTTCAAGGTTCATTAAATAATGAATTAGGAGACAGTATCCCAAGATTTAGAAGAAACCTATATTTATCAGCATTTGGAGAAGGCTGGGGGTTATATAGTGAGTTTTTAGCTAATGATATGGGAATATATAGAAATGAATATGAGCAGTTTGGAAAATTAACATATGAAATGTGGAGNGCTTGCCGTCTTGTTGTTGATACAGGAATACATGCTATGGGGTGGACTAGAGAACAAGCTGTAGAATATATGTCAAAAAACACAGCATTATCACTACATGAAATTAACACGGAAGTTGANAGGTATATTTCATGGCCAGGACAGGCATTATCATATAAAATAGGTGAAATTAAAATTCGTGAATTAAGAGAAAAAGCAAAAATNTCCCTTGGNAAAAAATTTGATATTAGAGATTTTCANGAAGTTATTTTATCACAGGGAACAGTTACTTTATCTATTCTAGANCAAAGAATCAACAATTATATAAATAAAACTAAAAATGAATAAAACAAGTTTTACTTGTATTGATGGACATACNTGTGGNAATCCTGTTAGATTAGTTGTTGATGGAGCCCCCATATTAGAGGGTAAAAACATGAGTGAAAAGAGACAGTTTTTTTTAAAAAATTTTGATTGGATTAGAAAAGGGCTAATGTTTGAGCCAAGAGGCCATGATATGATGAGTGGAGCTATNATATANCCACCNCATAATTCTAAAAATGATTGCAGTATTTTATTTATAGAAACTTCNGGATGTTTACCAATGTGTGGNCANGGAACNATNGGANCTGTTACAATTGCAATTGAAGAGAAAATTATTAAGCCAAAAGTTAANGGNAAATTAAAAATTGAAACTCCAGCTGGAGTAATAGAAGTTGACTATTTANANAAAGATGGAAGAGTAAAATGGGTAGANCTTACTAATGTTGAAAGCTATTTATGTNAAGAGAATTTAAATATANTTTCAAATGATTTAGGTGAAATTATATTTGATGTTTCTTATGGAGGAAATTTTTATGCTATAGTTGATTATCAAAAAAATTTTTCAGGNATTCAAGATTATTCAGCTAGTGATATTATTAAGTANTCTCAAGAGATTAGAAAAAAAATTAATCATAAATATNCTAATAAGTTTATACATCCAATAGATCCTACGATTAGAGATGTTTCACATATATTATGGGTTGGCAATAAAATTGATGAATCATCTAGTTCACGAAATGCAGTTTTTTATGGTGACAAAGCAATTGATAGATCTCCTTGCGGAACAGGAACATCTGCAAGAATGGCTCAAATGTATTTTAANNATGAACTAAAATTAAATGATGAATTTATTCACGAAAGNTATATAGGATCTAAATTCACTGGCACAATTAAAGAGGAATCAATAATAGGTTCACAAAAGACGATTATTCCCAAAATTAAGGGTTGGGCAAGGATATACGGNTATAATAAAATTATTATTGATAAAGATGATCCTTATGCACATGGATTTCAAGTTATATAAAAATGTCTAAAAGTGTTGCTATTATTGGAGGAGGAGTGATAGGATTATGTTCTGCATATTACCTAATAAAGGAAGGTCATAGTGTTACAATAATTGATAAGTCTTCGTTAGATTCTGGTGCTTCATATGTTAATGCCGGATATTTATGTCCAGGACATATTATTCCACTAGCAGCACCTGGNACTATTNGACAAGGTATAAGATGGATGTTTAATTCATCAAGTCCATTATATATTGAACCAAGAATTAATATAGACTTTTTGAAATGGATNTATGCATTTNATAAATCATGTACAAACAAACATGTAATAAATTCTATACCAGGAATTTTAAANCTTTCACTTTTAAGNCAAGATTTATTAGATGANCTTAAACNTAGTAANAATTTTAAATTTCACTATGAAAAGAAAGGGCTTTTAATGCTTTGTAANACTGATAATTCAATGNCNCANGAAGAACATACAGTTAGGTTGGCAATAGAAAATGGGTTAGAGGCANAGATGTTAAACAAGGATGAAATTAAGCAGCTTGANCCTNATGTTNAAATNGATTCAATTGGTGGAGCATACTTTAAATGTGATCAACATTCAACTCCNGGAGAATTCATGTCTGAGCTTAAAGACTTTTTATTAAGAAAAGGTGTNAAATTTATTAAAAATACAATGGTAGATAATTTTATTTTAGCAGGAGATAANATTAAGNACATATTAATTGACAATANCCCAATTAAATTTGACGAATATGTGTTTTCTGCNGGACCATGGACTAATCATTTATGTAATAAGATAGGNGTTAAGTTATTATTACAGGCAGGTAAGGGNTATAGCATGAATGTTGATGANCNAACAAATATAAATATTCCTGCAATATTAGTCGAATCAAAATGTGCTGTTACTCCAATGAATGGATTTACTAGATTTTCAGGAACTATGGAGATAGCTTCNATTAATAATGTTATTCGTAAAAANAGGGTTGATGCAATTGCAAATTCAGCATGTTCTTATTATCCAAATTTAAAAATTACTGAAGATGTAAGAAGCAAAGCAACTTTTGGATTTCGAGCTATTTCAGCTGACGGATTGCCTTATATTGGNAGATCTAATAAAATAAAAAACATTGTTATAGCTACTGGNCANAATATGACTGGATGGAGTATGAGTACTGGAACAGGAAAATTAGTTTCAGATTTTATTTCAGAAAAACCAAGTAGTATAGACACCTCCTTTTATAATCCTGAGAGAAAGTTTTAGTTTATAATTGTATTTTCATTACATCTTCTTTTAAAACTTTTCTAAGAAAAAACATTAATGTATTACTGTTTTTCTTAGTAAATATCAAGGGTGGTTTAACTTTAATTACATTTTTGTCAATCCCATCTGAACTCATTAAAATCCCATATTCTTTCATTCTATTTATTAGATATTTAGCTTCTTTTTCTAAAGGCTTTAGCTTTCTTGTTGTTAATTCAAACCCAATAAATAAACCTTTACCTCTAACATCAGAAATAATAGGAAATTCATTACTTAATTTTATTAATTCAGATTTAATATACTCTCCAACAATTTTTGCATTTTTTTGAAGTTTATTTTTTTTCAATTCATCTAATACAGATGTTGCTATAGCACATGAAACAGGATTACCTCCAAAAGAACTAAAAAATTCCATCCCATTATTAAATTTTTCTGCAACTTCTTTAGTNCAAACAACTGCTCCAATAGGATGTCCATTACCCATTGGTTTACCCAAAGTAACTATATCAGGAATAATATCATGTAATTCAAAACCCCAAAATTTCTCTCCAATTCTTCCAAATCCTGTCTGTATTTCATCACATATTAATAAGCCCTTATTCTTTTTGATAATTTGATATGTTTTTTTTAAAAAATTTTCTGGCAGTTCAATTTGGCCACCGCAACTAATAATGGGCTCTATAATCATTCCTGCAATAGAACTTCCTTTGGAATTCACTTGGGCTATCTTTTTTTCTACTTCTTTTACATATTTAATTGCAGATTTTGACCCTCTGTGTTTTCCTCTAAAGCTATCTGGTATTGGAATAGAATGCACATGTTTTGATTCACCCATACCGCCTTTCCCAACATACTTATAATTACTAATCTCAACTGTACTATTTGTATTTCCATGATATCCACCTTCAGAGACAATGATATCTTTTTTAGAAGTATAATTTTTCATTAACCTAATTGCTAATTCATTTGCCTCACTTCCTGAATTAACAAAATATACTTTACATAGTTTTTTAGGAAAAGTTTTTAGTATTTCTTCGCTAAGTTTAATAATATTATTGTGAAGATACCTAGTGTTTGTATTTAGGACAGCCATTTGTTTTTGACCAGCACGAACTACATTATTATTTTCATGACCTACATGGGCTATATTATTAACTGTATCAAGGTATTTTCTTCCGTTAGCATTAATTAAATATTGACCCATTCCTCTAACAATATTTATTGGGCTATTATAGCTTAGACTTAAATTTTTTGCTAGATATTTTTTTCTATTATTAATTATTACTTCATTAGAAAATTCATTAGTTGAAATAAGATTTTTGGCTTTAATAATTTTATTTGGATCAGGACAAATACTACTCCAAATATTTTTTTCAGAAAAAAAACAGACTCCAGGAAAATCATTTTTAAAATCAAGGAGACTTAGCATTAATTGAAAGTGAAGATGAGGCGCCCAGTTGCCATTTTCATTACTATCTCCTAGCTCACCTATTTTTGAGCCTTTTTTAACTTTATCACCCACATTAATATTTAATTTTTTTACATTACATAGATGCCCATATAAGCTATAAAATTTAAAATCTTTTATTTTATGTTCTAAAATAATTAGACCTCCATAGCCCTTTTCAGAATTATTATTTGTTTTTACAACAACTACTCCATTACTAAAAGCATGAATAGGAGTTTTTTTATTTAACCAAAAATCAATTCCAAGATGGATTGTTCTATTTTCTATACCATTATTCCCCATTCTAGAGTAGTTCCTAGAGTTATATAATACTCTTGGTTCAAGATACCCTCCTGCAATAATTGAATCAGATTCTAATTTTTTTATCCAATTTATTTTATTTTCAAAACAGTCAATATTTTCATCGATAAAATTATTCTCAAGCCAAGTACTTGAAGCACTAAGATCAATTTTATAGAATTTATCTTTTTTAATAGTAGGAAATAAATTATCTACTTTGAAGGATGCTTTTTTTGCCCATTTATTAAATTTATTTTCATTAGGATGAGCTGTATAGCCACATGCATATCTAAAGGAATAGAGGGCTGTTTCTTGATTGATTCGATTCCATTTTTTAATCAATTTTACAGCTTCATTTTCACTTACTAAAAGGTATTTGTTTTCTTTATTGTGAATTCTATTAATTGATGATTTTGTTATTGAAATTACAAGCCTCATAGCTATAGCTATGTAAAGGAATTTAATTTCATCTTCATTTAATTTATATATTGAATGATATCCTTTAACAACATTAATTCCAGCTTCAAGAGGATTTTCACAATTCATCATAGCATATACGCATGTTACAGCTACATCATTTATTGTCTGAGTTTTGATACTATCACCAAAGTCTATAATGCCATTAATTTCAGGCTTATATATGTTATTACTTACAATTACATTATTATCATTAACATCATTATGAATAAATGATTTTCTTAATTTTTTAAATTTTTCTAATCTTTTTTTGAATTCAATTTGAAAACTCTTTATTATTTTTCTTTCAGTATTGTCTTTTATATAATTTAGATATTCAACTGTCCATAATGAATTTGATATATCCCATTGCATTTTTGAATTAATGTAATTATTTCTAAAATTTTTTAATTTTTTTGTAATTAAGGCAGCTTCTTTACCAAGCTTAATTCTAAGTTCCTTATTAATTGGGTTTACTTTTGACCATGCCCTCCCATCAATCCATGAATTAATTCTAAAATATCTTATAAATTCATTTTCATCTGTAAAATGACAAAAGTTTGAATTTTTTTTAGATTTTATATTTATTGGAGTCTTTAATTTTTTTGATAAATAATCTAATAACTTAGTTTGAAATCTTACAAAGCTTAAATCTGTTTTATTTGGATAAATTTTTAGATAATATTTTTTTTTACTTTTTGATATTAACCTATAATTTAGATCCTTTTCACCATCTAATTTTTTTATACTACATATAAAACCATAATTATCATAAACCAATTTTTTAATTTGTTTTACTGATAAATTTAAATTAGAATCTACTTCTTTCCACATATAGTAAAAATACAAAAACGGTAAATACTTTTAATCTTATCAATAATCTAAATATTGAAAGTATTGTTTATATTAGCACATCAATTTGCGGGCGTGGTGGAATTGGTAGACACGCTAGACTTAGGATCTAGTGCCGCAAGGTGTGAGAGTTCGAGTCTCTCCGCCCGCACAATAATCTATTCATTATTATAAAATCAATGAATTCAGTTGATGATCTTCTCGAAGTTTTAACTTTAAAAAATGAAAAAGACTATTATTTAGGAGTAAGTGAAACTGTAGGCAGTAAAAATGTTTTTGGCGGTCAAGTTCTAGCACAATCATTAAATGCAGCATACCAATCAATTAATGATAGAAAATTACATTCTTTACATTCTTATTTTTTAGAAAGGGGAGACTTAAATCTGCCAATTAGATATTATGTTGATGAAATAAGGGATGGTGGTAGTTTTTCTACTAGAAGGGTTACAGCAAAACAAAATGATAGTACCATTTTTATTCTAGCAGCTTCATTTCATAAGGATGAAAAAGGATATGAACATTATATAAAATATGAAAAAGAAGTAAAGCCACCCGAAGATCTTTTAAGCTGGAGTCAGCTATATGAAAAATATAGTATTTTAATGCCAAAAAAATTAAAGAATTTTTTAAAGATTGAAAGACCAATAGAGTTTAAGCCAGCAAAAATTCCTAAACTAACATCTAATAAAGAGTTGCCTCCAAAGTATGATATATGGTTTAAATTAAAAGGAGAAATCCCTGATTTATCCATTATGATAAAACAACAAATTTTAACTTATATTTCAGATTATAATTTGTTAAGAGCTGCTTTAAATCCTCATTTGCATAAAACTAAATTTGCTAATACTATGACTGCTAGTTTGGATCATGCTATGTGGTTTTATAGAGATTTTAGTCTTGATGATTGGTTATTATATTCAGTTGAGAGTCCTAGTGCATCTAATGCAAGGGGAATGACAAGAGGACATATATATACAAGAAAAGGGATATTAATAGCATCGGTTGCTCAAGAAGGTTTAATAAGGCCAATAGATAAAAAATAGTTTTATTTTTTTTACTTTTATTTTATGTCTGAAGAAAAATTTATTTCCAAAAATTTAAATAATATTACTAAAATTAGTTCATTCACTTGGTCATCGCCAAGTAATATTGCTTTAGTAAAGTATTGGGGAAAAAATAAAAATCAAACTCCAAAAAATACATCAATTAGTTTTACTTTAAATAATTCAAGAACAATTACTACTCTTGAAATAAATAAAAAAAATCAATCTAATAATAAAATTATTTTTGATGTTTATTATAAGGAAAATAAAATTGAAGAATTTAGGCCAAAAATTGAAATTTTCTTCGAAAACATTGTAAAATATTGCAACTATCTAACACAATATAGTTTTAAAATAATTACGAACAATACTTTCCCACATAGTAGTGGCATAGCTTCTTCAGCTAGCGGAATGAGTGCTTTAGCTTTATGTGTAATGTCATTAGAGAAAGAGCTTGATCCAAAAATGGACAATGACTATTTTTATAAAAAGGCATCATTTCTAGCCAGAATAGGTTCTGGCAGTGCTTGTAGAAGTATATATGGAGGAATTAATATATGGGGTAAGCATGTAGATATAGAAAACAGCACAGATTTATATTCTATTAAATATCCTTTTGATGTATGTGCAGATTTTTTAGATTATAATGATGCAATACTGTTAGTAGATATTGAAGCCAAACAAGTATCTAGTTCAGCTGGGCATAATTTAATGAATAATCACTCCTATGCTAGCAAGAGATATGAAATAGCTCAAAAAAATATAGTTAAATTAAAATCTATATTAAGCAATGGCGACCTAGATTCTTTTGTAAATATTATAGAAGATGAAGCCATGATGCTTCATGCTTTGATGATGACAAGTGATCCATCGTATATTTTAATTAAACCTAATACCTTAAAGATTATAAATAGTATAAAAAGTTACAGAAATTCAGCTAAAATTCCTGTTTGTTTCACTTTAGATGCTGGAGCAAATGTTCATTTATTATACCCAAATAATGCAAAGGACCAGGTTGAACTATTTATAGAAAATGAATTGAAGAAATACTGCAAAAATGGCTCATATATATTAGATAATGTAGGAGGAGGGCCTGTACAATTATAATTTTATAATATATTTGTTATATGAAAGGACCATTATTTTATTCTAAAATATTATTATTTGGTGAATATGGTATTATTGAAGATTCTAAAGGATTGTCTATTCCTTATAATTTTTATAAAGGAGCTTTAAAAATACCAAAAAAGATAACGGCTTCATCTAAATCATCTAATAAAATTCTTATAGGTTTTTCAGAATACTTAAATTCAAAAAAAATTAAACTCGATTTACATAAATTTAGAGCAGATCTTGATAAAGGATTATATTTTGACTCATCTATCCCAAAAGGATATGGTATTGGAAGTAGTGGGGCATTGGTAGCCGCTATCTATGACAAATATGCATTTGAGAAAATAACTGTATTAGAAAATTTAACTAGAGAAAAATTGCTCAGATTGAAAAATATTTTTTCTATTATGGAGTCATTTTTTCATGGTAAGTCATCAGGTTTAGATCCACTAAACAGCTATTTAAGTATACCAATTTTAATTAATTCCCAAAAGGATATAAAAGTTACAGGAATCCCCTCACAAAAAACTATTGGAAACGGTGCTGTTTTTTTAATGGATAGCGGTAAAACTGGTTCAACTGCACCAATGGTCAATATTTTTATGGAGAAAATGAAAAAAGATGGTTTTAGAAAAATTATTAATGAGAAATTCATTAAACACACAAATTTATGTGTAGATAATTTCCTAAAAGGTGACTTAAACTCCCTTTTTAACAATACCAAAAAATTATCAAAAATAGTATTAGATAACTTTAAACCAATGATACCCCAAGAATTTCATAGTATTTGGAAGAGGGGAATTGACAATGATTCTTATTTCTTAAAATTATGTGGATCCGGCGGTGGAGGATATATATTAGGATTTACCGAAAATTTTGAGAAAGCAAAAAGACAATTAAAACATCATAAGTTAGAAGTTGTATATTATTTCTAATTATTGTTTTAAGTTTTGAAATCAACAATTTTTAAATTCTTTAGTTTATTTTCAGTCATTAGGATATATAATATTCTAGTAGTAATACTTGCCCAGTACTTAACTGCAATTTTTATTTTGGATGATCAAGAGAGTTTTTCGTCCACACTATTAGATCCATATTTATTTGTAATTATTTTATGTTCTTCTATTTCTATTGCATCAGGATATATCATTAATAATTTTTATGATTATGAAAAAGATATTATCAATAGACCAATTCGGTCTAATATTGACAGATCTATAAGGAAAAGGACTAAACTGAATTTATATTTTTCTTTAAATTTATTATGTATTATTCTTTCACTATTTATTTCAATTAGAGCAGTTATTTTCTTCTTAATTTATAATATAATTTTATGGTTATACTCTCATAAATTAAAAAAAATATTAATTCTTGGAAATGTACTTTCATCATTATTGACAATTACTCCATTTTTTGCCATATTCCTATACTATAAGAATTTTAGCAAAATAATTGCTGTGTATGCACTGTTCTTGTTTTTTATTATTCTGGCCAAGGATCTTGTTAAGGATTTAGAGAATCTTAAAGGGGATTTTACATTAAACTATAAAACTATTGCAGTGGTTTATGGAGAAAAGTTTTCTAAAATAGCCATAAATACTATTATTATAATTAACTATATAATTGTTATTAGTTTGATATTATATTTTGATATTGGCTTAATGTTTTATTACTATTACTTATGCCTTTTAGTTTTAACTTTTGTCTTATTCTTTATTTGGAGATCTAATGATAAAAGAGATTACTTATTTATTCATAATATTATGAGAGCATTAATTATATCAGGAATTTTTAGTATAATCTTGATATAAATTTAACCTCCCAATTGGATGGTTTTTTTATCTTTTGTACTCAAGGTGGGAATCGAACCCACACTCTTAATAAGAACTGGATTTTGAATCCAGCGCGTCTACCAATTCCGCCACTTGAGCTATTAAAAACTAAAGTAAAAAAAATAATCATTATTAATTCTGTTCACTAGAAATAAATTTATATTTTTGCATTCCCTATTTACAATAGGCTGTATAAATTATTAATTAACAGATAGATACGATGGGAACTAAAAATATTCAACCTAAAATTTTTGCCTGTACAAATAGTATGGTTTTAGCAAAGAAAATCACAAAATCTTTTGGAAGTGAATTAGGAAACATAATTATATCAAAATATAGTGATGGGGAATTTCAACCATCGTATGAAGAGTCTATTCGTGGTACTAGAATTTTTATTATTGGATCTACTAATCCTTCT
>PACY01000018.1 GCA_002700405.1 Flavobacteriaceae bacterium | reverse complement strand
TTTTGTTTATTATGATAGGTTTTGAGACGGCTCTGTATTCTGGATCTGTCGTCATGTATGTTCCTAGTGTTGGTCCTGGAATTGTTGTTTTTGCAACAGAATCTCTTATGGCAATTATTTTTTGCTTGCTTAGCTTGTCTCTAGTCAGCGGAGCTTCAAATATTGACAAATTTACTGAGCCGCTTTTTGTATCCTTTCTAAGCCAAACAAAATTTTCTAAAACACTCGCCTCTCTATATATAGAAGGATAGTCTAGTGTAATATTAAAAACTTTTTTAAGGGAGGAAGAGCTGCTTAGTGATTTTTTTATTCTTCGTTTTTTTTCTCTAATCTCGCTATTTCTAAGAATAGAAACAATCTCTTTAGTGTTTGATCTTATCTGCTGAATAATTTGGTTAGCATTTGCTCCTGAAATAACAATAATTTTTTGTGGAGAAGCATATTTGTTAGAGACCACGTTAATTCCTTTTTTCTTGTTAGACTCTATTTTAATTATCGCTCTTGATTTTGTAGCAAAGCCTGAAAAAATTCCTGGAGGCATTTGTCTAAGAATAAATTGTTTCTCTTGCTGAGGTAGCCCGTATATTGGTTTAGAAAAAGCTGTTTTTAATTCTTTTCCTACAGCCCCCTCCCATAGGTCATTTTCTATAACTACTGAAACTTCATTCAGATTTCCAGAAGAAGCCAAAACAATTTTTGAGTCGTTTTGACAACCCAATAAGATAATTGCTATAAAAAATATGGCTTTTTTCATTTTTTCTGCTCCATTAAAAATAAGATTAATTTTTTGGAATTCTTTTTGGAAAAATTATTAGTCTTTGGTTTTCTTTTATTTTATCATTTGCAAGATTGTTCCACCTCATGACGTCTTTTATTTTAACCCCAAACCTATTGCTAATTTTACCCAAATAGTCTCCTTGCTTTATTTTATAAATTATTTTAGAGTTTATGCTATATAGTTCTGGCAATGGTTTTTCTCTGTCTTCAAATTTTTTTTCTGAATATAAATATAACTCATCTTCTTTTGCAGCATACAGAAGTGCTTGATCAGCAGGCAGCGTAATGACGTGCTTTTTGTTCTTAATTCTAGGAATTATTTTATGAATATACGCTGGATTCAAAAACTCTATTGTGTCTAAGGGAATTTCTAAAAATTCTGCAATATGAGAAAAAGCTATTTGCTTTTTTACATGAATAGTGTCTGTTTTTGAGCTCACAAAATTTTCTTTGTTAATAGAAATTTTATGTTCCTTTGAGTACTCTAAGATATACATTGTTGCTATAAATGAAGGGACGTATTTTGCTGTTTCGTAAGGTAAAAACCCTCTAATATTCCAAAAGTTTTTATAGCCTCCTGACCTTATAATTGCTTTTGAAATTGTTCTCGGCCCAGCATTATAAGCCGCAATGGCTAAAACCCAATCATCATAGGTGTTATATAGTTTTAACAAATATTTTGCTGCTGCCATTGATGATTTTTCAGGATCCATTCGTTCATCTATATAGCTATTAAGTTCTAGGCCATTTTCTTTCGCAGCAGCATACATAAATTGCCACAAACCTGTTGCCCCAGCTTTTGATATTGCTTTCGGTCTTAAATTAGATTCTACTATAGGCAGATATTTTAGCTCTAAAGGAACCTTGTGATTTTGGAGTGCTTTTTCAAAAATTGGAAAATAGTGGTCTATTATTCTTGCCCTATTATTAAAGTGCTTTGTTCTAGTTTTTAGGTATTCCTTTATAAGATCTTCTAATTCAGGAGTGTACGATATTTCTATTGGGGTTTTGTTGTTAAGTGTTTTCAGCCTTGTCTTTATGGTGTCTGTGTTAAAATTATAAAGACTATCGTTTGTTTGGATGGCATGATTTTTGGAAAAAGCACTTAAAGTTTCTGACAACAGAAAGATTAGCACAAAAATTCTAAACAGCTTTATCATGTTGATTTTGTTTTTTATTATAGCAAAGCGGCTATGCCTGGAAGAGTTTTTCCTTCAAGACTTTGTAGCATTGCTCCTCCTCCTGTGCTAACATAACTTACTCTATCAAAAAGGTTAAATTTTATTAAAGCGGCTACAGAGTCTCCTCCTCCTACCAAAGAGAAGCAGCCTTTTTTTGTTGCTTCTGCAACTGAAGCCGCTACAGCTTTNGTTCCNTTAGAAAAAGCATTNATTTCAAAAACCCCCAAAGGCCCATTCCATAATACGGTCTGACTTTTTAAAATAATAGACGCAAAATGTTTTTCTGTCTCCGGNCCTATATCTAGCCCCATCCAGCCNTCATCTATNTNGTNCGCCCCAACAACTTTTGTTTTTGAATTGTTGCTAAACTCNTTTGCAGCAACAACNTCTTTAGGTAAAAAAAACGAAACNTCNTTTTTTTTGGCCTCTAACATCAAGTCTTCACAGACAGGAATCATTTNTGGCTCGTATATNGATTTGCCAACNTCNCCTCCTTTAGATTTAATAAAAGTATANGCCATTCCTCCNCCAATAACAAGATTGTCTGCTATTGANANCANGTTTTTGATAATTGGTATTTTTGAAGACACTTTNGCTCCTCCAATAATTGCTGTTACNGGNGAGNTTTTTGATTTGAGTACTTTATCTATCGCCTCCACTTCTTTTAGCANAAGNAGTCCTGCNCATTTTTCATTAAAAAANCCNGNCACTGTTGATGTAGAGGCGTGATTTCTATGGCTTGTTCCAAAAGCATCNTTAANATAAACATNNCCTGCNTTTGAAAGNTTCTGAGAAAATAATTCNTCNCCCAAAACCTCTTGCTTATAAAATCTTAGGTTTTCTAGCATTAGNACCTCTCCTGGCAAAAGNGCTTNCNCAGCNCTTTCTACNTTTTGACCTATACANTCGTCTATAAATTTTATTTTTCTTCCTAGACATTNTTCTGCTTCCCTTAAAATGTGTTTTAAAGAAAGNGANGGGTCTTTTCCTTCTGGCCTNCCAAGNTGTGANATTAGTATGCATGNNCCTCCGTCATTTAANACATNNTCAATGGTTGGTTTTGCCGCTTTAATTCTTGAGTTATCAGNAACTTCAAAANTGCTGTCTAGNGGGACATTAAAGTCNACTCTTATTAGNGCTTTCTTGTTTTTAAAGCTTNTCTCTAGTGNTGATTTCATCTGTTTAAAACCTTGAACAAATATAGTTTTTATATGGGTATAAAACTATATAATTCTTTTATCTTTGCCNTATGAGCTTGNCTATTTCTNTTNTTCAAAAAGAGCTTGTTTCAGNGCTTGAAAAAANNGCTAAAAACAAGACCNTTGCAAACACATATATGTTTGTTGGNCCAGAAGGTTGTGGNAAAATCCATACTGCAATTAGNTTTGTTAAGTCTATTTTAAGCTCGCAAAGCNANACAAGNANTGAAAANATAAAGGCGTCNCTAAACAANGTTGACTCNCTTACTCATCCNGATCTGCATTTNTCATATCCTGTCAANACAAATGATAAAATAAAAAAAGANCCTGTGTCTGTAGATTTTATTNCTGAATGGAGAGAGCTTGTGCTTGAGTCAGGGTTTATGAGTCTTTCTGACTGGTATAAAAAAATTCGNATCGGCAATAAACAAGGCGNAATCTCTGTAAAAGAAGCNGAAAAAATANCAAAAACNATGTCGCTAAAGTCATATGAGGGCGGATATAAGTTTATGATAATTTGGATGCCGGAAAAAATGAACAACAGTGCNTCAAACAAGCTTTTGAAGCTTTTAGAGGAGCCTCCAGAAAAAACAGTTTTTATTTTGTTGTGTGAAAACGATGGGGTTTTGTTAGAAACGATTAAATCAAGGTGTCAAAAAATAATGATTAAGCCCCCTGCTCAAAAAGATTTAAAAGATGCGTTAAAAATAGGTTACTCCCTAGATGATTCTGCAGCCTCAGAGATTGCTTCACAATCAAAAGGAAATTGCAGAAAAGCGCTTTATCTTATTGAAAATCAAGAGATTGAAGGCTTAAACAATGAAGATTTTGTGAGCTGGGTTAGGCTTGCTTTTAAAGTGAAAGCCTCTAAACAAACTATAGGAGAGCTTATTTCATTTAGTGAGGGTATGGCAAAAAAAAATAGAGAAGATCAAAAATCATTTCTTAAAAACTCCCTTTCTGTTTTTAGAAAAGGCATGTTGTTTAACTATGCTGCTGAAAGCTCAGATTTAGATTTTGGAAATGGCTTTAGGCTTGAGAAGTTTGCTCCATACATTCATGAAAACAACATTGCAGAAATTTATGACGAAATACATAAAGCGTATGGGGGGGTTGAAAGAAATGGAAACTCTAAAATAATTTTTTTAGACACTTCTATAAAGCTAACTCGTTTATTACACATCAAACCTTCTGCAAAAAATGAAAAATAGTTCTTGGTTTGTTGTAATAAACCCTAAAGCAGGGTCTGGAAAAGCAAAAAAAATTTGGGAAAAAATAAAAAAAGAGCTTACTAGGCTAGAAGTCTCTTTTGATTACTCGATAAGCGAATATGCTGGGCATGAGCAAGAAATTTCTAAAAACGCTGTAGCTAATGGGTGTTCTCAAATAATCTCTATTGGCGGCGACGGCACAATACAAAAAGTTGTCAGAGGTGTTTATATGCAAGATAAAATCCCTGCAAAAAATGTTTTAATTGGTATTATCCCTTCTGGAACTGGAAACGATTGGATAAAATCTCACGGAATCCCCTTGGACTATAAAAAAGCTCTTTCGATTGTAATAAAGAAAAAGGCAAAAACACAAGACCTTGGTAGGGTTGAGGTGTTGGGAAATAAGCCTGGTGTTTATCATTTTATAAATTATGCAGGTGCAGGTTTTGATTGTTTTGTCTTGTCACGTCTTAAGCAATATAAAAAGTTTGGACCGCTTTCTTATTTTTTGTGTGCAATCGCAAATTTTATGAAATTTAAAAACATTCCTGTTNCTATAGAATTAGATGCGCTAAAAATAAAGTCTANTGTTTTTCTTCTAGGNGTAGGNCTTTGTTCATTCACAGGGGGCGGAATGAGGCTGACCAAAGATNCNGACCCCTTTGATGGATATTTTAACATTACTNTTGCTCAAGATTTTACAAAGCTTGATATTATTAANAATCTGCCGAANTTNTTTAANGGGGGTATTTTTAAGGACAAAAAAGTGTTTACTTATAAATCAAAAAANGTTAAAATATTCTCAACAAAAGAAGGNGTTGTATCACAAATAGACGGTGAGGTGTTGGAANAAGGAAGTCTTGTGTNCTCAATTGTTAAGGGTGGTTTNACTTTTTGCTCGCCCTAGAAAACACATATGTTATGGCTGAGCTTTCCCCGCTAAAAAAAGACAAGAAATTAGAAAGCTTTCCTATTGTTGTCCCTTTTATATAAGGGATGGCGCTCTTTTTATATTTTTCAGAAAGAATGGACACGTAAAAGGCGTCCCAAAAAGATGTTTTCTTTTCTATTAAAACCAGTCCGCAGGAACCAAATACCTTCTCAATTGAGTTTTGGTCAAAATGCCATATGTGTCTTGGCGTGTCATAGGCCGCCCATTTATCCCTATAGTATTTTGCATCAAAAGAATTGTGGTTTGGTGCTGCAACAACAATCTTTCCTTCTGGGTTCAGCTTGTTTTTTAAAAAAACCACTGTTTGTTCTAAATCTAGCACATGCTCTAATGAATGCCAAAGTGTGATTATATCATATTTGTTTGAATTTGTCTCTGCGCTTTCTTTTGAGCTAAAAACTTTTACGCCAGTTTTTAGTGTTGCGGCTTCTCTCGCTTTTTGGTGTGGCTCAATTCCTGCAACGCTTAGCCCTGCGTTTTTTGCTTTTAGCAGAAAATCCCCTGTTCCACAACCATAATCAAGCAGAGACCCTTTGTCGTTAAACATGTTTAGGATTTTTTTTATTTTTTTTCTCATCCTTATTTTTCTAACAAAAACATAAATTTTTTCTACTACTGTTTTTGGACTAGAAGTATAGGATGTGTATCGCTCTGTCTGATAATATTTTTTAAGGCTGTCAGGATTTGGTGTGGGGGTTGTTTTTAAAACCCCAGCATGCTTGTCTAGAGATATTTTAAAGCTTTCGCCTGTAACAAGATAGTCTTTTGTGTTTATCGTTTTGTTTGTCATACTTGCTGTTGTTTCACGTGAAACGCTGTTATCTTCCCATATAAACTAGCAAAACAGAGATGTCGTTTGGCGAGACGCCGCTTATTCTTGACGCTTGTGAAATTGTTTTTGGACGAACCTTAATTAGTTTTTCCTTAGCCTCTGCACTCATTGATTTTATTTTAGAATAGTCAAACTTGTTTGGAATTTTAACCGCCTCCAGCCTGTTTAGTTTATCTGCATTGTTTTTTTCTTTGTTTATATAGCCGCTGTATTTGATTTGTATTTCTGCCTGGTCTTTTTCTTCCTGGCTTAAACCAAATAAATCAACCTCTCTTTTAATGTCCTTTACCAACATTAGGTCGCTTAGTCCAATATTTGGCCTTGAAAGTATTTTTTCTGACTTTCCCGACTGCTTAACGGGTGCTGACTTTTTTTTCTTTAGAACAGGGTTGATTTGTTCTGGGGAAACGCTTTGTTTTTTCAAAAACCTAATTAATTTTTCTGCATTAGAATACTTGTTTTTCATTTTGTTTAGGCGCTCCTTGGTGGCCAAGCCGATCTTATAGCTCTTTTCTGTAAGCCTCTTGTCTGCATTGTCTTGTCTTAAAAGCATCCTATATTCAGCCCTGGAAGTAAACATTCTGTACGGCTCCTCCGTGCCTTTAGTTATTAGGTCGTCTATTAAAACTCCAATATATGCCTCGTCCCTTTTTAAAATAAAAGACTCTCCTTTTTTAGCTTTTAGAGCTGCGTTTATTCCTGCCATTAACCCCTGTGCTCCAGCCTCCTCATAGCCTGTTGTTCCGTTAATTTGTCCTGCGAAGTAAAGGCCTTTGACAGCTTTTGTTTCAAGCGTATATTCAAGTTGTGTTGGATGAAAAAAGTCGTATTCAATTGCATATCCCGGCCTAAAAAATTTAACATTCTCAAACCCCGCAACAGACCTTAATGCTTTGTATTGAATGTCTTCAGGCAAAGAGGTAGAAAAGCCATTAACATAGACCTCAACAGTGCTTCTTCCTTCAGGCTCAACAAATAGTTGGTGGCGGTCTCTGTCAGAAAACCTGTGAATTTTGTCCTCAATTGACGGACAATACCTGGGGCCTATGCTTTTTATTCTTCCATTGAACATTGGAGATTTGTCAAACCCCTCTCTTAAAAGGTTGTGAACTTCTGTGTTGGTGTATGTCATATGACAAGGAAGTTGGTTTTCTACAGGCTTGGTTGTGTCAAGAAATGAAAATTTTTGAGGGTCTTTGTCTCCCGGCTGTATAGTCATTTTTGTATAATCAAGAGATCTGCCGTCAACTCTTGGGGGTGTTCCTGTTTTCATTCTGCCAGAAGAAAACCCTAAGGATGTTAAAGCTTCTGTAAGGCCTTTTGCAGGCCTTTCACCTGCGCGGCCACCACCAAAGTTTTTATCGCCCACATGTATAAGCCCGTTTAAAAAAGTTCCATTGGTTAAAACCACTGTTGTTGCCTTTATTTCTAGACCAAGAGCTGTTTTCACTCCGGTCACGCTGCCTTTTTTTACAACTAGTCCTGAAACCATTTCTTGATAAAAGTCTAAATTCTGAGTGTTTTCCAAGAGCTCTCTCCAACACTGGCTAAAAGCAGCCCTGTCGCTTTGGACTCTAGGGCTCCACATTGCAGGCCCTTTAGATCGATTAAGCATTTTAAACTGGATTGCTGTTTTGTCACTTACAACCCCGCTGTAGCCGCCAAGAGCATCAATTTCCCTTACAATTTGTCCTTTTGCAATTCCTCCCATGGCAGGGTTACAAGACATCTGGCCTATGGTTTGAAGATTCATTGTGACAAGAAGGGTTGCAGCGCCAAGGTTAGCCGCGGCGGCGGCGGCTTCGCTTCCGGCATGACCACCTCCAACAACAATTACGTCATATGTTTTTTTAAACATGCTATAGTTTCACGTGAAACATTTGATTAATACAACACAAATATACAACGAATAGAAAAAGTATGGGCTAAAGCTCTTTAAGATATTTGTCCTCAAGCGATCTAATGTTTTTTTGTTCCTCCGAGGTTTTGTCGTTATATCCCAAGAGATGCAAAAGGCCGTGGAGAACAACACGATGAAGCTCTTTTAAAAAAGGCTCGTTGAGCTCAGCAGCATTAGACTTAACAACTTGTTCGCAAACAAAAATTTCGGCGTGAACTTGATTTCCGCCAGAATAGTCAAAAGTCAAAACGTCTGTTGGGTAGTTGTGTCCTAAATGGGTCTTATTAAGTTTCGTGATTTCTTTTTCATCAACAAAATTGTATTCAACCTGAAGAAGTTCTTTTTTTTCAGCACCAACAACTGTCTTAAGCCATTTTTGAAGAACTGCTTCGTTTTCAAGAACAAAAGCTGTGTGATAAAAAAACCCTATGTTGCTCATATTAAACAAAACTACAACAAACATTTGAAGAATTATTGTTTTATATTTGACAAAAAAAAGCAATGGCCGAGAACATAAGGGTTCGTTTTGCCCCAAGCCCAACAGGGCCTCTGCATGTGGGTGGGCTTAGAACAGCCTTGTTTAATTACTTATTTGCCAAGCAGAGTGGCGGAAAGTTTATTCTTCGCATTGAAGACACCGATAAAAAAAGAAAAGTTGATGGCGCTGAAGAATATATTGTTAGTGCCCTTAAGTGGTGCGGCATCTCTGCCGACGAGTCTGTGGTTGCTGGAGGCGATGCGGGACCATACAGGCAAAGTGAAAGAAACCAGTTGTACAAAAAACATCTTCAAANGTTAATAGACAAAGGTCTTGCNTATTACGCTTTTGACTCTGAAGAGGCTCTTGATCATCATCGAGAAGATCATCAAAAAAAGGGTAAAACATTTATATACAACTGGCACAACAGATTAAAGCTTAAAAACTCTATTTCGCTTTCTGAAGAAAAAACCCAAGAGTTTTTAAAAGGTGCTCATCCGTATGTTGTTCGTTTCAAGGCTCCAGAAAACCAAACAATCAAAACAACAGACTTAATAAGAGGGGTTGTCGAGGTTAAGTCTAGCCTGCTTGATGACAAAATTCTGTACAAATCTGACGGCACGCCCACGTACCACCTTGCTAATGTTGTGGACGACCATTTAATGAAAATTTCACACGTAATAAGAGGTGAGGAGTGGCTGCCTTCATTAGCACTTCATTGTTTGCTTTATGAGGCNTTTGGTTGGGAAAAACCTTTATTTGCTCATATTCCTTTGATATTAAACCCGTCTGGAAAAGGAAAGCTTAGCAAGCGTTCTGGAGAAAAAACCGGTGTTCCCGTTTATCCAATGGCTTGGGGAAAAGAAAGTAAAATAAACGGCTACAAAGAAGAGGGTATACTTCCCGAAGCGCTTATAAACTTTATGGCCATGCTAGGTTGGGGGCCTGGAAATGAAAAAGAGCTGTATACGNTGGAAGAGCTTGTAAAGGATTTTGATATTTCCAAAATCTCCTTGGCAGGCGCTCAGTTTGATTTTGAAAAACTTAAGTGGTTCAACCTCAAGCATTTGCAAAAAAAGTCTGGCGAAGAGCTGTTAGAGCTTTTGGCTGGCTTTAGGTGCAATACTAAAGGGCTTTCAAAAGAAAAAAGCACAGAGGTTTTAAACATTGCGAAAGAGCGCTCCAATACACTGAAAGACTTGTGGGAGGTGTGTCGTTGTTTTTACGAATCTCCTAAAACATATGANAAGAAAGGAAGAAAAAAGGCTGTGTCAAACAACACCAAAGCTGTTTTAGAAAATCTTTTAGAAATGCTAGAGTCCTTGAGCTCAGAAGATGCTAAAAACATAAAAACTAAGCTTCATGAGTTTTGTGAACAANCCTCCAAAGCTGAAAAAAACATTAAAATGCGCGAAATAATGATGCCGCTTCGGATGGCTATGGTTGGNTCCTTGTCAGGGCTAGATATTAGCTTTATAATTTCCTGTGTNGGNATAAAAGANTCATGCANGAGNNTTTCGNCCTTTATAAAAACTNTATAGTTTAACATANTCTTAATACTAAGTTTTCTTTTCTGNAGTTAAAAACCNCTATCTTTATTTAGCCGGCAAAAGCTTGCNCTTATTANTNTTAATTTTAAAAAAAAGAAGATGATATTTTATGCTATAATGTTTCCTATAGGGCTGCTGTTGCTTATGGGAACGTTTTTTATGGTTAAGCAGCAAACAGCGGCAGTTGTGGAAAGGTTTGGAAAATTTGTCAGCACTCGTCATTCTGGGTTACAACTTAAAATACCCGTAATAGACAGGGTGGCTGGAAGGCTAAGCTTAAGGATCCAACAACTAGACGTTGTGGTTGAAACAAAAACTAAAGATGATGTTTTTGTAAAAATTAAAGTTTCGGTTCAATTTAAGGTGATAAAAGACAAGGTTTATGATGCTTTTTATAAGCTTGATTTTCCTCAAGATCAAATCACTTCTTATGTCTTTGATGTGGTAAGGGCTGAGGTGCCTAAAATGATTTTAGATGATGTTTTTGAAAAGAAAGACGATATAGCAATAGCTGTCAAAGGAGAGTTAAACGAGGCGATGAAGAACTATGGTTTTGATATTATAAAAACTCTTGTAACTGACATTGATCCTGATGCTCAAGTAAAAGAGTCTATGAACAGAATTAACGCTTCTGAAAGAGAAAAGGTTGCAGCGCAATTTGAAGGTGATGCTCAAAGAATTTTAATAGTTGAGAGAGCAAAGGCAGAGGCGGAAAGCAAAAGACTACAAGGGCAGGGTATTGCTGATCAGAGAAGAGAAATTGCAAGGGGCCTTGAAGACTCAGTGAAGGTGTTAAACAATGTAGACATTAATTCACAGGAGGCTTCTGCCCTAATTGTTGTAACTCAACATTATGACACTCTTCAATCAGTTGGGTCTGCTAGTAATAGCAATCTTATATTAATGCCAAACTCTCCTCAAGCTGGGTCAGAAATGCTAAACAACATGGTTGCTTCGTTTACGGCGAGTAATCAAATTGGCGAGGAAATGAAAAAAGCAGCTGAAAAAGAAAAGCTAAAGAGTGTTGAAAAGAAAAGCTAGCGCTTCTTCCAGCTATCTCTTAGCGAAACAGTTTTGTTAAAAACTATTTTTTTCTTTGTGCTCTCTTGGTCAACCACAAAATATCCTTTTCTTTGAAATTGATATCTTTCTCCGGGAGCTGTGTTTGCTAAGGATGGCTCTGCTTGTGCAGCAATGATCTTCAGCGAGTCGGGGTTTANGTCTTTTAAAAAATCCTCCTCTTTTTCCCCTGGAGCCTCTGTCATAAAAAGCCTGTCGTATTCTCTAATTTCTACAGGAACTGCTTGTTTTTGGGAAACCCAATGAAGTGTTCCTTTTACTTTTCGCAAACTTTCTTCTGATCCGCTGCCNCTTTTNCTTTTTGGATCATAGGTGCATAAAACCTCTGTAATTTCTCCCGCCTCGTTTTTTACGACTCCTTGTCCTTTAACAATATATGCGCTTTTTAGCCTTACCTCCTTATCTAAGGTTAGTCTAAAAAACTTTCTCCCTGCTTCTTCCTTAAAATCTTCTCTTTCTATATAAAGGTGTTTTGAAAAAGGAAGCTCTCGTGTCCCTGAGTCTTCTTGTTCTGGGTTGTTTTCTGAAACAACAAACTCTTCCTTATCTTCAGGGTAATTTGTTATGGTAAGTTTTAACGGGCTTGTGACAACCATTTTTCTGTATGCAATCTTGTTTAGATGATCTCTAGCGCAAAATTCTAGCAGCGACACGTCGATAAGGTTTTCTCTCTTTGCTACACCAGCCTTCTCTACAAAAGCCCTTATTGATTCTGGCGTATAGCCCCTTCTTCTTAGTCCTGAAATAGTAGGCATTCTAGGGTCGTCCCATCCCGAAACATGGCCTTTGTCAACCAGAGAAACCAGTTTTCTTTTGCTCATTATCGTGTATGTAAGATTTAGTCTTGCAAACTCCCTTTGCTTTGGCAAAAAGCTTAGGTTTATGGCTTTTTGGTTTTTTAAGCTTTCTATAAACCATTCGTAAAGCTTCCTGTGAGGCTTAAACTCTAGCGAACAAAGAGAGTGTGAGATTTGTTCACAATAGTCGCTTTGGCCATGAGCCCAATCATACATTGGGTATATGCACCAGCTGTCCCCTGTTCTGTGATGGGTTTTGTGCAAAACCCTGTACATAATAGGGTCTCTTAAAAGCATGTTGGGGTCGCTCATATCTATTTTTGCCCTAAGCACGTGACTTCCTTCTTTGTGTTTTCCTTCCTTCATTTCTCTAAATATTCTAAGGCTTTCTTTTGCCTCTCTCTCTCTGTGGGGGCTGTTTGTTCCTGGCGATGTGGGCGTGCCTTTTTGTCTAGCAATTTCTTCCGAAGCCTGAGAGTCTACGTATGCTTTTCCTTCATTAATGAGTGTTTCTGCCCAGAGATAAAGTGTCGGAAAATGATCGGAGGAATATGTAATTTTTTTCCAATTATATTTAAGCCAGCCAACATCTTTTATAATAGCGTCTACGTATTCTTGCTCTTCCTTAGATGGGTTTGTGTCATCAAACCTTAAGTTTACCGGAGCGCCATATTTTTCTCCTAGGCCAAAATTTATTGCGATTGCTTTAGCATGGCCTATATGAAGATATCCGTTGGGTTCTGGGGGAAACCTAAAGCAGAGGTTTTCTTTCGCAAACCCAGCATCTAGGTCTTCGTTTATTATTTGTTCAATAAAATTTGTCGGAATCCTTTCCAAGGTTGTTTTGTTTTAATAAGTTTACAAAGTTATCAAAATAGAGCGATTAATTCTACTTTTATAAACAAATGAAGGGTGTTGTAAAAATAAAAAACATGAGGGTTTACGCCTTCCATGGTTGTTTGAAAGAAGAGTCTAAAATTGGAGGAGACTATCTTGTAAACCTTAGAGCCTACTGTAAACTGGGGGTGGCGGCTGAGTCAGACAGTTTAGAGGAAACGGCCAACTACACCCTGCTTGCAAAAATTATTACTAAAGAGATGGCCACTAAATCTAAGCTTCTTGAGTCTGTGGCTAAAAGAATTATTGACTCCTGTCTCAAAGAAGTTGGGGTGGTTGAAAGAGTGGTGGTAGAAATAAGCAAAATAAACCCTCCTATTAATGCTGATGTTGAGGCCGTTACGGTTCTTTTAGAAGGAAGAAGAGAGTAGTGGTGTTTAATTTTTTTATATTATTTTTGCCTTCCAACAAAAAGGCGTCTTGGCCGAGTGGCTAGGCTGAGGTCTGCAAAACCTCCTACGGCGGTTCGAATCCGCCAGGCGCCTCTTTTTTTAATCAGCTTGTAGGCCTCCTATTATCAGAACTATGCCGCTTATAACCAAAATAAGCGCCAAGAGAGACTTTACAAAAACAATTGTTTTTCCATTAATAAAAACTTTAAGCTGTTTTGCTATCACTATTTTTCCTAAATCTGTTATAAAGTAGGCTAAAATTACTATCGAAAAAAACAGAACAAAGCTTAGCGGGTCTTTTCCTGTTGACGGTCCTGCAACTATTGTTACACCTCCCCAAAAAATTAAAACACCTACATTAAATATGTTTATTGCAAACCCTTTTGCTGCAAGACCAATGTAGTTGTGTTTTGACTCTGTAACCTCTATTTTTTCTTCTTCTTTTTTTCTGGTTAGCCAGGAATAGACCCCAAACAAAAGAATTATTGTTCCTCCCAAAACAAAAAGGCCTTCCTTATTGCTTTCGCTTAAAAAAAGCTTTACACTTCCATAGTATGTTGCCAAAATAAACAACACGTCTGCTAAAATTACACCTATATCAAACGCCACTGCTGCTCTTAGCCCTTTTGTTATGCTTGTTTCCAGCAAAACCCAAAAAACAGGACCCATTATAAATGCGGTAAAAAATCCTACTGATATTGGAGTTAAATAATTAAAGTCCACCTTCCTCGTATAGGTAATTAATAGTGCCTCCTGCCAACTTGCTTTCTATAATCTTCTTTGTTTTTGAGTGTACATTAACTGTGCCCCCGGCTCTTACGCTTATGCTTAGTTCTTTTCTTGCAAACACATCTGCCACTCCTCCTGTTGTAAGAAACACTTCTGATTCTTGGGTGATAAGGTCTGAAGCCTTTAGCTCTGCTCCTGTGTTTATTTTTGCTCTATGATACTCTGCTGTTCCTCTAACATCTATTGTTGCTCCTGAGCTTGTGTTGGTGGCAAGGTCTGTTATCTTTAGATCCATTGCTACTCTAGCTCCTTCGTCTACCTTAACATATAGCGCTGCTTGACTTATGGTGTCCTTTGCAAAAACAAAAGCCCCTTCGTGAACATATATTTTGTCTATGTTGTTGTAAAAGATTTTCACTTTTGTGTTTGCTCCTCTAAAACGTCTTTCTATTCCCATTCGAACTTTTAGTTCTCCATTTTTGTTTTTTACTACCACACTGTTTGAGTGTTGTCCTGAAATTTCTGCATAATTCTCTTCTGCTTTAATTAGCTCTAAATTTATAAGATCGTAAACCTTAAGAATTTTGAAATCCCCTATTTTCCTGCTGTTCTGGTTTTGTGAAAAAACAAACTGTGTTACAAGCAGGGTTATTAATAATATTTTTGTTTTCATAAGTGTAAAATTATTAAATTATTATAAAATCTAGATGTTTTTTTATTAGATCTGTTCTTTTTACCATAACATATACTTCGTCTCCTAGCTGGTATTTTTTTTGTGTTTGTTTTCCTACCAGTGCTTGTTGTTCTTGCCTGAAAACAAAATGGTCTCCCTTAATGTCTCTTACATAAACCATTCCTTCGCATTTGTTTTCTTCTATTTCTACGTATAATCCCCAGTCTGTAATTCCAGAAATAATTCCTTTGAATTTTTGATCCTTTTTGTCTTCCATATATTTTATCTGCATGTATTTTACTGAGTCTCTTTCTGCTTTTGTTGCCATGTTTTCTTGCTCAGAACAATGCTTGCACATTCTTGGAAGTCCTTTTTGGTTTTTTTGTTTCTGATTTAAACATTCGTTTAAAAGCCTGTGAACTAGTACGTCTGGGTATCTTCTTATAGGCGAGGTAAAGTGGGTGTAGTGTTTAAACGCAAGCCCATAGTGTCCTATATTTTGTGTTGAATATTCTGCCTTGCTCATACTTCTAATAGCCAATGTTTCAATTAGATTCTGTTCTTGTGTTCCTTTTACTTCTTTTAATAGTTTGTTAAGTGTTTTTGTTGTTCCTTCTCTAGATGTTATATCTAGACTATAACCAAACTCCTTTACTATATTCTTTAAGTTTTTTAGCTTTTCTTTATCTGGTACATCGTGTATTCTATAAACGCTGGGTTCTTTTTTTAATTTCTTAAATAGTTCTGCAACCTTCTTGTTTGCTAAGAGCATGTATTCCTCTACCAGCTTATTTGCCTGTTTGTTTTCTTTAAAGATTACTTCTACTGGGTTTTGAGAAGAGTCTAGTTTAAATTTTATTTCTTTCTTGTTAAAATTTATTGATCCTTTTTCTTCTCTTTTTTTTCTTTTAATTATTGCTATTTCATTTAACTTAATTATTGCTTTAACAATTTTTTTATCTACTTCGTATGCTTTTTTTGTTAAAGATATTTCTTTATTAATTTTTCCTTTTCCTGTTTCAATTATTTGCTGCGCCTCAGCATATGTAAATCTTTTATTGCTGTTAATTATTGTCTTTCCGAACCACTCTTCTAATATTTCTCCTTTATCGTTTATCTTAAATATTGAAGAAAAAGTATATTTTTCCTCTTTTGGTCTAAGAGAACAAACCATATTAGATAAAATTTCTGGCAACATTGGGATGACTCTGTCTACTAAATATATTGAGGTAGCTCTATTATAAGCTTCTTTGTCTAATACAGAATCTTTTTTTACATAGTGTGTTACATCTGCTATATGAACTCCTATTTCATATATTCCTTNTTCTAGTTCACTAAAAGATATTGCATCATCAAAATCTTTAGCATCCTCTGGATCAATTGTAAATGTTATTTCTTCTCTTAAATCTCTTCTNTTTTCTATTTCTTTTCTTGATATTTTTTTGTCTATTTTATTTGTGTAGTCTTTTACTTCTTTTGGAAATTCTATAGAAATNTTATTGTTTTTTATTATNGATGTTATTTCTGTTTCATGTTCTCCTGGAACCCCTAAAATTTCTTTTATCCTTCCCATTGGAGAAACGTCGTTTCTTTTCCATGTTAATATTTCTACTATTACTTTGTCTCCATCATTAGCATTATTNACATTATCTCTAGGAATAAAAATATCTACATGAATTTTTTTATCATCCAATATGGCAAAAGAAAAATTATCGTTTTTTTGTAATATCCCTACATAGTGTGTTTTTTCTCTTTTAATTAATTTTTTTACTGTTGCTA
Organism: Flavobacteriaceae bacterium; assembly: GCA_002700405.1. Taxonomy (GTDB): domain Bacteria; phylum Bacteroidota; class Bacteroidia; order Flavobacteriales; family Flavobacteriaceae. Next base: position 6,436 of record PACY01000018.1, on the reverse strand, counting down.
AATACTTTCCTTTTCTTTTTCTTCTATTTATAAAAAATTCTACATGATCGTTGTTAAAATATTTTAAAGAAGGTTCTTTTAAGTGTATCTTATGAGNANTTTCATTACAATTAATTGAAAAATCTTCTCTTCCATTATATTCAATTACACCAGTAAAAATTTTATTATTTTCCATTATTTAAATACTTAACACAAAACTACACTTTAATCTATTTCTAAAATTTTTAAAAAGAAATAGTTTTATACACAACACATCATTATAATCAAATTATTTTTAAAAAAATATTATATATATATTATAGTATGTTAATTAGTATAATAAATAAAATATTATATTTTGTGTTTGAAGATATTAAATAAATGTAAAGAAGAAATAAACAGGATATAATTATATAAATAATTTATAATCAACATTTTATATAGTATATTAACAATAATAAAAAAACAAATTTTATTTATAAATTTTAATAAAAAAAAACAAAAAAACATTTAATAACACGTAAAATTATATTAATAAGGTTTTAATTAAATAGGAAAAATATTTTTTGATAAACAAAACAAATAACAAATACATTAAATTTTTTAAAAGCTATACATTTATTAAAAGTAAGTTAAAGGGTTATTAACAAAAAAAAACAAAAATGATAATATCTATAGGAAATGATCATGCGGGAACTCATCACAAAAAACAAGTTCAATTAACACTAGAAAGAAAGGGTATAAAAGTGATAAATCATGGCACAGATTCTGATGAGAGTGTTGATTATCCAGACCTAGCACATCCAGTAGCAGAAGACGTAAAAAATAAAAAAGCTAATCTTGGGATTGTAATTTGTGGAAGTGGAAATGGAGTAGCGATGACCGCAAACAAGCATAGTGATATAAGAGCTGCTATTTGTTGGAGTAAAGAAATGGCAAGCTTAGCCAGAGAACACAATGACGCAAATATTATAAGCATACCAGCAAGATTTGTATCCATAGAAGAAACAAAACAAATAATAGAGGTATTTTTAAACACCACGTTTGAAGGAGGAAGACACAAAAGAAGAACAGAAAAAATAAATATTTAATGAAGATATCTGTTAAGANCTTTCAGGAACTTTCAGTTGAAGAACTNTATCAAATATTAAGATTGAGATCAGAGGTGTTTGTTCTAGAACAGGAATGTATATACCAGGATATGGATGGAAAGGACAGCTTAGCAGTACATATTTTAGGAATGGAAGANGAAAAAATTATAGCCTATACAAGAATTTTTGGNCCAGGAGATTATTATGATCAGCCTTGTATAGGAAGAGTGGTGGTTGACAAGGAAAGAAGAGGAGAAGAAAAAGGAAAAGAAATAATGGAAGTGTCTATTAAATACATAAAAAACAACATGCAAGAAAAAGAAATAGTATTGTCTGCTCAGAAATATCTAGACAAATTCTATACAGANCTGGGATTTAAATCAGAAGGAGAAGATTACTTAGAAGACGGAATACCTCATCAAAAAATGAGATTTTTTATTGAGTAGAAGAAACAACAATTTCAACACGCCTATCTTTATCATAAGACCCGCCTAAAGGGAAGCGATGAGCTAAGCCTTCAAAAGACATTCTGTTTTTGTCTATACCTCTGTTAAGAAAATAATCATAAACATATTTAGCCCTAGCAACAGAAAGGTTTCTTTCTTTTGTTTTTTTATCAATAGCATCAAGATCACCTTCAGTACAACACACATGTCCTTGAATAATAAAAGAAAAAGATTCTTTTTTAAGCGTTTCAACAAGAGTGTTTAAGGTTTCTTTAGAGCCTCTGGTTAAATAACTATATCCAGTAATAAAATGAACATTTTTTAGAACAATTCTTGAGGGTTTTTTAGGTTTTTCTTTTTCAACGATTTGCTTCTCAGCATAACTAACAACCACATCAACCCTTCTATTTAAAGCTCTTACAATTTCAGGGTTTTCAGAAGGATATATGTTTAAAAGAATTTCTCCTTTACCGTCAACAGAAACAATTTTATTTGGAAAAAACGACGCAGAAGAAAAAACATCCTTAATAGCAAGAGCTCTGTTTTGTGATAAAACAAGGTTGTAGTTTTCTGCCCCAACATCATCGCAGAAGCCAGAGATCTCAATTTTTATTAAATCTTCTACAGGGAGACTTTCAACAAATTTGTAAAGCCTTGTTTCCTCAGTTTTTTCTATAAAAAACTCGTCTGTTTCAAAATAAATAGAGTGTTCAAAACTAAATTGAGAAAAGGAAAAAAAAGGAATCAACAATAAAAAAAACCAAAAGGATTTAACCATTTNTAATAGCTTCAGAGAAAGACAAAAGTAAGGATTTTATTTTATCAAGAAGCTCACTAAAATCTGGAGGAGTCTTTTCAAGACAAACAAACATTATGTTGTAGTGAGACTCATTAATAGCTAAAAAATCTTTTGCACAAANATGAAATGCTTCTCGCATTAAGCGCTTTGTTTTGTTTCGATCAACAGCAAGCGCTTGATTTTTTTTCCCAACAGAAAAACCCACATGAAGCCCATTTGCGCTTTTGTTGGCTTGACCAANATAAACCAGGCTATATCCAGAAACCTTTAGGTATTTGCCTTTTGCAAAAAGCAAATCAATTGTCTTTTTAGACTTAAGCTTGTTTTTAGAAGAAAGCAGAGAAGACATTATAAGCTGTTNTTTTTTCTGNTAACATCTGCAGTGAAACCCAGAGGGTCTATTACCACCTCAAGAAGANCTTCTTTAGAAACATTAATCTCAAAAACATAATATGGCTGAGCCCAGGACCAGGATTCGAGAAGCTTAGCCCCTTCAAGAGGNCTGTGTCCNCTCATCATTGTAAGAGGAATGTTATAAAGCTGGGAGGTTCCGTTTTTGAACCTTACAAGAACGTCTATAGGCATAGGCATTTGTTTTCCTCTTTTAAGAACAATTTTTGTTTTAGAGCCCTCCCCAATAATTGAGTTAATTTGGTAGTCAATTTGTTTAGTTGTTTGTGCCCAGTCCATTAAATACCAATCAAGCTCAAGACCAGACACCTTTTCAGCACAACGAATAAAATCGTATGGCCGAGGATGCTTAAAAGCCCACCTCTTAAAGTAAAGCTGCATNGTTTTATAAAGATTTTCTTCCCCTATAATATAGCCAAGCTGAGACAAGAATATAGAGCCTTTATCATAAGAAGATGTTCCATACCCCTGATTAAACTTAAATCGATCTGCNTGAGTGGTTAGAGGTTCTTCCAGCCCTTTTGAAACCCAGTTAACATAGTCTATGTAGGCGCCGTCATTAGGAACTGTTTTATTAAGACTAAGAGCCGAGTTTAACGCAGCGTCGTCAATATAGCTTGTAAACCCTTCATCCATCCACGCATGCTTAGACTCGTTGGTGGCCAGCAGAAACTGAAACCATGTGTGAGCAATTTCGTGTGATGTAACCCCCAGCAATCTTCTATAGTCTGAATAGCCAGAGCCGGTTATAAAAGTACACATAGCATANTCCATTCCGCCATCACCAGCCATAATTACAGAGTACTGTTTATAAGGATATTTGCCGATGTTGTCACTAAAAAAAGTAAGAAACTCAACAGCATAAGGCTGAAATTCTTTCCAGCTCTTTAAATACGGAGCCTGGTTTTTATAGAAAAAATGCATTACAGGCCCGTTCTTTATAGGAACCACATCATGAATATATTCTGGATCAGCAGCCCAGCTAAAATCATGCACATCAGGAGCAATAAAGCGCCAAGAAATTTTTTCTTCATGCGTTACCTCAGGGTCAAGATCAGCATATCCATGCCCAATTTTTTCAGGATTTTGTAAATAACCAGAAGCCGCAACCGTATAGTTTTTGTCAATGTTGATTGTAACGTCAAAATCTCCCCACACCCCATAAAACTCTCGACCTAAATAGGGATTAGCATGCCAGCCTTGATCATCGTATTCACAAAGCTTGGGGTACCACTGGGCCATAGAAAAAGCAACACCATCCGCATTGTTTTTTCCAGCTCTACGAACTACGGCTGGAACCTTTACAAAAAAAGACATATCAAGCGTGGTGCTTTTTCCAGGAAGTAAAGGAGAGGCCAAAGCAACCTCCAAAATGGTTTCTTTTGTCGTGTGTGCTATTAAAACTCCGTCTTGTTTTAGAGAAAGAACTTTAACGTCTCCCCAATCATCCTTGTCCAACGAAAGAAGATTTCTTGACATATTTCTTTTGTCGCTATATGCATTTCGTGAGACAGCCTCAAGCCCAGAGCCAGGCTTAAAAGCATTATAATACAGATGATAAAAAACTCTTTGAAGTGTGTCAGGAGAATTGTTCGTGTATATTAAGGACTGCTCTCCAGAATAGGTAAAGTTTTCAACATCCACATCAATAGACATCACATAATCAACATGCTGTTGCCAATAGCCGTTTTGAGCCGTTGCAAAGCTGAAGCAGAAGATTAACAAAAAGGCAAGTTTTTTCATAATTCATATAATTTTAAGTTGTTGTTTAAGCGAACCCCACGGTCTGTGTTTTCAAGCGAACCAAGCTCTACAAAAGCATCGTGCTCAAAGAATAAAAACACACCATTTTTTTGACAATAACTAAGAAACTCTTCTTTTTCATCCAACGATGTTAGTGGCCTAACATCATAGCTCATTAAATAGGGAACAGGAATGTGCCCGTGGGTTGGAACAAGATCAGCAGCAAAAGCAATTTTTTGACCCTTATAATTTATAACAGGGACCATTTGTTTTTCGGTGTGGCCATCCACAAACAGCACGTCAAATCCAAGAGGAGATTCTGTCAAATAATTATTGACGTCCTTTTCAATATAGTTTAGCTGTCCAGACTCAAGAATAGGAGAAAAATTTTCTTTTAAAAAGGAAGCGCCTTCTCTTTTGTTAGGGCTAGCTGCCCACGCCCAATGGTCTTTGTTGCTCCAGTATTTAGCGTTTTTAAAAGCAGTCTCAAAAGAGCTTTCACCAGTTTTTATTACGCCTCCCCCGCAATGATCAAAATGTAAGTGAGTAAGAAAAACATCTGTAATATCATCAGGATGAAACCCGTGTTTTTTTAGCGAGGAAAAAAGAGTGTCTTCACCCCACCTATAATAATAGCTAAAGAACTTCTCGCTTTGTTTTTCGCCCATTCCTGTGTCAATCAAAATAAGCCTTCCTCCGTCTTCAATTAACAGACATCTGGCGGCCATTTGAATCATGTTGTTTGAGTCTGCAGGATTTGTTTTTTCCCAAATAGACTTTGGAACAACACCAAACATAGCGCCGCCATCAAGCATAAAATTACCAGCTATAATGGGATATAAATTCACGAGAAATTAATATTTAGTATTTTTATAAATATAAAACAATATTTTGAAGAAATTAGAAAGAAGTTTAGGTCTTCCAGCAGTAATTGCGATAAGCATTGGAGGAATGCTAGGAACGGGAATTTTTGTTTTACCAGGCATAGCCGCAACTAAAACTGGAGCTTCTTTGTGGCTTGCCTACTTAATAGCAGCCATATGTATTCTTCCTGCCGCCTATTCTAAATCTGAGCTTGCAACAGCGATGCCAAGCTCAGGAGGAACATATGTTTACATAGAAAGAGCTTTTGGCCCTCTTTTTGGAACAATTTCAGGAATAGGCCTTTGGCTGGCTCTTGTGCTTAAGAGCGCTTTTGCACTAGTTGGAATAGGGGCGTACGTTTTGGTTGTTTTAGGGATGGACAGCGCTCTTGTAACAAAAACAGTTGCACTTGTTTTTTTAGCCGCAGTTTTTTTGTTAAACATAGTTGGAGCGAAAAAAGCAGGGAGTTTTCAGTCTTACGCCGTGCTGGTTGCTCTTCTTGTTTTGTCTGCGCTTTTCTTTTTTGGACTACAAGCGACAGATCAAGCAACCCCATTTTTTGCAAAGCTTCAAAACGATATTGTTGAGGCAGGGGGAAGGATGGACCTAATATTCACAATAGCTTTTGTTTATTTATCCTACTCAGGGGTTACCAAGGTTGCCGCAATAGCAGAGGAAATTAAAAACCCAAGCAAGAATCTTCCTCTAGGAATGATTCTTTCATTGCTAATAATTACCGCAGTATATGTTGCCATTTCTTTTGTTTTAACAGCAAACGTAGGCCTTCAAGACCTAAACAATAACTACAGCCCAATACACACCCTTGCCATAGACCTTTCTGGACCAGGCTATGAAATTAACGGAATAAATGTTCTTGGAGCAAGCATAGCAACAATTGCTGTTTTAACACTTGTCTCAACAGTAAATGCAGGGATTTTAGCCTCTTCAAGATTTCCTTTTGCAATGTCAAGAGACGGCCTGCTACCAGAGTTTATGAGTCACGTTCACAAAAGGTTTCTAACACCGGCAAACACTATTGCAATCACATGCGCTGCGGTTGCAGCAGTCGTTCTTTTTTTGGATGTTTTTGAAATTGCAAAACT
>PACY01000017.1 GCA_002700405.1 Flavobacteriaceae bacterium | reverse complement strand
TAATACTTTTCCTAAGTAAATCAATCTTGGCCATTGCATCAGATTTTTTCTTCATTTCAATATCAATTACTTTTTCAGGAGCATTTTTTACAAACTTCTTATTTGATAATTTCTTGTCAACTGAATTTAGAAACCCAATATTGTAGCTTAACTCGTTTTCTAACTTTAATATTTCATCCTCAATATTAACCTCATTAGATAATGGAACATAATATGTATTAGTTTTTACCCTAAATGATACTGCATCATTCACTTCACTATTTACATACAATAAAGAATTAATATTACATAATTTTACAATGATTGAATCATATTTTTCAGTTATATTTTCTTTATTTAATACACTTAGCTCTATAGATTCTTTAAAAGAAATACTATATTTTTTTCTTAATGCCCTAACAGATGTTATAACATCAGAAATAAATTTAAAATCTTCAATAATTGCAGTATCAAATTCTGCAACTATTGGCCATTTTGAAATAACTAAAGCCTGATCTACTTTTCTTTCGCTAATTGATTGCCATAATTCTTCAGAAATAAATGGCATAAAAGGGTGCAATAATTTTAAATTATTTTCAAAAATCATAATTAGCGATTCATGTGTTTTTTTATCAATTGGCTTTGAAAATTCTGGTTTAAGAATTTCAAGTAGAACAGAACAAAAATCATCCCATATTAGTTTATATACGCACATTAAGGCATCACTAATTCTAAATTTATCAAAATGGTCGTCAATCTGAGATAATATTAATTGGAATTTGTTCTCATACCAGTTTAATGCCACAGAGCAATATTCTGGTTGATCAATATTTTTTATATCCCAACCATCAATTAGCCTGTATGAATTCCAAATTTTATTTGCAAAAGACCTGCCTTGACTACATAAAGATTCATCAAATAACAAATCATTTCCTGCAGAGGAGCTTAACATTAAGCCTACTCTTACTGAGTCTGCTCCATATTCTGAAATCAACTTCAATGCATCAGGTGAATTACCTAACGATTTACTCATTTTTCTTCTCTGCTTATCTCGTACTATTCCAGTAAAATAAACATTCTTAAATGGTTTCTCCTTTTTAAATTCATATCCTGCCATTATCATACGAGAAACCCAAAAGAAAAGTATATCTGGCCCTGTAACTAAATCTGATGTTGGATAATAATATTTAAAATCTTCATTTTCTGGATTATTTATTCCATCGAAAACACTAATAGGCCATAACCATGAAGAAAACCAAGTGTCTAATACATCTTCTTCTTGTCTTAAATTATCTTTTGTTAAATTTTTATTACCTGATTTTTCTTTAGCTAAATCAATAGCTGAATTAATATCTTTAGCAACTACAAAATCGTTCTTTTCATTTCCATAAAAATAGGCAGGAATTTGATGCCCCCAATAAAGCTGTCTTGATATATTCCAATCTCTAATATTCTCCATCCAATTTCTAAAAGTTTTATCAAATTTATTTGGATACAGTTTAATTTCATTGTCGACTAAAACGGAATTAATTGCAGGTTTGACTAAATCATCCATTTTNAAAAACCATTGATGACTAAATTTTGGTTCTATAATTTCATTTGTNCTTTCACTTATNCCAACATTGTGAATAATTTCTTCTTTCTTATCTAAAATACCTAATTTATCAAGCTCAATTATAATATCTTTTCTTGCTTTAAATCGATCTTTACCTTTATGGTGAAGTCCATAATCATTTAATGTAGCATCCTCGTTAAATATGTCTATAAATTGCAGGTCATGTCTGTCTCCAATAGACTTATCNTTAATATCNTGNGCTGGAGTTACTTTCAAACATCCTGTTCCATATTCAATATCAACATAATCATCAAAAATAATTGGGACTTTTCTTTCAGCTATAGGTACTATTATATTTTTTCCTTTTAAGTTTTTATATCTATTATCGTTAGGGTTTACACATATAGCTGAATCTCCCAAAATTGTTTCAGGTCTAGTTGTTGCAATAGTTAAATAATCATTTTCTCCCTCAATTTTATATTTAACATAATAAAGAAAATCCTTCTTTTCTACATAATTTACTTCTTCATCTGAAAGGGTAGTTTTNGCNTTAGGATCCCAGTTTACCATTCTATATCCACGGTAAATAAGCCCCTTGTTATAAAGATCAATAAAAACAGAAATTACTGATTTATTCATGTTTTCATCAAGGGTAAACTTTGTCCTATCCCAATCACATGAGCATCCAATTTTTTTTAATTGCTCTAAAATAATCCCTCCATACTTCTCCTTCCAATCCCATGCATGTTTGANAAACTCTTCTCTAGATATATTATTTTTTTCTATACCCTTCTCATTTAAACTCTCTACAACTTTTGCTTCAGTAGCAATAGATGCATGATCTGTCCCAGGAATCCAACAAGCGTTTTTATTTAACAATCTGGCTCTTCTTATTAAAATATCTTGTATTGTGTTGTTTAGCATATGTCCCATATGAAGAATCCCTGTAATATTAGGAGGGGGAATTACTATAGTGTATGGTTCACGATCATCAGGTCTGGAATCAAAATATTTATTCTTAATCCAATATGAATACCATTTATCCTCAATATCATTAAAATTATAGTTGGAGCTGATACTCATTTGATCTATTTATGATTGAATACAAAAATACTCATATTTCTTTATCTGAGTAATTATAATTATATTTATCTGCCTAATTTTTTAACTAAACATAATGAAAAAAATATTATTTATTGTTTGTGTTTTAGCTGTTAATTTTAATTTATTTTCTCAAGATAAAACTGCTAAAATTAATTTTTTAACAACAGAAATTGATTATGGAATAATTGAAAAAGGCTCAAATGGAGTTAGAGATTTTATATTTACAAATGATGGTNATTCNCCATTAATAATTACAAATGTAAAATCNACATGTGGATGNACAATCCCAAAGAAGCCTAATAAACCTATTCTTCCAGGTGAAACTGAAAAAATACAAGTAAAATATGACACAAATNGAGTTGGATTNATTAGAAAATCTATAATGGTTAGNTCTAATGCAGAAACTCCTACAGTAATTTTAAAAATTTCAGGAAAAGTAANCAACAAGNCTATTNAAAATGGTTTAGAAAAAAAATCTAAGAGCCTNCTTGAAGAAGGATATTAATATTTCNGTTTTTTCAAATTAATAACTAGGATAAAAATTATTTAAATGCCAAATATTTCTATAAAAGGAAAATCAATGCCTGAATCTCCAATTAGAAAATTGGTGCCATATGCAGAAGATGCTAAAAAAAGAGGCATTAAAGTATTTAAATTGAATATTGGTCAACCTGATATAGAAACACCTACCCAAGCTATTGATGCTGTTAAAAATTCAGATATTAAAATACTAGCCTATAGCAAATCTGAAGGTTCAGACAATTACAGAAGCAAATTAGCTCAGTACTATTCGAAAAAGAACATATCTGTAAATCTAAATGATATAATTGTAACTAGTGGTGCTAGTGAAGCACTATTCTTNACATTGGGTAGTATTATGGATCCTGGAGATGAAATAATTATTCCTGAACCCTTTTATGCTAATTATAACGGGTTTTCAGNTGCAAATGGCATTAAGATTTTACCAATTACCTCATCAATTGAAGATAATTTCTCTTTACCAAAAATTAGTGAATTCAAAAAATTAATAACNCCNAAAACTAAAGCAATACTTATTTGTAACCCAAATAATCCNACAGGATATTTGTATTCTNAAGAAGAAATTAAAAAATTAGTTGAGATTGTTAAAGAANANGATTTATTTCTTATTGCAGATGAAGTTTANAGNGAATTCACATANGATGGTTATAAACATTANTCAATAATGGAAGAANAGTNAATAGATNAAAATGCAATAATGATTGATTCTGTNTCAAAAAGATATAGTATGTGTGGTGCTAGAATAGGATGNGTCGTTTCAAAAAACAAAGANCTAATTAAAACAGTCTTAAAATTTGCTCAAGCAAGATTNTCTCCTCCTACTTTTGCTCAAATTGCAAGCTTAGCAGCACTAGAAACTCCAGAAAAATATTTTAATGATGTNATTGAAGANTATAAAAAAAGAAGAGATGTGCTAATTGAAAAACTTAATGAAATNCCAGGAATCAANGTATCTGTTCCTAAAGGAGCTTTTTATTGTATNGNTGAGCTTCCAGTAGATGATGCTAATGATTTTGCAAGCTGGCTTCTTAAAAATTTCTCACTTAANAATGANACAGTTATGGTTGCACCAGCTGAAGGTTTTTATTCNTCANAAAATAATGGNANAAATCAAATAAGAATTGCATATGTTCTTAACGAAAAAGAATTAATTTCTGCNACAAATATTCTAAAAGAAGCATTAATTCAATACAGNAATTAATGAAAATTTTAACAAATTTTTCTCTTAAAAAATTCAATAGTTTTAATATTGATGCTATTGCAGAAAATTATGTTTCTGTGAAAACAATAGAAGACCTAACTAAGGCATTAAATTTAAAAGAATANAAAGAAAAATATATTCTTGGTGGNGGAAGCAANATATTAATTACTAANGATATNAAAGGATTAGTNATTCATNTAAATATTAATGGAATACATCAAGAGACCAAATCAAATAANATTACTGAAGTAGTNGCATATGCTGGTGAAAATTGGCATTCACTTGTATTATGGTGTTTAAAAAAAGGTCTAGGNGGTATTGAGAATTTATCNTTAATTCCAGGCAGTGTTGGTGCAGCACCAATTCAAAATATTGGAGCATACGGAGTTGAATTAAAAGATGTATTTATTTCNTGTGANGNAGTTAATAAAGAAACTGGAGAGGTAAAAANATTTGATAAAAAAGCCTGTAANTTNGGATATAGAACTTCATTTTTTAAGAAAAATANTGNCTATATAATANTTAGCATTAANCTAAAATTAACNAGCAAGGAACATGATATAAATATGAGNTATAAAGGAATCCAGGANAAACTTAATGACTTAAATATAAANCAACCAACAATAGATGANATTTCAAATGCTGTTATTAGNATTAGAAATGAAAAATTACCAGACCCTAAAAAAATTGGGAATAGTGGTAGTTTCTTTAAAAATCCTATTGTTTCCAAAGATAAAATTGAAGAGCTAAAATCTAATTTTAAAAGTATTCCATTCTATACTATTGGCAACAATAATTATAAAATACCTGCAGCATGGTTAATAGAAAAAGCTGGCTTTAAGGCTAAAAATTATGGAGATTATGGAGTACATAAAGATCAAGCATTAGTTTTAGTTAACTATAAATCTGCTAGAGGTAGTGATATACTAAATNTATCTATTAGCATTCAAAAAGCTATTAAATTAATTTTTAATATTGACNTNGANGCTGAAGTGAATATTATTTAAAAAATCTATCTTTGCTATATGAAATTAGCCCTTATTACTATAATTATTTTAGGATTTTGNATTCTAGGAATTTCAATTAAANTATGGGCAAAAAAAGATGGAGAATTTGCTGGAACCTGTGCAAGNCAAAATCCATTATTAAACAANTCNAATGAACCTTGTGGATTCTGTGGAAAAACNCCAGATCAATTCGAAGATTGTAATGGAAAAAATTAATAATATTCTAAAAAAATTAGGACCAGGNTTATTATTTGCNGGAGCAGCTATTGGAGTATCTCATCTTGTCCAATCAACTAGAGCGGGTGCAGAATTTGGAATGGGATTACTTTGGGCNNTANTCCTTGTAAATCTATTTAAATATCCTTTTTTTCAATATGGACCNAGNTATGCANCTGCNACTGGAGAAAGNCTTCTAGATGGATATAACAAATTAGGNAGAGGNATACTAATTGCTTATGCAATAATAACAATTGCNACTATGTTNACCATTCAAACTGCTGTGACAATAGTTACAGCAGGATTAGCTTCATCACTAACCAATGGNCTTTTTACTACTGAAATATGGACAATAATNATTATTGCAATATGTTCAGTAATATTATTCTTTGGAAAATANAAANTTCTTGANAAACTAATTAAATATGTAATTATTCTTTTAGCAATCAGTACAATTATAGCTACTCTAATTGCCTTTAATAATAATACTGAACAAATTGTTTTCTCTCAAANTTTACCAGAAATCTCNACTGAAATAGCGTTTCTTATTGCATTTATGGGCTGGATGCCAGCTCCAATGGATNTTTCTGTCTGGCATTCATTGTGGTCCCTCGAAAAACAGAAATCAAATAAAGATTTNAATTATAAATCATCACTATTTGATTTTAATGTAGGCTATATAGGGACNATAATTTTAGGTATTGCTTTTATGTCTTTAGGTTATTTAGTTATGTTTGGNGGTGAAAATTCATTTAGTNCATCTGCAAGCTCATTCTCTAATCAACTAATTGAAATGTATACATCAAGNCTTGGNAATTGGTCATATTATATTATTGGAATAGCTGCATTTACAACTATGTTAAGNACTACAATTACTACTCTTGATGCNTCNCCAAGATCTATGGATAAAACAACAAAATTATTACTAAATAATGATTTTAAACATGGATACTTAATATGGCTAGCTATATTATCTATTGGCACCATTTTTATATTTTTTGTCTTTTCCTCAAAAATGGGACTGCTAATTAAAATTGCTACAATCCTTTCATTCTTAACNGCTCCCTTNTATGCTATAATNAATTATGTTNTNATAAGNAGTAAAAATACNCCAAAACAATACAGGCCTTCNATAATATTACATATCATAAGTATTCTTGGAATTATTTTNCTTNTAGGTTTTAGTATATGGTTTTTAANGAAAGGCCTATAAATTTAATATATAGTTTATATCTTTNTACTGCTGATGAAAAATGAAAATAAAATGGCTGGAAATTCTACAGAAATCAGAGANAATTTAACTTGGCATAAAGTTGAACTTAAAAAAAAGGAAGTTAAGCATCAGCCAAAACCAAAATGGCTTAGNGTTAAGCTTCCTATTGGAGATAAATANACNCAATTAAGAAATNTAGTAGANAAGTATAATTTGCATACAATATGTACTTCAGGAAGNTGTCCAAATATGGGTGAATGTTGGGGTGAAGGAACTGCTACATTTATGATATTGGGAAATNTTTGTACTCGTTCATGTAAATTTTGTGGAGTTAAAACGGGNAGACCTGATCCAGTAGATTGGGAAGAGCCTGAAAAAGTTGCTAAATCAATCCAGATTATGAAAATTAAGCACGCTGTGTTAACTAGTGTTGATAGAGATGATCTAAAAGATGATATGGGTAGTAAATTATGGGTTGAAACAATTAAAAAAGTTAGAGAATATAACCCTGGAATTACAATTGAAGCATTAATTCCTGACTTTCAAGGAATTCATGAGCACATTGATAGACTTGTTAATGTAGAGCCTGAAGTAATTTCACATAATATTGAAACCGTAAGAAGATTAACAAAGCAAGTTAGAATACAGGCCAAATATGATAGAAGTTTAGAAGTACTAAAATATTTAAAAGACGCTGGACAAAGAAGAACAAAATCTGGTATAATGCTTGGACTTGGAGAATTCAAAGAAGAAGTTATTGAGACGATGAATGAGTTAAATGAGGCAAAAGTTGATGTAATAACAATAGGACAATATCTTCAGCCAAGCAAAAAACATCTTCAGGTTCAACGATTTATTACTCCTGAAGAGTTCGCAGAATATAAAGAAATTGGATTGAAAATGGGCTTTAGGCATGTTGAGAGTAGTGCTTTAGTAAGGTCATCATACAGAGCACAAAAACATATTAATTAATAAGAATTATTCTTAAATAGAATATAATATCTGATTATTAAATTCTTCTTCATTATCAATAATAAATTCTATAGGTAAATAGAATAGTTTAGTTGTAACCCTTGAATATAGTTTAACATAATCCTTCTCAGTAGTAATAACTAACTCATTGGCATTTATATCACTTATATCTGAATCTGAATAATTATGATGATCATTAAATGATAAATGATTAAAATCGTATCCTTTATCTTTTAAATAATTAACCATATTAGAGCTATTTGCAATTCCTGTAACTAAAATAAATTTTCTGTTTTTTAAATCATCTATAGACTTTTTATCTTCCTTACTATATACCATATTTGAATATTTAATTGAACTAAAATAAATTTTTTGATTTTTATTAGCGTTTAATTTTTGGATAGTCTTAATTTTATGATTTTGATTAATATTTTTATCACATTTTGTTACCAGTATAATATCTGCTCTTTTGGCATTAGCAACTGATTCCCTTAAATTACCTAAAGGGAAAATATAATCTTCAGAATAAATTTTACTATACTCAGTTAATAATATGGATGTTTTAGGTTTAACTTTTCTGTGTTGATAAGCATCATCCAATAAAATGATTTCAAGCTTTAAATTCAAATTGATTAATTTATTAATTGCTCTTGTTCTATCAGAATCAACAGATACAACTATATCCTTAAACTTTCTAAAATATTGCATTGGCTCATCCCCTATTAAATTAGCATCTGAGTTAGAGTCAGCTATAATAAACCCATTTGATTTTCGGCCATACCCCCTACTTAATACAGCAATTTTATAATTTTTAGATAATAATCTTATTAAATATTCAATTGTTGGAGTCTTTCCTGAACCTCCTAAAACTAGATTCCCGACAGAGATTATAGGAATATTAAATTCAGAGGATTTATATAATCCTATATCATATAGTGAATTCCTTATTAATGTAACTATTGAAAAAGGAATACTTATAATAGATAAAAATATTTTTTTTATCAATTTCATAGCAACTAAAGTAATTATTTATCTTTGAAAAAAATAAAAATATATGATTGTCAAAGATGTAATAGACTATTTAGATGAATTTGCCCCTTTATGCTATGCTGAAGAATTTGATAATGTAGGGTTGATAATAGGTGAATACAATCAAAAAGTGAAAGGGATATTAGTTACTCTTGACTCCACTGAATCAGTAGTTGAAGAGGCAATAAAATTAAAATGTAATCTTATTGTAAGCTTTCACCCAATTATTTTCAATGAAATAAAAAGTATAACTACAAAAACATATGTTGAAAGGGTAATACACAAAGCAATTAAAAACAATATATCAATAGTAGCCCTGCATACTTCACTTGATAATTCAATAAATGGGGTCAATAGTACAATATGTCAAAAATTAGGAATTAAAAATTGTAGAATTTTAATACCAAAAGGAGAAACTATAAAAAAGCTAACAACATACATCCCATCTAAAAATGTAGCTAAATTAAAATCAGAAATATTTAAGATTGGGGGAGGATCATTAGGAAAATATGATAATTGTAGTTTTTCTTATGAAGGATTAGGCTCATTTAAAGGAAATGAAAATTCAAATCCAATAATTGGAAGCAAACTTAATTATATTGAAACACAAGAAGTATGTGTTAATATAACTTTTCTAAAACATCTTGAGAAAAAATTAATTAGTGCATTAAAAGAAAATCATCCTTATGAAGAAATTGCATATGAAATTACTACGCTAGATAATCTTAATCAAAATATAGGAATGGGAATGATAGGTGAATTAAGCAAATCAATGACTGAAAACAAGTTTCTAGGTTTCTTAAAAACTAAAATGAAATCTAAATCAATTAAACACTCAAAAAAATTAGGAAATAAAATAAACACCATAGCTGTATTAGGTGGATCAGGTAGTTTTGCTATTGAAGATGCAATTAATAATGGTGCTGATGCATTTGTAACTTCAGATCTAAAATATCATGATTATTTTAGAGCAGAAAACAAGATTCTTTTGGTTGACATTGGTCATTACGAAAGCGAACAATACACAAAAAAATTAATGTATGATATACTTAAGAAAAAAATTCCTAATTTTGCGATCGTTTTATCAAAAACAAATACTAATCCAATAACGTATAATTAAATGGCTAAAAAGAAAGAAATAACAGTAGAAGAGAAGTTAAGATCACTGTATAATGTACAATTAATTGATTCTAGAATAGATAAGATTAGAGATATTAGAGGTGAACTTCCATTAGAAGTTAGGGATTTAGAAGATGAGATTGAAGGGCTAAAGAGTAGAATTGAAAAATCTGAGCAAGGTCTTGAAGAAATTAATGAACAAATATCCATTAAAAAGAATATAATTGCTGAAGCAAAAGTATTGATAAAAAAATATACTGAGCAACAGAAGAATGTTAGAAATAATAGAGAATTTGATTCACTTACAAAGGAAACTGAATTTCAGCAGCTTGAAATTCAATTGGCTGAAAAAAACATTAACGAATTTAAGGTTCAAATTGAACAAAAAAATGAATCAATTGACGAAATAAAATCAATTACTTCAGAAAAAAATAAACATCTAAAACATAAAAAAAGTGAATTAGATAAAATACTAAAAGAGACTGAAAAGGAAGAAACAGTTTTACTTAAAAAATCTGAAGATTACAAGAAACGTATCGAAGACAGATTAGTATTTGCATATACTAGAATTAGAGCAAGTGTGAAAAATGGACTTGCAATTGTACCAATTGAAAGAGGAGCAGCTGGAGGATCATTCTTTACTATCCCTCCACAAATTCAAATGGAAATTGCTTCAAGAAAAAAAATTATAACTGATGAACACAGTGGAAGAATTTTAGTTGATGAAGTTCTTGCAACTGAACAAAAAGTTAAAATGGAAAAGTTATTTTCTAAAATATAAAAACACCTTCTAAACTATTAAAATAAAAAAAAAGCTTCTATATTTAGGAGCTTTTTTTATAGAATGAAATCACTATCGATTAAATTATGTTTAACTCTTTTTCTCTATTATAATTTTAGTAGTGGACAAAACTATATTTCACAACTCAATAAGGTTAAAAATCTTGAGCCTGTTCAAGTGAATAGTGATGAAATCCACAAAGCTTATTTTGCAAGTGGTTGCTTCTGGTGTGTTGAAGCAATATATGAAAGCTTAAAAGGGGTAACGGAAGTAAATAGCGGATATTCAGGAGGTTTTACAGATGATCCAACGTATAAGCTAGTAAATACTGAAACAACTGGACATGCTGAAACAATAGAAGTAATTTACAATCCTAAGATTATTAATTTTAGTGAATTAGTTGATGTTTATTTTGGTTCTCAAAATATTGAACAAATTAATGGCCAGGGACCAGATAATGGATCTCAATATAGATCAATTATATTTTTCCAAAATAAACAAGAAATGACAATAGCTAAAAATAAAATTTTATATCTGAAAAAGGAATTCTCCTTGAAAGTAGCTGCTGAACTAT
Organism: Flavobacteriaceae bacterium; assembly: GCA_002700405.1. Lineage (GTDB taxonomy): Bacteria > Bacteroidota > Bacteroidia > Flavobacteriales > Flavobacteriaceae. Next base: position 2,085 of record PACY01000017.1, on the reverse strand, counting down.
ATCCTTTCCAAAAATTTTGGATTGCAGAAGATTATCATCAAGATTTTAAAAAGAATAATAAGAACAATATCTATATAATAAAAGTATCTAATCCTAGATTTGAAAAGTTCAGCAATCAATTTAATCACTTAATAAAAAATAAATAGTATGTCTAAATGAATTTTGTTAATACAACATTAAATGATTATATCAAAAACCACTCTAATAAGGAATCTGATCTACTTAAAAAGCTTTCAAGAGAAACTAAATTGAAAATTCTATATCCAAGAATGCTCAGCAGTAGTTATCAAGGTAGAATTTTAAGTATGATTTCAAAATTAACACAGCCTAAATATATTCTTGAAATTGGAACATATACAGGTTATTCTACCTTGTGCCTAGCTGAAGGAATGAGAAATGATGGAGAATTGCATACCATAGACAAGAATGAAGAATTATTTGATTTTCAAAGAAAATACTTCAACAGATCCAATTATGGTAATCAAATTTTTCAGCATCTTGGAAATGCATTAAAATTAATGAATACTATAAACTTAGAATTTGATCTAATTTTTCTAGATGCAGACAAGGAGAATTATGCCAAATATTTAGAAATATTAGTAAATAAACTAAACACTAATGGTGTTTTAATTACTGATAATGTACTATGGAGTGAGAAAGTAACATTGCCTATAAAAGAAGATGATTTAAGTACAAAAGAAATAGATAATTTCAATAAAGTATTAAATCAAAGGTCAGATATGGAAACCGTAATACTTCCCATCAGAGATGGTATAAGTATAAGTAGAAAAAAGTAAAACTATAGATCTCTCTTTATTGAAGATGAAATATTATCTATATCATCTTTTACCTTATCAATTTCCTTTTTGATATCAGAGGATTTACCATCTATTTCTGATGAAGATTTTTTTATTTCACTCTTTATTTCATTAGTAGCATGTTTAATTTCATTAATTCCCTTACCTAAAGATCTTGCAAAATCGGGTATTTTATCCGTACCCATAACAAGGACAGCTATAAATATTATAATACCTATCTCAGCTCCACTAATAAATAAAACAAAATGGTTTAATAGCATTATACAAATATAATGAGTAAGTTTATTTGTACTAAACTTAGTTGGATTTTTTTATGAAAAAAATGATTTTGGCAAGTACTTCTACAATTTTTAGAAGTAATTACTTAGAATATTTATTTCCAGTAATTAAAACCCTTTTTAGTAATTCTAAGAATATCCTATTTATTCCTTATGCAAGACCTAATGGCATTTCCCATAAAGCCTATACACAGCTTGTCTCAGACACATTTAATAAAATAAATTTAAGTATTGTTGGAATTGATAATTATGATAATCCAATTGAAAACATTGATTCATGTGATGGTATTTTTATAGGTGGTGGAAATTCATTTTTGCTTCTAGATAAAATTCAGGAATATAAATTATCTGAAAAAATTACTAATAAAGTGAATTCTGGCACTCCATTCTTAGGAACTAGTGCAGGTTCTAATATCTGCGGAATAACAATTGGCACAACTAATGATATGCCTATTATACATCCTTCTAGCTTAAATAGTCTAAATCTAGTTCCATTTAACATTAATCCACATTATTTAGATCCTATTAAGGGGAGTTCACATATGGGCGAAAGTAGAGAAGTAAGGATAAAAGAATTTCACCAATTTAATGATCAAATAGTAATAGGCCTTAGAGAAGGAAGTTATCTTGAAGTAAATGAAAATAGTATAATTTTAAATGGACCAAATACAGCAAGAATTTTTAAAAAAGATCATGATCCGTTTGAAATAGAACCTAAGTTTAATTTAAATAAACTTCTAAATTAGGGGGGATTTATTTTATCTTTGAACTTATTTTAAAGTTCTATGAATAAAAAGGTAATTCTAATGATTTTAGACGGATGGGGCAAATCAAATGACCCTAATATTTCTGCTATTGATAGGGCAAACACACCATTTATTGACAACTTGTATAAAAAATATCCGAACGCTAATCTAAAAACTGATGGAATTAGTGTTGGCTTACCAGAGGGGCAAATGGGGAACAGTGAAGTTGGTCATTTAAATCTT
>PACY01000016.1 GCA_002700405.1 Flavobacteriaceae bacterium | reverse complement strand
TTATATCATATTCATATACCCTAAATGGGATTACAGAAGCATAAGACATATCCTTCATTTTAACTCCGCTAAATGCAATTGTCTGAACATTAAACTTTGTCATGCTAGTATTATTTAATATCCATTCTGTAGCTCTTAGTTCAAAAGATTCTTTTGCATTTTCAACAGAAAGAGCAGCAATAATTCCAGCAGCAACTACTGCGCCTGCTACTGCAGCATTATCATTGTTTTGAGAAAAGGAATTTAAGGGGTTAATTAAAAATATTATTACTAATAATTTCAGAAATATATTTTTCATACCTACAATCTAAAAATTTATCTTGAAACTATTATAAACTCAGATCGTCTGTTTTGAGCATGATCTTCTTTTGAACATCCTTGACTACAATCAACTTTAGCTTCTTCTTCTCCTTTTCCTATGCCTGAGATTCTGTCTTCACTAATGCCTTTAGAAATAACATATTGAGCTGTAGCCTTTGCTCTTCTATCAGAAAGCCCTTTGTTATATGCAGCAGGCCCTCTAGCATCTGTATGTGACTCAGCTCTAATTATCATTTCAGGATATTTCTCCATTATAGCAACAAGTTTATCTAATTCAAATGCAGCTTGATTTGTAATATTAGATTTGTCAAAATCAAAATATATTGGATTTAAATTTATTTTTTCCTCTACTATTATTTCTTCAATAGGGTCTAAATAAACATCCAATACTGGTGGAGGAATATCAGTGAATGTAAGATCAAGCATTTTGCTTTCATAACCTGTTTTACTTACCATTAATTGAATTTTATCTTCACATTCAATCATAAATTCTGCTAAGCCTTTTTCAGTGGTCATTTTGGTATTATCAACTATACCTGTATTATCTGAGATAGATGTAGTAGCAAATGAGATTGGTTCTTTTGTTTTAGAATCTAGAATATTTGTAGTTAGTAAAATATCACATAGTGGCAATAATTTTTTTACTGCATAGACATCATCACTACCTTTTCCTCCAGATCGATTAGATGACACAAATCCATCTTCACAGTTTTTAGCAAGAATAAATGCAAAATCATCTGCATTACTATTTACTGGAATTCCAACATTTCTTGGAGTTGTCCATTTTCCATCAACTGGTTTGGTATAAAAGACATCCATACCTCCTAAGCCTAAATGTGCATCAGATGAAAAATATAGTATGTTATCACAGCAAACATGTGGGAACATTTCTTGACCTTCAGTATTTATTTTTTGCCCCAGGTTTTTAACATTACTTATATTTCCAATACTATCAATTTCTCCTTTATATATATCAAATTTCCCAAATCCCCCTGGCATATCTGAAGAAAAATAAATCATTTCACCATCACAGCTAATTGAAGGGTTTTTTATTGAATAATTTGGGCTATTAATTTCTAAACGGGTAGCATTACTCCATTCATGCGAAAACTTACATTTCCCATTATCTTTCCATGTAATGTGTTTTTTAGTGCATCGAGTAGCCTTATAAAGATGAATAACTCCCATCTGATTATTATAGTTTAGAGAATCTTTATAATATGATTTATCAAATAGGCTTTCACGAGTAAAATACATTGTTTCACCATCAGCACTAAATGCAACCATACCCTCATGATATTTTGTATTTATAACATCTTCTAATATTTGCTCATTCAAATATGACCCTTGATCAACATCAAATTTATATATATCTAAAAAAGGTTCATTATTCCAGCCATATTTTTTTCTCTTATCGTTTCTTGCAGATGTTATGTATATGTTATCTTCAAAAAGGACACCTCCAAAATCAGAGTATTCACTATTTATATCTAGGTTTTGCACATTAAATCTTTTGCCTTTATTAATTATTTTAGTCAAATAATTTGGGTCTTTTTTGAATGCAGTTGACCTATTATCATATGGCCTCATGTCTGCAAATTTATTCATCCATTCATTAGATAATTTATATTTGCCATTTGCTTTTAACATTTGTGCATATTTATAAATTACTTCAGCATCTGACGAGTCAACAATTTTACTATACCATTTTTCAGCTTCAATAGTATTAAATATGTTATAATAGGATTCTGCCAATTGACTTATTACATAATCTCCAGAATTACCCTTATTTATTAATTCTAAGTATTCTTCTGCAGCCTTAACAAACTCTAATCTTGAAAAGTGTTTGTCGGCTTTTTTTGTACTATTATTTTGACCATATATTGTTGAAATGCTCAAAAAAGTTAAAGTAAAAAGTATAAAAATATTCTTCATAGTAATTCTAGCTTATGATTAAAAATATCTAGGAGATCTTGAAACTTTAGTTATAAAGCTAATATCAAAATTGATAAAGATCTCATGAGATGATTTTGTGTAATAATTTAATTCTGATTGCGTGTTATCGTAAGCATATCCAATTCTAACAGAAGGGCTTACTTGAAAATTTATCATTCCAGTTATTGCATCATCTAGTCTATATCCAATACCAACTTCAACTAGATCATACATAAATAAATTTGCATTTATATCAATACTTGCAGGGCTGTCAAAAGCATATTTCATAAACACGTGCGGCTTAAGTTTAAAATCTTCAGAAATATCATAGACATAGCCAGCTGCAGCAAAGAGATGCTGAGTTTCAGAGCCAATATTGTATTCATCAGCATCTAGATGAACTGAATTTAAAATATTTGGCATTGAAACAGATACATAATATCGATTTGGATTATAAAAATAAAGTCCTGCACCAATATTAGGAGTAGTCTCATTAATATTGTTTGCAAAGAAAGGGTCATTAGGGTGAATTATATCTAAATCTATTAATCCAATATCATGTGAGGTAAAACCAGCCTTTAATCCAAAGGCTAATTTATTACTATTGGAAAGATTTAAAGTATAAGAAAAATCTGCATAAATATTAGTTTCCTTAACTGGACCAATATCATCAGAAATTATGGAAACCCCTAATCCTACATTTTTCCCAATAGCAGAGTGAATATTCATTGTCCCAGTTGTAGGAGCCCCTTCCAATCCTTCCCACTGATTTCTGTATAGCATACCAATACCAATTCCCTCTACTGATCCAGCATATGCAGGATTAATAACATTCATATTATACATATACTGAGTATACTGAGGATCTTGTTGAGCATTAATTGATAATGCAAAAAAGAAAAGTAACAGGATTATAGTATTTTTTTTCATTTTTTTACTTCTTGACTTGTTAATAATTTAAATATATCCAACTTGTTATAGGCTCTTTATCTGAGTTAAAATATATAATATAAAAATACGTTCCAACTGGCAATTCCTCATTGTCTTGATCTGTTCCGCACCATTGATCTATATATTCGTTCAACTCATATACTTTTGACCCGTATCTATTGAAGACTTCTATTTTATCAATATCTTCTCTATCCTCAAGATGATCAAGTATTAAACAATCATTATATCCATCACCATTTGGAGATAGTCCTTGAGGAAGATCAATACAATAGCTATTCTCATAGAAACCTACTTGAATAGTAGTTTGACCCCAACAATAAGTTGTATCNTCAAATACTGTTACAATGAATTCACCAGATTCTTCTGCAATTTCATCTAAATTATATGTATTATCAGACCCCCATTGTAAATCTACACCATCCAATGACCATATATATGTTAATGAATTCATCTGGGCNCTATTAGCTACATCTACTTCAAGANTNTAAGATTCATTTGCACATTTTAATATATTATCTTCAACTGCAGAAATCTCTGGAGTAGGAAAGAATTCAACTAAAATTTCATCTGAGTATGCACAATCTGTATTGTCAATTGTTATAGTTGCACTATAAAAAGCTGTTTCACTTACAGTTAGGTTAACTCCATTTTCTCCTTCAATCAAGTTTCCATCCATGTACCATTCAATAGTTGAATTATTAGGTAATCCTCCTGCATTCAAAGTCATTTCTTGTCCTTGACATAATGCATTTCCTGAAGAAAGTAAAATATCATCTCCAAGATCTAAAGTTCCAATATCAAAACTTCCAGCATCAATAAACACTGCTGAATCATATAACGTGTCGCCATCATCTGCTACAATTAATTTTATATGATACAATTCATTTGGTATAACATCAGCTTCAGCAGTCATAGGAATTGTATGGCCAATAAAATTTGTAGGACTTGTAAGAGGAGCTAAACCTCCAGGNCCATAATAATTTCCAAAGAANTCTTCATTTACTGATGGACAACTAGCATTCCATTCNTCATCTCTAACAGAAAGAACAGAAATCGCATCAGTAGTCCCTGGGACAATTGCAAGATTTGTGGTAACCCCAGCGGAATCTGTTAATAGGAATGCAAAAGCATCTGTAAATGTACATTGAAATGTCCCATATTCTTCAGCTGCAAATATAAAGTCAAAGCTCATATGATCTGTCACAGGAACAAAATCAAATTCAAGTATTGACGCATTATTTGTGTCACCAGCATTTAGTCCNGGAATAGCTGCTTCTAAATCACCATCACCTACCCAAGCATAACTACCATCACTAATCACTCCACTTTCTGGACCTACTGCATTTGCAATATCACCAGAGGTCATAATTAAGCCGCTTTCAAAAGGCCATGTAGAGCCATTTGATTCAAAATATCCTATTCCATTTGTNCTGCCATAATCAGTTCCAGTACTATAGGTAACATTAAAGGCTTGGTTACATTCAGAATTTATTAAGACTTCTGTTACAATTTCTTCCACTGTGTATTCTGTTGCACTTGTTGTTATTGGAGGAGGAATTGTATAAACACATATATCAAATGTTAAATAGTCTAATAAAGCAGCAGTATATGAATACACTCTTATGCTATACGTATCNCCTATAGTTAATCCATTTGCTACACTATCATTAGCATCACTACAATAAATTTGAGTTAAATCATCACACTGACTTCCTTCATAAAGCACATGATACAAGTCTTGTGTGTTACCCACTATATTATATATAGTTATGGCATGATTTTCTGATGTAGCGGTGAATTCAAACCATACATCATCATCAGCAGAACCACCACAAGTATTTCCTTCTGGAGAAGGAGTTGCTCCAACTAAATTACCAGATGCTGATTCTGTACATGATGAATCAGAGTTAGGAGTAATTACAGTAGCTTGATCACAATTATCATTTTCTGGAGGACATGAATACATTAGAATTGGATTACTGCCAATCACACAGTTTACNTCTTGATCATTAGACACGGTTATTTCTATACTATTAAAAAACGGATATGGCCCCATTTGTACTACTCCAGTTTCAGTAGCCTGGCCAGTAGCTGTTCCATAATTATCAGATATTGTTAGAGACTCTGCATCTCCCATNCTTATTATATTGACATCAATTAAGAATTGATCTCCGTTGGCACAATCATCAATGACTGTATATTCTGCTACTGGATTTGTACATGTAGCACAGGCCACTGTATAGTCAATACCACCAGCATATGTTGCACTTGTTTGACAGTTTATAGAACTATCAGTTTGTACACCAAAATATATTGTATCTCCACTTGACTGGAATGTTAATCCTGTTAGGTTCCCCCCATTGTCTCCTTGATAAAGAATACTCCCGTCAGAATCCGTAATTATTATAATGTCCCATCCTGCTTCTATTAATCCTGAGTCTATTGTTAGATTTAATGGAGATCCATCAGAGCTTACATATTCAAATTGAGAGGTATCATTATTGCCATAACAATAGGAGGTTGATATTGGCCCTGCTGCGCAGTCAACAAGAGTTACTGCACAAAATTCTTGAGTCATTGAGCCACTATTTGCAAAGCAGTTGGCATCATCATCATTTGCTACATTAATTTGTACATCAGTATTATTTGCATAAGGTCCAAATTGATATGTCCCAGTAGTTGATGCGCTTACATTAGTGCTTCCTTGATTATCAGATATTGTGAGACTTCCTGCAGATCCTAAATCTGTAACATCTACATCAACAAAGAATTGAGGAGCATTAAGGCAATCACTTACCATTTCAAAATCAACTGTTGGATTTACACATGTTGCGCATGAAACAGTTATTGTTATAGGATCTATAGAAGTACTTGAAGCACAACTAATACTTGTATCTTCTTGAATCAAAATGGTTATATTATCTCCACTTGACTGGAAAGTTAATCCTGAAACATTTCCACCATTGCCATAAAAAGGTTGTGCAGGAGTTAATTCAGTAACACCATCTGAGTCATATACAAAAAGTTCATCCCAGCCATTTTCTACTTCACCAGAATCAATGGTTAGATTTAATGGACCACCATCACTGCTAATAAATGAATATGAGTTTTCTAATCCTGTGTCATAACAGAAAGTAGTAGTAACTGGCCCGCCATTACAATCTACTGTAGTATTTGGGTCTGCTTGTGTTGTAAAACTATAAGAAGTACAACTATCTGTAGCGGATCCTGAGCCATTGTATGGCAGTATTGTAATATAATATGTAGTGCTATAGTCAAGATTAGTTAAATCATATGAATTTACATTTTCAACATCTACAGAATCTAAAATATCAACTCCACCACTAGTAGTTCCTAATGAAAAGTAATATCCNTCAGGGAATCCACTAGCTGAATTCCAATTAACTGTAGAATTAACCAATACACTTGTATCTCCATCAGCAGGAGAAGTAACAGCAGCATCACAGTTTGGAGCAGATCCTCCATTTGAAATTAAGCTGACATTATTTATACACCATCCCCATTGCCATCCATCAGCATCATCATAAGAAAAACGGTACTTGAAATTTGATAATTGATTAGCACTAAAACTGCCAATATCAAAACCAGTTTCAAAAACTACCAGTGCTCCTCCACACCAATTTGAAGTATCAGCTGAAGTATCGCCTAATTCTAATACTGAAACCCAGCTTGATGAATCAGCATCCCAATAATCTACAGAAAGAATTCCTCCAATATCATTATGATTATAGTTTCCACTAATTACTATTTGATTTTCACTGCCATTATATGCTGGCGTTAAATCAATAATTGGAGATTCTGATGCTATATCATCATCCGATGTGCTTCCTGTAGCATCATCATCAAAACTAAAGGAGCTATCAGTAGCAGGATCAGCTAAAAGACCTGCTGCACCGTAATTTCCATAGGTTGTCCAATCTGAATTTGGCCAATTTGCAGGCTCATTAATTATTTGACCAAAAGAATATTGAGCAAATACTAATAATAAAATAAATAGCGTAATTTTTTTCATAATCATTAACAAAATATTTCAGAGGCTTACAAAAAATAATCAGATAGATTAAGACCGTAGCATTGAATCAGTTAGTTCTAATAAAACTAGTATATATTTTAGTAAAAGCCAAATACAAAATATAGTAATCTAATAGTTTAAATATACCCATCCAGTTTTGTTTAAATTATCATCATGAATCATATGATAAAAATATGTTCCTACTGGCAATTTTTTTCCGTCATTTGATTGGCCTTCCCAATCATTATTATAATTATTTGATTTGTATACAAGTGTTCCATATCTATTATAGATATATAGCGTATTAACATTAAATCCATTTAGAATAAATGCATCATTATATCCATCACCATTTGGAGATATGCCTTCAGGAATTTGACATACTGCTAAATTAAAACTAGTTATCGTATAACAATCATAAGCTTCATTACTCTCCACTCTTGCATAAATAGCCTGAGGATTAGTTGAGTTTTCAATGATAGGATCTAATGCATTAGTTGAATTTAAAGCGTCTTCTTCTGACAGATAATAAGAGATGTCAAATAATTCAGAATCCTGACCGCTTAATATAATATCATCTTGATCTGAAAGGTTAAAGCTTTCTATCCCATCTTCACTTTGATCTGTACATATAATTACTTCTCCTGGTGAGATCGCATCAGGAGTTGGTCCAGAAATAACTAAATCAAAACTAGTGGTTGCAAAACAGCCAGAACTTGAACCAACTGCATTTATGTGTTCAACTCTAGCGTAAATAGTTTGGGGATTTGCAATATTAGTATAAGGGGATGAAATGGGACTTATATTATTTTGAGCATCACTTATGCTTAGAAAATATGTAACAACAAACTCAGAGCTATCTTGATCTCCCAGAATACTATTTGACATTATACTTAAATCAAAATCTTCAATTTCATCTGCACTTGAATCATCACAAGTTACTAGATTATCTGCTTGATTCGCGACAGCTTCGCTATAAAAATTAATAGTAACAGAATCTTCAGCTGTTGCACTGCATTCTTGATCATAGACAATAACACTATAAACTGCAGTATCGGTAACTTCTAAGATTGCATCATTAGCATCAGCAATCATTACACCATCTTGATACCATTCATAATAATCTGCAAACGGAGAATTTGCATTTAGCTCATAATTAGGATATCCACACAAATCTTGACTTTCGCCTAAATCTACTTCAATACTTGCAATGGTAGACCCTGCTCCAGTCTGTCCTGCATTTGTTTGTTCAATTTGGATAATTCCTGATTGATTAGAATAGTTTGTTACAAGAAGGACATATATTTCTCCACTTACAGCATTTTCAATTGTTAGATTTTCTACACTATATACAGAATAGCTACAATCAACAATATTCCCATAAGGATAGAAATTAGGATTTGATGTATTATTAGGGCAATTCCCAGGATCTGGACATCCCTGATCTAACACTCCATCTTCACAAAAATTTTCAGAAGAATCAAATGGGCCCCATAAAACAAAATCAACATCTAGGCCATTACCAACAGGATTTCCATTATCATCAAATGCAGTATTTTGAACAATCTGTATATCTATATTTCCAGATTCACCAACTTGAAGAATATTCCATGATGGATTCGGAGTAGTATATAAGCAAGCAATTTGACCTAAACTTGGAAAATCAAAAATATTAGATCCATATAATGCACCACCTTCACCACAAAAATTTGATGCATTTTCACAGGCTGTGTTGTCAGGAGCGTCTTTAATACAAAGCTCAAAATCTACGTTTTCATTATCTGTGCCATTTGAAAATATTCTTACATAATAAGTAGCTCCAGGGGTTAGGTCTGGAGTTATACTAGAGGTGTCATTACTGCAATATAGTTCAGTTAGCGTAGTACAATCAACATCTCCAGTACCAATATATAAGGCATGGCCTAGGTTCGTTGTTGATCCAGTAATATCTACAACTGAAATTAACTGAACTTCACTTAAAGCAACAAAATTAAACCATACATCATCATCAGCACTCGCCAAGCATGAACTAGCATTCCCTGAAGGAGAAGCACCAGACAATGTCCCAGAGGTAGTTAATAAACAGGACTGATCTGTATTTACTACAGCTTCTATAGAACCACTACAATTATCATTTGCTGGAGGACAAGCATATAGTTGTATAGGGTCACTATTAATTATGCAGTTTACATCTTGATCATTAGATACGGTTATTATTATATCAGTTAGAAA
>PACY01000015.1 GCA_002700405.1 Flavobacteriaceae bacterium | reverse complement strand
CCATTGATTTATTGGATTTAGGATTGAATTGCTTAATTATTTTGGCCCATAAAACTCTTGTTTATTTTGTATCTTTGCACACTCGAAATTATACCATATATATTATTGTATAATTTTTTTATTTCTCTATAAGAGAAATTTAGATCTTTAATAATGGGCAAAATAAAGACAGTTTTAATATCACAACCTAAACCAACATTGGTTAATTCACCCTTTTTTGAACTTCAGAAAAAAAGGAAGTTAAAAATGGATTTTGTTCCTTTTATACATGTAAAAGAAGCAACCCTTAAAGAGATTAGACTACAAAAGCTTGATTTATCTAAATTTTCATCTATAATATTAACAAGCAGGTACGCAGTAGATCATTTTTTTAGAATTTGTGAAAGAATGAGATTTAAAGTACCTGATTCTATGAAATATTTTTGTCAATCCGAAGCAGTAGCATTCTATCTTCAAAAATATGTTGTATATCGAAAAAGGAAGATTTATGTAGGAAAAAGATCTTTTGAAGAACTATGTCCTGTAATATCTAAACATAAAGACGAGAGTTTTTTGCTTCCTACTACTGATAAACTAAAGCCTGAGGTACCAAAACTGCTTGAAAGTCTAGATATTAAATGGAAAAGATGCATTTTTTATAAAACTGTTATAAGTGATCTATCTAATTTATCTGATGTCACATACGATGTATTAGTTTTCTTTAGTCCTTCTGGGATAGAGTCGCTATTCCATAATTTTCCAGAATTTAAACAAAATGGGACTAAAATCGCAGTATTTGGTTCAATAACAAAAAAGGCTGTTGAGGAAAAAGGTCTCAGCGTAGATATCTATGCTCCTTCACCAAAATTTCCTTCGATGACAATGGCTTTAGACAATTATATATCTAAAAAAAATAAGAAATAGATTATTATTTTAAGTTAGGTGCTCCATCTAAAATAGTGCTATCAGCATATTCCTTAAATTTTTCAAAATTCTTTATAAAAAATCTGGATAACATGTATGCCTTTTTATAATATTCTGAATCATTGTTCCAAGTTTGTCTTGGGCTTAAAATTTCTGAGGGGACATTAGGGCATTCTCTTGGTTGATGTACATTAAAAACTGAATGAATATGATAATTATTTTTGTTCATTTCATCTAATTCCCCGTCCATTGCAGCATTTATCATAGCTCTTGTATATTTCAATTCCATTCTTTTTCCAATACCATATGGACCTCCAGTCCATCCAGTATTAACTAGCCAAACATTGACTTTTGAGTTTTTCATCTTATCAATTAACATTTTCGCATAAACTGTTGGGTGTAATGGCATAAATGGAGCTCCAAAACAAGCTGAAAATGATGGCTCTGGCTCATTAATACCAGTCTCAGTTCCAGCAACTTTTGATGTATATCCAGAAATAAAATGATATGCAGATTGAGAAGGATTTAATTTTGATATAGGAGGTAATACTCCAAAAGCATCTGCTGTTAAAAAAAAGATGTTTTTAGGATTTTCTCCTTGAGAAGGAACCATAATATTTTCAATAAAATGGATAGGATAGCTAACTCTAGTATTTTGAGTTATGGATTTGTTTTCATAATCAACTATACCTTTATCATCAATAATTACGTTTTCTAATAATGCTCCAGGTTTTATTGCATTATATATCTCAGGCTCCTTATCCTTAGATAAATTTATAACCTTAGCATAACAACCTCCCTCAAAATTAAAAATCTCATTTTTTGAATTCCATCCATGTTCATCATCTCCAATTAGCCTTCTACTACTATCAGTAGATAAAGTTGTCTTACCAGTTCCTGATAAACCAAAGAAAATAGAAGTGTCTCCATCACTTCCTGTATTGGCACTGCAATGCATAGGTAAAATATTTTTAAAAACTGGTAAAGTAAAATTTAACACTGAAAAAATTCCTTTTTTTATTTCACCTGTATATCCAGTGCCTCCAACAATAATAATTCTCTTGGTAAAATTAATTATTGAAAAATTTTCTGCTTTTACAGTGTCTATTTCTGGATTTGCATAAAAGTTAGGTGCATTAATTATAGTCCAATCGGGAGTAAATTCTTTTATTGATTCCATCTGAATTCTTAGAAACATGTTATAAACAAAAATATCACTCCAAGGGAATTCGCAAATGGTTCTAATGTTAATTCTACATTCTTGATTTGCACAAGCATATGCATCTCTTACATAAAGCTCCTTATTACATAAATGATTAGTTATTTTCTTATACAAATTTTCAAAAGAAGATTCTTCAATTGGGATATTTATGTCGCCCCACCAAACTTTATCTTCAGTAATACTATCTTTAACAATATATCTATCCTTAGGAGACCTTCCTGTAAATTTTCCAGTATTTATTGATAAAGCACCCTGATCTGTTAGCTTTCCTAATTTTTTTGAAATTGATATTTTATACAGGTCTGATACAGAAAGATTGTAATTAATTTTAGAATCAAAAATCCCATAATTATCTAAGGAAATATTGCTTGAATTATCAGAGCTATTACCCATAATAACAACTTATATTAATTGTATAAATAGTTGATAAAAATAATCTAAAATTATTAATTAATAGAATTTTATTTTAGTAATATTACTTAATATTTTATTTGATATAAATGAGAAACATATTGATAATAGGGGCAGGAAAATCTACATCATATATAGTAAAATATTTGGTTAATAAATCTATAAAGGAAAATCTCTTTATAACCATTGGAGATATAGACATAGATAATGCAAAAAAACTATCTACTAATTCTAATAAAACTAAAGCAATTAAGTTTGATATTTTAAATGAAAAAATCAGTAGTGATTATATTTCTAAATCTGATATTGTTATCTCTATGCTTCCTGCTAGGTATCATATGTATGTTGCAAAACAATGTTTGATATATAAAAAAAGTCTTTTAACTGCATCATATATTAGTGATGAAATGTATTCGTTAGATTCTCAGGTTAAAAAAGCTGGTATCATATTTATGAATGAAATTGGACTTGACCCTGGAATTGATCATATGAGCGCTATGAAAATAATAGATCAAATTAAAAATGATGGCAATGAATTGTTCATGTTCAAGTCATATACTGGAGGATTAATTGCTCCTGAAAGTGACAATAATTTATGGAACTATAAATTCACATGGAATTCTAGGAATGTAATACTAGCAGGTCAAGGGGGTGACGCAAAATACATTGAAGAAAGCAAGCTAAAACAGATTAGCTACAAAAATCTTTTTAAAAATATTGAACCATTAGAAATTGAAAAATATGGCAAATTTGAAGCTTATGCCAATAGAGATTCACTAAAATATAGGAGCATATATAATTTAGATGGTATTGACACACTTTTCAGAGGCACTATAAGAAGGGCAGGCTTTTCTAAAGCCTGGGACGTATTTGTCACACTTGGGATGACAGATGATAGCTATATTATTAAAGGCTCAAACAAAATGAGTAATAAAGATTATATTGAACATTTTCTTTCATCAAATTCAAATCAATCAACAGAATCAAAAATCAAAAATAAGTTTGGATTAAATGAAAAAAGTGTGATATGGAATAAACTGTTAGAATTAAATATTTTTGATGATAAGGTAAAAATTCCTCTTAATAATGCAACACCTGCTCAAGTATTAGAACACATACTTTTACAAAAATGGCAATTAGAAAAAGATGATAAAGATATGGTAGTTATGTGTCATAAATTTGGATACAAAAAAAATAATAAATTGTATCAAATAGATTCAACTATGGTTAGTATAGGAGAAGACGAAACATATACAGCAATGGCAAAAACAGTTGGATTGCCTCTTGCAATTGCCGCTCTGGCTATTCTGAATAATCTAATAAAATCTACTGGAGTTCAGCTTCCAGTTTCAAAAGAAATATATCTTCCAATTTTAAAAGAACTGGAAGAATATCAAATATCTTTTAAAGAAAAAATTGTTCCATTTAAATTGTAAAAATTACCTCAGGAATTTTTGTGCCTTGTAAATAAAAATTGGCCATGGGAGCATCAGAGCTACTGACCAAATTAATGTTGCTGTAATATCATTAAAAATAAAAAATGATATTACATATATTAAAGTAGACGATATAGTAAGATTAACAAAAAAATTCTTCCAAAAAATTAGAAAATTATCTAAATCAAACTTTTCTCTCTCTTTAATTGACATTGTATTGTAACCTGCTAGTAAATATTTAGCGTTGTCTTTATTTACTAAATATGCTAGTGCAATAAAAATTACATCTACAAAAAATACTATCAAAAATGTTTCCATAATTAAATAACTAAATTAATTATTTTACCAGGCACAATAATAATTCGCTTTGGATTTGCACCATCCAACTTAGCAATAACATCATTATGATTTAATAAAATCTCTTCTATTTGTTTATTGTTAAGATCAAGTGATAACTCTAGCTTCAGCCTCACTTTTCCATTAATTGAAACAGGATAAATTTTACTTTCCTCCTTTAGAAATTTATTTTCAAAAACAGGGAAAGATTCATTTGTTATAGACTCTTTATTCCCAAGCATGCTCCATAATTCCTCTGTAATATGTGGAACATATGGAGATAGAATTATTAATAGTGGAGACAGTATTTCATTGCTAATGCATTTTTGATCAGTTAATTCATTTACTGCAATCATAAAATTTGAAACAGCTGTATTAAAAGAATATGTCTCTATATCATTATCAATCTTTTTTATTGTTTTATGAAGTGTTTTTAAACTGTCTTTCCCAGGCTTTACATGTTTTACTTTTATTCCTGAATCATCAACATATAGTCTCCATAATTTTTTTAAAAAATTATGGGTACCAATAATCCCAGAAGTATTCCATGGTTTATATTGCTCCAAAGGGCCTAAAAACATCTCAAATAATCTTAGACTGTCTGCTCCATATTCTTCACATATTAAATCTGGATTAACCACATTATACCATCTTTTAGACATTTTTTCAATTTTTCTCTCAACAACAAAAGAATTTTTGAAAATAAATTCTGCTTTATCAAACATAGGCTGCCATTTTTTTAGAGCATCTATATCTAATTCATCTGAAAAATTAACCAAACCTACATCAACATGAATTTCTTCAACCTTCTCATTTTTTAATAAATCCTTTGAAATGTATTTATTAGTTCCTGTAATTCTATATATAATTGCGCTTGACCCTAAGATCATCCCTTGATTTATTAATTTTTTGAATGGTTCATCAAATGGTATCTTTCCCCTATCAAATAAAAATTTAGTCCAAAATCTTGAATAAAGCAGATGTCCAGTTGCATGTTCACTCCCACCAATGTATAAATCAACATTTGACCAGTAATCCAAAGATTCTCTACTGCACATCTCATTGGAATTATTCGGGTCAATATATCTTAAAAAATACCAAGAACTACCTGCCCATCCTGGCATCGTGTTTAATTCAATAGGAAATATTTTTTTGTTGTCTATTCTGTGTTTTTCAACAATTTTATTTTCTTTTTCATCCCATGCCCAGTTTTCTGCTCTTCCTAATGGAGGTTCTCCTGATTCAGTTGGAAGGTATTTTTCTACATTTGGCAACTTTATAGGCAAATACTTCTTATCAATAATTTTTGGCATGTTATTAACGTAATAGACTGGGAATGGTTCACCCCAATATCTTTGTCTAGAAAAAACAGCATCCCTTAATCTATAATTAATTTCTTTAGTCCCTATATTTTCCTTCTCTAACATAGCAATAATAGCTTCTGTAGCTTCATTATATGTAAGTCCATCTAAAAAAGAGCTATTTTCTAATACGAAGTCTTGTTTATCTACAAAAGCTTGATCTGAAATATTTTTATCTTTAAAAATATTAGGAATATCTATATCAAAAAACTTTGCAAAGTCATAATCTCTTTGGTCTCCACTTGGGACTGACATTACTGCGCCAGTTCCATAGCTAGATAACACATAATCTCCTATCCATATTGGAATTTTATTTTTACTAATAGGATGTTGAGCATAAGCTCCTGTAAATACGCCTGTAATTTTTTTTACATCTGAAATTCTGTCTATCTCAGTTCTATTTGATGCATATTTTATATACTCCTCTACTTCATCTCTTTTTTCGCTAGTAGTAATTTTTAATACTAGATCATGCTCAGGAGCCAAAGTCATAAAACTAACCCCGAAAATAGTGTCTGGTCTAGTAGTNAAAACCTCNATAGAATCATCATGGTCAATAACATTAAACTTCATTGAAACACCTATTGATTTGCCAATCCAATTTCGTTGGGTTTCTTTCATTGNACTTGACCAATCAATTTTTTCTAAACCATCTAAAAGTCTATCTGCATATGCNCTAATTCTCATNTTCCATTGTAACATTGANCTCTTNTCAATTTTGTANCCGCCTCTTTCAGAAACACCATTTACAATTTCATCATTAGCTAATACAGTNCCTAGNTCAGGACACCANTTAACTTCTGATTCTGCTAAATATGCAATCCTGTANTCTTGTANNACTTTNTCTTTTTTATCTTCATTAAAATCATTCCACTGATCTGCAGAAAATTGCNNAGTNTTTTTATTTGAAGAAGCGTTTANCTTATAATTTCCTGATTTACANAAAANTTTTNTTAGCTGATCTATTGGCCTNGCCTTATCTTGTTCCTTATCATACCATGATTCAAATAGTTCAATAAAAATTAATTGAGTCCATTTATAATAATCTGGGTCACTAGTTCTAAATTCTCTGGACCAATCAAATGAAAATCCTATTTTATCTAGNTGATTTCTATAGGTGTTAATATTTTTTTCAGTTGTTTTTTTGGGATGTTGGCCCGTTTGTATTGCATATTGTTCCGCAGGTAAACCAAAACTATCATAGCCCTGAGGATGAAGCACATTATATCCTTTTAATTTTTTGTATCTAGNATAAATATCTGAAGCTATATAACCTAGTGGATGTCCTACNTGAAGACCTTCTCCNCTTGGATATGGGAACATATCCATTACATAATATTTTTTCTTTAATAAATCAATATTAGTTTGATAAGTATTATTCTCCGCCCAATACTTCTGCCATTTTTTTTCTATTGATCTAAAATTATACTTCATTTGGGTTCTGCCATTGATATTAAACAAATTTACATTTTCTTATAACAAAATCTTTTTAAATATTTGATTTTGTTCATTATTTTTACGNAAACTAATATCCAAACATGGATCAACAATTTGAAGANTTTCAGAAAAAAAGATTGCTTTCATCATATTTNTCTGTCATTGTAATAATATCAATAGTTTTATTCTTGTTTGGAGTCCTTGGTCTTTCTGTAATAAGCATTAAATCTGTAGGTAATTCTTTCAAGGAAAAATTAACTGTGTCAATATATCTAAAAGATGATATAAAAAATGTTGAAATAAATCAATTAAAGAATAGTTTGATAATGTCTTCCTACATAAAAAATATAGAATTCATTTCAAAAGATGAGGCAGCAATATTTATGGAGGAAGAATATGGAGAAGATTTTATAGATGATATTGGNTATAATCCTTTAGTTAACTCAATTGATATAAATATAAAAGCAAATTATATTAATAATAGAACATTAGACAGTATTTCAACTAAAATATTAGAATACAAATTTGTTGATGATATTATTTATGATAGAGATTTAATATCAATTATGAATAAAAATCTTAATAAAATTGCATTTTGGATATTTCCTGCTTCAATTATATTTACACTAATTGCCTTCCTAATAATTAACAGCTCNATAAGACTTTCTGTTTTCTCAAAAAGACATACAATAAAAACAATGCAAATGGTTGGCGCCACAAAANATTTTATTAGAAGGCCTTTTATTGTGCAAAATATTAAGCTTAGTTTAATAAGCTCAATCATAGCCTCAATTGGATTGNCTATATTAATTGCTTATATTAATCAAACTGTATCAATAATGGAAGTGCTAAACATATCATTNTTGGCTATATTATTTGTTTTTATAATAATATTGGGCATNGTAATTAGCTGGTCAAGNACCTACTTTGCAACACAAAATATATTGAATCTGAATACTGAAAAATTTAACTTCTAATATGAAAGGNNAAAAAAGATCAAACAAGAAATTATTATTTACAAAAAAGAATTATATCATTATTTGTNTTGGACTANTTTGCATTCTAATNGGTTTTNTAATGATGTCAGGAGGAGAAAGTAATGATCCTATGATTTTTAANGAAGAAATNTATAATTTCAGAAGAATAAGAATAGCNCCATTATTGGTTTTAATTGGNCTTGGTATTCAAGTCTATGCAATACTAANTNCTTCTAATAAATANTAATGGATATAGTTGATGCTATAATTTTGGGGATTATTCAAGGATTGACTGAATTTCTTCCAGTATCATCAAGTGGGCACCTAGAAATTGGNAGAGAGATTTTAAACGCTGACCTATTAGCATCTGAAAANCTNCTATTTACAATAATATTACATTTTGCAACTGCTNTAAGTACAATTATAATTTTCAAGGATGATATAATAGAGCTTATAAANGGATCTATTTCTAATTCAATTAATGGGAATCATNAATATATATTTAAAATAATAATTTCAATGATTCCTGCNGTATTTATTGGATTATTTTATGANAAAGAAATTGAAATATTATTCACTGGCAATATAACATTAGTTGGCTCTATGCTAATCATNACTGGGATATTATTATTATTNACTAGGATTAGTAAAGAAAAAAATACAAGTATATCATATTTTCATTCATTTATAATTGGAATATCTCAGGCAATTGCTATGATCCCTGGAATATCCAGATCTGGTGCTACTATTTGTACATCATTGCTTTTAGGAAATAATAAAACCCAAACTGCAAAATTTTCTTTTCTAATGGTAATTCCCTTAATATTTGGTAAAATTATTAAAGACATATTTAGCAACAATATAGTATTTGATAATATCCAATACAGTATTTATATTTTTGGATTCCTTAGTGCATTTCTAACAGGTATTTTTGCATGTAGATTAATGCTGAAAATTGTTAGAAATAATAGCTTAAATATCTTTAGCGCATATTGTATAATACTTGGTGCAGCATCTATAATTATAGCATCAATATAATGACTGATAAAGATCTAATATCTGGAAAAATTTTATTAATTAACAAAGAAAAAGGATGGTCTTCATTTGATGTAGTTAATAAGATTAGAGGGGCCATAAAAAAGAAATTTTCAATAAAAAAAATTAAAGTAGGTCATGCTGGAACTCTGGATCCGTTAGCCACTGGGCTACTGATATTGTGTACAGGTAAATTAACAAAAAAAATAGATGGGATAAGTGGATTAAAAAAAACATATGAAGGAACTATAACATTAGGAGCTACAACACCATCTTTTGATTGTGAAACTGATATTGACAAAACATATCCAACAAATCATATTACAAAAAAATTGATTCTTGCAACCGTTAAAACTTTTTTAGGAACTATTAATCAAACACCGCCAATATATTCAGCAATAAAAAAAGATGGTAAAAGACTTTATAAATATGCAAGAGCAGGAGAAATAGTAGAGATTAAATCTAGAGAAATAGAAATTTATGAATTTAGCATTACTAATATTAATATTCCCGATATTGATTTTAAAATATGCTGTAGCAAGGGTACATATATTAGATCAATAGCAAATGATTTTGGGAAAAGAATTAATTCAGGAGGCTATCTTTCAATGCTAAAAAGAACACAAATTGGAGAATTCAAAATTAATAATGCCTATAGAGTTGATGATTTTATAGAAAAAAACTTAATCTAGAATTTAATTTTTTTGTTTACTATTTTATAGTTTTTGTCGTAAGGAATATTCTCTAAGATCATTTTAATAGCAGTAGTTCTGGCAAAGATTTTCTTATTTGCTTTTATAATATGCCAAGGACAATTTTTAGTATTTGTCTTCTCAAACATAATATCCTTATAGTAAGTATACTCCTCCCATAATCGTTGAGCCTTTTTGTCAATCTTAGTATACTTCCATCTTTTTATTGGACTATTTTTTATTTCATTAAATCTTTTTTCTTGAACGTCCTTATCAATAGAAAAATAAAACTTTAACAAATAAAATCCTGAATCAACCAACATTTTTTCAAAGTCATTTACCTGTGACATAAAAGTTTCATATTCGTTATCAGTACAAAATTTGTTTACTGGTTCTAGAACAGCTCTATTATACCAACTCCTATCAAAAAATACCATACGCCCCTGCTTAGGTAATTTTTCTATATACCTTTGAAAATACCATTGTGAACTTTCACTTTTATTTGGTCTTGGAAGTGCTACTACTTTTAATCTTCTTGGATTAAGATGCTCTACAGCTCTTCTAATTGCTCCTCCTTTTCCTGCAGCATCTCTCCCCTCGAATATTAAAATAACCTTTTTCTTATTATCATAAACCCAATTCTGTAATTTAATCATCTCTGATTGCAATTTCTTTAACTCAAATTCATACTTTACATATTTAATGGTTTTTGCAATAGAAGTATTGCGTCTACCTATCAAGTTTACCAAACCTTTTCTGGAAGCCAATAATTTTATTTCCTTATTTGAAAGTTTCTGAGTCATCTTTTTATTTTATCAAAGTAATAATTTCATTATCAACTACAATTCCTTTTTTAGAAATTCCAAATCTTGACAACACATACTTAATGGATTCAATTCTTGCCTTTAATTTATTATTGCTTTTAATATTAATCCATGGAGAAATTTTTGTACTTGATTTTTTAAACATCCTTTTCTTATACTTAGTATATAAATTCCAGCGCTTTTGACCTTCCAAATCAACCTTGCTAAATTTCCATGACTTTAAGGGGTTAGTTATTCTTTTTTGAAAACGTTTTTTTTGTTCAGATTTTGTTATTGAAAACCAAAATTTTATAATATAAACACCATCATCTATCAACATTTTTTCAAAGTCATTTACCTGTGACATAAATTCATCATATTCTTTATTTGTGCAAAATCCCATCACTGGCTCAACCACCGCTCTATTATACCAACTTCTATCAAAAAATACTATCTCACCAGGATTTGGCATCATTTTCATATACCTTCTAAAATACCATTGGCCTTTTTCTTCTAAAGTTGGCTCAGGAAGAGCAACAATTCTAGAATTTCTTGGGTTCAAGTGTTGAGAAAAACGTTTAATAGCACCTCCTTTTCCTGAAGCATCCCTTCCTTCTAATATAATACAAACCCTCAGGTTTTGATTTTTAATAAAGTTCTGAAGATCTGCTAATTTAGATTGTAGAGACAACAATTCATTATTATAATCTACCTTATCAATGACTTTTTTATATTTTTTTGCAGGGAGTTTATTTTTTAAAATTTTTAAAAATTTATCCTTGTCATTAAATAATATTAAATCCTTTTCACTTAACATATATGTATAAATTATTTCTTAAATAAGCAGATTATGTCTGATAACAGAAATATAAATCCTGTTAAAAAGGCAGATCATCTAGATCCTCTTTATTTACATCATCAGCTGGCTCAAAAGGGCTTAATGAATCTAGCCCCGGCTCTTGATGATCCGAATTTTGGTTCTGCAAAGGCTCAATTCTCCATCCTTGAAGAGAAGTAAAATATTTAATTTCTTTTGGATTGGTCCCAGGTTTTTCCCATTCTCTACCCCTTAAATTAATACCAATTTTTACATCCTGGCCTTGCTGAAAGCCATTCAATAAATCTGTTTTATCTTGAACAAACTCAACACACAATGTTTGAGGATATTGTTCTTGTGTTACAATTACTAATTCTCTTTTTCTGAAACTATCTGTTATTTCTTGGACATTTCCTACCAATTTGATTTTACCCTGAACTTCCATTTAATTTGATTTCTGATTAATATATGAATTGACAAATTTAACAATCTAAAATAAAGATTAGCAATTATTTGCAAATTAATGAATAGTTTGTTTTGATTTAATCTCACTATATTTAGTGTCACTATTATTTAAATAAAGAATGAAGGACAATACAAGTATTATTAGATGGTCAATTATTTTAGGCTCATTCATTATAATTTCATCAATACTTTGGAATACCTACATTTTCTTTCAAAATTTTAAAAGTGAAGAAAGAATTAAAATGGAGATTTGGTCTAAAGCTCAGATTGAATTAATAAATTCTGATCAAGAAAATATATCCCCACTTACTTTAGATATTTTAAGAAAAAATACTTCTACTCCTATGATTATGGAAAATACAGAGGGAAATATCGAGCATAGTAATATTGAAAATTTTAATCCTTCAGACTCAATTTTAGTTGTTAAACTAATTGAAAAATTTTCTAGAGAAAATAAGCCAATAGAAATTAAATATAATGGAGAGATATTATCAATTTTATATTATGGAAATTCAACTGTTATTAATAAATTAAAATATTACCCGTTAGCACTTCTTCTAATAGTATTTTTATTTGGATCAGTAGTTTATTTCTTCTATAGGAGCTCAAAAACTGCAGCTTTAAATAAATTATGGTCAGGGATGGCTAAAGAGACTGCTCACCAGATTGCAACACCATTATCCTCCATTATGGGTTGGATAGAAATTCTAAAAAATAAAAATATTGATGATAATTATATTGATGAAATTCAAAAAGATGTCAAAAGGCTAAATACAATTACTGATCGATTTAGTAAGATTGGCTCAGTTCCAATACTTGAAAAAAATGATATTATTACTGAAACTAGAAGTGCTATTGAGTATATGAAGAATAGGACTTCAAATTCTCTAAATTTTAAAATAGAAACTCCAAAAGAAAAAATTATAACATTACTAAACCCTCAGCTTTATGGATGGACAATCGAAAATCTTATAAAAAATAGTATTGATTCAATGAAAGGCAAAGGAGATATTACTATTAAGATATCTGAAACAAAATTATTGGTTGATGTATTAATAATAGATACTGGTAGTGGAATAGATAAAAAGCTTTTTAATAAAATATTTGATCCCGGCTATACATCTAAAGAAAGAGGATGGGGATTAGGCCTTTCATTATCAAAAAGGATAATCGAAGACTATCATAAAGGAACTATAGAGGTAGTTTCCTCAATAATTGGAGAAGGCACAACAATAAAAATTCAATTAAAGAGAACTGTAGGCTAAAGAAATTTTGTTNGANANATCAATAAACTNATCCTTTTCTAATTTTANCTTATTTATAAATGTTACATCTTTAATTTCAGTTATTGGAATTAAATGNACATGNACATGAGGAACTTCTAGTCCAACAATNGATAANGCTACCTTTTCACAGGGAATAGTNTTTTTAATTGCNAAAGCNACNTTTCTAGAAAAACTAATTAATTCNTTAAAAAGTTCAGGATCAAGATCCANAAAATCATCGACTTCAACTTTTGGAATACACAATGTATGTCCTTTAGTNTTTGGATTAATATCTAAAAAAGCTAAAAANTTATNGTTCTCAGCAACCTTAAAACATGGNATATCTCCNGAAATAATTTTTGAAAATATTGATNTCATTTATCTAGAAATTTCTAANATTTTAAATTTTAAAGTACCATTTGGAACACTTATTTNAGCNATATCTCCAACTGATNTACCTANCAATCCTTTACCAATTGGGGANTTTACAGATANTTTNCCAGAAGCTAAATCTGCTTCACCATCTGCCACNAGCATATAATCCATCTNCATTCCATTAGNCTCATTTTTAATNTTAACTTTCGATAAAACTAATATNTTAGAAGTATCTAANTGNCTCTCATCCATTAATCTAGCTCCAGCTAAAGTTTCTTCTAATTTTGAGATTTTCATTTCTAACATTCCTTGNGCNTCCTTTGCNGCATCATATTCAGCATTTTCACTTANNTCACCCTTATCNCTTGCCTCAGCAATTGCATTAGATATTTTAGGTCTCTCAATATCCTTTAATTGATTAAGCTCTTCNCTTAATTTTTTTAATCCCTCTTCAGTATAATATGAGACTTTNCTCATGATCTAATATTTTGTGTATTAACTAGTTANATTAAAAAAATCTCGTTNACACGAGATNANAATCAAATATACAAAATATTTATTTCAATNTTATTTTATTGTAATTTNGCAAANTGAAAAGNCANATANTATTTTNCTTTATGCTATGTGGNTTTNTTTCATGTTCTGATNTAGATCCNGACCCAAGATGTAATTTTTTGNTANATNTAAAAGTTGCTCATGAAGTAAATCTAAATCTACCNCAATACAATNATTTGAATTTCATTAGCAACTCAGTATATGTAGGNAATATTGGTAANGGCGGGGTAATAGTAACAAATTCTGGTACTGGATTTTTAGCTTGGGANGCNGCTGATCCAAATCACACATACAGTCAATGCTCAATTTTGTCTATTGAAGGGCTAGAAGCTTCATGTAATTGTCCTGATGCAAATAAATANAGTTTAATAACTGGTCAATCNTTAGAAACTCAACTAACTTGTACCCTAAAAACATATAGAGTAGAACAAAATGGNNGTAGCCTTCTAATNACTAGCTTTTAAAATTTAAAAGTAANTCCTAATAAATAATTTCTTGTTGCTTGAGGGTAATACCCAACNCCTTCATATGTTACTNCNTGATCAGGGTTNCTCCANGTGTCATCATAAGTGTAATGATACCCATTTGAAACATANTTTGTATTAAGTAAATTATTTATTATAGCTGAAATAGTTACTTCATTAAATAATTTGGTNTTTTTTAATTTAAAAACAATATTAAAATAAGATATGGTATATGAGTCCAATTTTGATAAATCAGAATCTGTATTACTCATAAACTGATCTCCAATATGCTTAGTTATAAAGGATAAATATAATTTGTTTATTGGGTTAAANCTAAGGCCTATAGATGAAACTAATTTTGGCGAAAATGAAATTTGAGTATCACCTAAATTTACTATTTCACCATTAATTGAAGTTAAATAATTAANATTTTTGTTTTCACTTATACTCATGTTCGCATTTATAGNAATTTTATTTGACATGTTTAGTGTAGATTCTATTTCTAAACCATGTCTAAAACTTTGTCCACTATTTTCTCTAACTGGCGCTCCAACATCATCTATCTCGCCAGTTAGAACAAGTTGATTTTTATACTTCATATAATACCAATTTGCATTTATAAGGATTCTTTCTAATTTATAATTCCATCCTAATTCAATATCAACTAACTCTTCAGGTTTAATTTGGCTATTGCTTTCAAAATCACTTCTAGTTGGTTCTCTAAATGCTTTGGNAATAGAAAAATANAATCTATTTTTTTTATTCAATTCAAAATTAAGACCAGCCTTTGGATTAAAGAAACTATATGATTTATCAATTGAAAAATCTTCTAAATCTGAAGTACTTCCAAAAGTTTTATATTTTATATTTCTTAGCTGTAAATCCCCNTATATAGTAATTGCATTTGAAAACTGATAAATATATTTTAAGAAGTTACTGAAATCCTTTTTTAGTCCATTTCCATTGTAATACAAATCATTATATTCAATATCATCTGAATTTTGTGCCCAAATTATTTNNCCAAAATGATCTCCATCATACTTGCTATATGTTGTTCCAAAAATTATATTATTTTTTTTGTATTCNTATTCAAGAGAATAATTAAATACTAAAAATTTATTGTCTAGCCATTTTCTAGTTATATAATCTTGGTTATTGTTTTCATTATACTGTTCGTAGTATCCCAAACCATTNGTAAGATTAATTCCAAGATTTGAAGTTATTCTATTGNTTATTATTTCNNTCCAATGTAATTGAAAATGATCTTGCTTATAATTATCTACTTCATTCTGATGAAATTTAATCTCCCCATTTAAATCATAATATAATCCCGAGGGATTGTATGTTCTGTCNGTTGCTAAAGTTTCNGAATCAATACCATTCCAAGCCTGATANGTTATTTCATGTCCGCCAAAGTTCAAAAATTTTACAAGTGTCTTATTTTTTTTATATGATAGCTGTAAAAAATAAGACTTTAAATCTGATGATGCCCTATCAATATAGCCGTCTGAATCAATTTTGGACAACCTTCCTGAAAATTCAAACTGCTCATTTATTAGGCCTGTGCTAAATCGAAATGTGTTTTTTAATGTATTATAACTGCCTATAGAATTAGAATTTTCAAAATAAGGGTCATCAGATATTTTATCTGTTAAGATATTTATACTAGCCCCAAAAGCACTTGAGCCATTAACTGATGATCCAATTCCTCTCTGAACTTGTAAATTTTCGACTGATGAAGAAAAATCAGGAAGATCTACCCAAAAAGTTCCCAAGGATTCAGCATCATTATAAGGAATTCCATTAATAGTAACATTTGTTGATTGTGAATTAATACCTCTTATTCTAATTCCAGTATAACCAATGCCTGCACCAGCATCTGATGTAGTAACTACATTAGGCAAGAAGTTTAATAAAATTGGCAAGTCCTGACCCAAATTTCTATTTGAAATTTCTTTTTTTGAAATATTATTATATGCAATTGGAATATTGTTTTTTGCCCTAACTGATGATACTAAAACCTCTTCAAGATTCTCTATTTTCATTGAATCTATAGCAATCTCTTGAGAAACAGTAGAAATAGTAGTTAGATAAAAACAAATGATTAATTTTTTCATAAGTCTGTTTTATAAAAGAATAAAAGGGGAATTATTCATTTGTTATTCCTAAACAGCATTATCTGTTCTAGGTTCAATGGGTATGATCTCAGCCTACAAAGCACCCCCTTATGAGAATGATCAAATATAATATTTTTATATCTCTGAATTTAAAATATTATAAAAAAAAGCGGCTATACTAAAAAAGTATAACCGCTTTTACTAAACAAAAACAAATAATTAAAAATTATAATTCAATCCTACAGATATATTTCTACCCATTTCATGAATTCCTAAGTTTTTCAATCTTGACATATGGTCAATATATTCTGCATCTAACAAGTTATCCACAGACCAAAATACATTTAAAGAATTCTCTGATATATCAATTTTATGTGAGCCTGAAAGATTAACTGTAAAGTAAGAATCAGTGAAGTCTTCAAATTCACTTACATTACTCTGTTCTCCCTTATATAAAAGATCCAATTCAAATATATTATCATTAATATCAATAGTAAAATCCTGTCTAAATGCTAATGGGGCAATCATTGGAAGATTATCTCCATCAGATGTTTCTCCGTTCAGATATTCTATTGATGTATCAAAAGATAACCAATCAATGTTAGTGTCATATGATAAATGAACACTTCCTCCAAAAATTGTACTATCCGTTTGATCAAAATGATAAACAGGAAGATCATCGATAACTCCACCTGTTGGACTCAAATAGATATAATCAGATATATCATTATAAAATACATCAACACCTACAGATAAATTACTTCCATTTGTATGACTATATGAAACATCAAATTGAGTGTTTTGTTCTTCAACCAAACTAGAGTTCCCTATTTCATATTGACTTGTTCCATGATGAGCACCATCAGAAAATAACTCAGCCAAATTTGGAGCTCTATAACCTGAAGACATATTTAGTCTAACAATAGAATTAGATCCCAAACTTGTTTTTAATCCTAAAGAATTTGAAAAACTAAAATAGTCATGTTCATCTCCTGCAACTTTTATTTCTCTATTATCAAACCTTGATCCAAATGTAATATCCATATTGTCAAGTTGATAATTCCACATTCCAAAAATTCCAAAATCCATCTTTTCTGCATCTGGAATTAACATTTCTTCTCCATGGTTTTTATTTTCTTGGCTTAAAAAATTAGCACCAATTACAGTTTCTAACTTTTCTAACTTTGGTAAAGTATACATTAAATCAAGACTCGTAGTTTTTAAGGCCATATCCATGTGAGCTCCTTCATGCTCGTCATGATCGTCATGATCGTCATGATCATCATCGTGATCATCATCATCACCATCATCATCACCATCTTCATGATCCTCATCGTGTTCATCATGATGTCCTCCATATTCTCTGAATATATTATTAGTGTAACCTACTTTAACATTTAACTCTGAATCACTAAATGTGAAAACATTCTCCCAAGACAACATGGTATGTTCTGTATCTATATAAACACCTTCCTCTTCTTCTTCATGATCATCATGATCATCGTGATCATCATCACCATCTTCATCATCACCATCTTCATGATCATCATGATCCTCATCGTGATGTTCCTCTCCATGAGGAAGACCAACCATAGTCTCTGTCACACTCATTCTAAAGTTTGACTGGTAAGACTTTGTACTATATCCTAAAGCAAACTTAATGTCTGTTTCTTCAAAAAAAGAATTTTCAACTTCACCATCCGGTGTATTAAAGTTGCCATTATCAGTCATACTTCCTCTTATAATATATTTCAAATCATTTGATCCTCCTTTTACACCTACATTAGTAGTAGTTCCTTGATAATTTGAATTATATGCAGTACTTAAGTCAACCTTAGTGCCATCTCCTTGCAAAAAGTTTTCAGGGATTGCATAAATAACCCCTCCAATTGCATCACTTCCATATAAGACTGACATTGGGCCCTTAATAACTTCTACAGAGCTAATTCCTGAGCCATTTAAGCCCATACTATGTTCCTGTCCCCATTGCTGGTTTTCCATTCTAAGGCCCATATTATAGACAACTACCCTGTTTCCGCTCAATCCTCTAATTACAGGTTTTACAACTCCAGGGCCAGTAGTCATAAATGATACACCCGCAAGTTTTTCAATAGATTTAGAAATCTGCTGAAACATTAGTGGATTATTTGAGTCAATTGTAATTTTTTCTATATGAGTTACACTTGATTCTTTATTATCACTGAATGGAATTGAAAGTACAACTTCACCCAATTCTTCTGCTATTACCTCAGATGATTCCTGGGCAATAATATTATTTACATGTAATAAGCATAATACCGTAAAGGCATATGAAATAATTTTTTTCATGATTTTTATTTTTTATTTATTTTGATTAATTGTTAATGATAAAATTGAAATTAACAATTTGAAGGAGGGCCTCTAGAATCAAAATAATATAAAAAATTAATAGAATAAAGTTTAGTGTAAACTATAGTTGGACTATCTATAGTATTTGATTTGTAATCTTGTTTTTTAAAATCTAAAAAACTATCATCATAGTTTGTATTGAAAAAATAACAAACTGAGCAGTGATTCTCCAATTCATGAACATGGAGCTCAACTTCATCACAAATTATATGTTCTTCTGAAAAAATATGTTCTATACTAAATAGATTTGGTATAGTTAGAACACCTAAGAGAAAAATGCTATAAAACTTTTTCACCGAGCAAATTTACATACTTTTCATCAAACCATCAATATGTTTTATTGCAATATTTAATCTTTTTTGCTTATTTCCTTTCAAAATTACATATGGGCGATTATATTTTATTAAAGTATTTTCAAAAATTTTAAAGGACTTCATTCTTTCATTTGGCTTATCTCTAAGATCATCTTTAACCCACGGAACATCAATATATGTTAGAAAATATAAGTCATAACTATTTTCTATTGCGTATTTTTCTATAATCGGATCACATGTATCTGAATAGTATGTTTCTGAGTACACTTTAGTTTCCAATAAATCTGTATCGCATATTAAAACTGAATTAGTTTTTTTAGATAATTCGTTTTCCAATCTTATTTGACCTTTTGCAATTTCTGGAAGATCCTTTGGTTCACATGTTTTCCTCTGATTATTCCATTTATTTTGCAAATATTCTCTTGCATATTCTCTAACCCAAACCGAATTGTAATGTCTCGCTAGTTTTTTTGCTAAAGTTGTTTTTCCAGTAGATTCTGGGCCAAATAATACAACTTTTATGCAGTTTGATTCTGTTTGTTTAAAGTCTTTTTCCATTCTAAATATCCTTGTATTGCTAGTACCAAAAAGATTAAGTACTGCAAAGATAACATACCTAATCCTCTATAGCTATATAATGGTACTGTAATTATATCCCCTATAACCCAAAAAATCCAACTCTCAATTTTCTTGTTAGCCATCAACCACATTGCTGTAAAGAAAATTCCAGAGGTAAAAATGTCAATATAATTTGGTATTTCAAGAGAATCTAAGTTCATTTTATAAACGGCATATGTAATTCCTATTGTTAGTAAAAAGAAAAAGAATGCTATCAAATATTCCTTTTTATTTGTTCTAGTTATCAGAACTATATAACGATTATCTTTAATTCTAGACCAGTTCCACCATCCATATATGCTCATTATTGAATAGTAAATATTCATCATCATATCGCCAAAATACTGAGCCCTATACAAAAGATAGATTGTTATTACCGTGCAAATAATTCCTGTTGGATAAACTAATATATTTTCTTTTTTAGCATACACAACACTTATTATTCCAAAAACAACTGCAATAAATTCAAGTATAATTATAAATGTTGGGGAATTAGAATATGCTTCTAAAAAAAAATCATAAATTTCATTCATCACATGTATGTATTAGATATGCAAAACTATAATTTTCTATTGTAAAAAAATAGGAGATATACCTTTCCTTACGCTTTTTATAAATAAGCCATGAATAGGTAAAATCATCATTTATATTGAATGGTATTACTAATAAATGGTTTTTATAATCTAATCCTATAATTTTAGCAATCTTATATATTGATTCTTTAATATTCCAAATTATTGAAATGATTTGAATGTCATTATCTTTTACATATAAAGCCTCATAACCAATAAATTTTTTTGCAATGGTGTTAATTTTATTATTAAACTCCTGGACGTCGATTCCAACTTTAAAATCGCTAATTATTACGCATGAAAATAAATTTGAATGACTTATAGATATTTTTTTACCATTATTTAAAATTGGAGCATTATTTATATATGATAGATCCTGATCAGAATAACCAAGCTCTAGTAAAATAGCCCTAATACTCAGAAATTGTAGTTTATGAATACTCGCTTTTCTATTTTTTAATAGCTTTTTAGATTTTGAAGATAAAACAACCTGGCTAGATAAATCATCTATTGATTCTGTAATCTTCCAAATACCAACGACGGTATTATCATTCGGTCTTATTGTTCGAATAATTGGCATTATCAAAATTGTGTACTATAAAAGTACAACTCTGAAAATTAAAGATTATGCTTTAGCGGGAATAATGGAAACAAAAGATTTATTATTCTTCTTTTTTGTAAACCTTACAATGCCATCAACTTTTGCATGAAGAGTATGATCCTTTCCTAAATAGACGTTTTCACCAGGGTTATGAACAGTTCCTCTTTGTCTAACAATAATATTGCCAGCAATTGCAGCTTGTCCTCCAAAAATCTTAACACCTAATCGTTTCGATTCTGATTCTCTACCGTTTTTAGAACTTCCTACTCCTTTTTTATGTGCCATTTTTTAACTTTTTAACTAAGTGCTTTAATTAAGTCTGCCTTTTTCATTTTAGAAATACCTGAAATACCCTTTGATTTAGCCATATCCTTTAAAGCAGCTACAGATAATTTACTTAGGTCTTCCTGCTTGTTATCTGATTTCTTATCTTCTGTTTTCTCTACTTTTTTAGTAGACTTCTTTGAAGCTTTTGCTCCAGTTAATGATATATCACTAATTTGAATCTGGGTTAACAATTGACGATGTCCGTTTTTTACTCTATAACCCTTTCTTCTTTTCTTCTTGAAAACAATTACTTTATCAGATTTTAAATGCTTTAAAATCTTCGCCCCAACCTGAGCTCCACTAATCATAGGAGATCCAAATGAAACCTTATCCTTATTATCAATCATAAGAACATTATCAAATGTCACTTTTTTACCTTCATCTTCTTTTAAACGATGAACATATAACTTTTGGTCTTTTTCAACCTTAAATTGTTTTCCAGCTATTTCAACAATTGCATACATTTTATTTAGATTATATCATTCGAAAACGTCTGCAAATATAAAGGTTATATCTTAACCTACAAATGTTTTTTATATTATAAAAATCTTTGAAATTAAGTACTAAACTCTTCAAGATTGATAATTTTTGTAGATTTGCATTCCGTATTATTATAAAGTAGTACATAAATTATATCAATTTAAACTGAAAAAAATGAAAAAAATTCTATTATTATTTCCTGTTTTTCTACTAATATTTAGCCAAATCTTCGGTCAACAAGTAGATTTTACAGAATTTGATCTTGACAATGGACTGCATGTTATCTTACACCAAGACAATTCAGCTCCAGTGGTAACAACCTCTATCATGTATGACGTAGGCGGAAAAGATGGAGATAGGGAAAGAACAGGTTTTGCTCACTTTTTTGAACACCTTTTATTTGAGGGCTCAAAGAATATAGGAAGAGGTGAATTTATGAAGATTATTCCTGCAAATGGTGGTTCATTTAATGCTAACACATCCCAAGATAGAACATATTATTACGAAACATTCCCTTCAAACAAGCTTGAATTAGGATTGTGGCTGGAATCTGAAAGGATGCTTCACCCAGTTATTGATCAGTTAGGTGTTGATACACAAAATGAAGTAGTTAAAGAAGAAAAGAGGCAAAGATATGATGCCCCATATGGTAAACTATTAAAAGTGCTAAATGAAAACTTATTCAAAGTCCATCCTTATAAAGATGAAAATATAGGTAAAATGGAGCATCTAGATGCGGCTACACTAGAAGAATTTATGGCTTATCATAAAACCTATTATGGCCCAAATAATGCTGTACTAATTGTCGCTGGAGATATTGATACACAGGAGACCATAGGGCTTGTAAAAAAATATTTTGATGAAGTGCCTAGAGGCAATGAAGTTGTTAGAAATTTTCCAAAGGAAGAGCCAATAAGCGAAAATGTTAGAGCTATAGCATATGATAGAAATATTCAAATACCTATGCTCTTATCTAGTTTTAGAACACCTGGATTTGCCAGTAGAGATTCTTATGTTTTAGATATGATTTCAACATATTTAAGTAGTGGAAAAAGTTCTGTATTGTATAAGAAACTTGTAGATGATCAAAAACAAGCATTACAAACTCAAGTAATTAATTTAGGACAAGTAGATTACAATATATTTGCAATCCTCGCATTACCTCTTGGAGATGTTTCTCTTGACACTTTATTAATTGAGATAGAAGAAGAAATTGAAAAAGTTCAAAATGAATTGATTTCAGAAAGAGATCATCAAAAGTTACTTAATAAATTTGAATCACAATTTGTAAACTCAAACTCTAGTATTGCAGGAATAGCAAATTCTCTTGCTAGATATTATCTTCTTTATGGTGATGTTAATTTAATCAATAAAGAAATTGATATATACAGATCTATTTCAAGAGAAGAAATTAGAAGTGTTGCTCAAAAGTATTTAAGTCCTAATCAAAGGGTAGATATTGAATATTTACCAGGAGAATAATTATAAAAAGTATTAAAAAATGAAAAGAAGAATAATTCTACTGATATCTGCATTAATCATTTCAATAAATGTTAATGCACAACTTGACCGATCTATACAACCTAAAGGTGGGCCAACTCCAAAAATTAAATTAGAAAAACCTCAAGAATTTAAGCTAAAAAATGGTATAAGAGTTTTAGTTGTTGAAAACCACAAACTACCTAGAGTATCATATAGCTTAAGAATTGATAACAATCCTATTATTGAAGGGGATAAGGCTGGAGTAACAAGTCTCCTAGGGTCTATTCTAGGGAATGGTACCACAACTATCCCTAAAGATGAGTTTAATGAAGAAATTGATTTTCTTGGTGCTAGTTTGAACATTGGTTTTAGTGGAGGCTTTGCCAGCACATTAAGTAAAAATAATGAACGTGTTGTTGATTTAATGACAGATGCAGTAATAAATCCTCTTCTTTCTGAAGAAGAATTTAATAAAGAAAAAGAGAAGCTAATTGAAGCATTAAAAGCAGATAAGAAAAGTTTAGATGCTATTGCTGGTAGAGTTGGATCTGCACTATCTTATGGGAAAAACCATGCTTATGGTGAGTTTATAACCGAAGAAACATTAAACAATATAACATTTGAAGATGTTTTAGAATATCACAAAAAATATTTCAAACCAAACAATTCTTATCTAGTTGTCATTGGGGATGTAGATTATAAAGAAATTAAATCATTGATTTCTGAAAAATTTGGCGCATGGAAAAAAGGCAAGTCTCATACTGATCCTATTCCAGAACTTACTGCAAATGTTAATCTAACAGAAATTAATTTTATTGATTTACCAACTGCAACGCAATCTTCAATTTCAGTTACAAATAATGTTGATTTAAAAATGAATGACGAAGAGTATCATGCAGCTTTAATTACTAATAATATCTTAGGTGGAGGTGGTGAAGGCTACCTTTTTAAAAATCTTAGAGAAGATAAAGGATATACATATGGAGCCTACTCTAGTCTTGGCTCTAGTAGATATGGTGTTTCCAGATTTACAGCTGGAGCTAAAGTAAGGAATGTAGTTACTGATAGCGCAGTAGTGGAAATCATTAAAGAAATTAATAGAATTAAAACAGAAACTGTAGATGCAGAATTATTAAAAAATGCAAAAGCAAAATATGTGGGTAATTTTATAAGAAGATTAGAAAGTCCTCAAACTATAGCAAATTATGCCTTAAATATTAAGTTAAATGATCTTCCGAAAGATTTTTATGAAACATACTTAGAAAAAATAAATGCAGTTAGTGCAGAGGATGTAAAAAGAGTAGCAAATAGATATTTTAATTATCCTAATGGTACTAGAATCATTGTTGTTGGAAAAGGAAGTGACGTGGCTGATAATCTTACAGAAAATGTGGGATGGCCAGTTACCTACTTTGATCATTATGCAAATTCTATTGCAAAACCTGTATTTAATAAGGCTATTCCAGAAGGGTTAACTGCTAGTAAAGTAATGAATAATTATATTAATTCAATTGGCGGTAGGGACTTGCTTGAATCTGTTAATACTTTGGTTTCTAAAGCTGAAGTCACAATTCCTGGAGCTCCTTTTAGACCTCAGATGACTATGAAACAAATGGCTCCAAATAAGTCTTCGACTAAAATGGAGGTAAATATGAATGGTCAAAAAATGACATTAATGAAATCAAGTTTTGACGGAGAAACAGGATATACAGAAGGGCAAGGACAAAGAAAAGCAATGGATGACAAACAAATTGATAGAGCTAAGGCTGTTAAAGGAATTTTTGAAGAATTATATTATTCTGAAGATGAAATAGAATTAATGAGCATTAATTCTATTGACTTCAAAGATGCATATAAAGTAAAAATTACTGAGGGTGAAAAAATATCATATAGATACTATGGTGTAGATTCTGGATTATTATTAAGTGTTGAAGAACAAGATGATAATAACAATATAGTCTCCACAAATTATAGTGACTACAGAGATGTCAATGGAATTAAATTTCCCTTTAGCACTGAGATTCCATCACAAAAACTGGAATTAAATATTACTGAAATTCTTATTAATGAAGAATTAAAAGACTCAGATTTTTAATCTAAAGATTGCCTAGGTTTTCTACTAGACAGTAAAACGCCCAATACAATTAGTATTGTAGCCATAAGTTGGTTAAAACTAAAAAGTTCACCATCTAATATTCCCCAAAATAAGGAGACAATTAATAGGGAATATGTAACAGATGATGCAAAAACTGCAGTAGACATTTGCACTAATTTATTGAATAGAACTTTAGCAAGCGCCGTTCCAAAAGTAGATAGAATCAGTACATATCCTATTGATTTAATGGTGTCTGGATCATAAATTTGATCTGATTTAAAATCGGATAGTGAAAAAATTATAATAGCAGGTATAAAAATAACAGAAAAATGACCTGCAGCAATGGTTACTGCGGGAACATCGTTCAAGTATTTTTTTATAATATTTACATTAAAACCATATAAAAATGAGCATAGTATCACCAATCCTGCATATAAGTAATTTTGATCAGGATTTAAGTGCATTCCTCTATCTATTAATAAGTAAGTTCCAATAAAGCCTACAAAAACCCCAATAATCTGTTTTTTTGATGAGGCTATTTTAAAGACAATTGCTCCAATAATAACTGTGTTTAATGGGACTAGCGAATTTAAAACTGATGCTATTGAACTGTCTATTTCAGTTTCTGCAAAAGCAAAAAGAAAGGCTGGAAAAAAACTACCAAGGAAGGCTGAAATAATTATCCATTTCCATTCCTTCTTAGATATTATTTTTAGAGTATTCCAGGCAAACGCAAAAATAATGATAGATGAGAATATTATTCTTAGTGATCCTAACTGAACTGGTGTTAAACCAATTAATGCCTTTTTTATAAGAATAAAAGAACTCCCCCATATTAATGACAAGCTAACAAGATAAATCCACTTTTTCATTTAGCATTGTTATTCCAATTGAATGATTCAATTAATTTAATTATATCATTTTCTATATAATTAATAGCTGGTAAAATAGAATCATAATTAGGCTTAATATTAAAATATACAAATCCTGATATGATATTATTGATATTATCAGTCAAAAAAAACTGATATGGAGAAGCAACATTTCCAGATAGATCAAATATTCTTCCATAAATATTCCTTTCTTCTAAAGTATAATCTCTAACTATTATGCTATTTGCCATTAATGAATGTGTTTCAATTGTTTTTTTTAGATCAATTATATAAGCATCTAAATGGTCCTTAGAATTAACACTTTTATATTGAAAATTTATTTGCGCATCAAGCGCATTATATTTGATAATAAAATCAATAGTTTCAGAATTTATATCTATATCTGATATATTAGATAATTTATTATTTGTATCAAAGAAAAATGGGAGCCCTGGTTTATCTACTCCAAATGTAGCATATTCAGGACTAGGATAGTCTAATCTTAAATATCCAGACTGTTTCGGAAGTAAATAATTTTCACATCCAAGGAAAATGATGAAAATTAGGCATATATAATTTCTCATTTATTTAAGATCGTTAATTTTATTTGTTTAATTCTCTTTCGATCAATTGATTCTATTTTAAAAATAAATTTCATAAAATTTATTTTACTATTCTTTTTTGGAAAACTATTTGATATTTCTAATATAAAACCTGCTATTGTTTCAGCATCTCCTTTATATTCATCAAAAATTTCCTTATCAATTTTTACAATACGACATAAATCATGTAAACTAGTTTTGCCATCAAAAATGAAATTATTATCATCAACCTTTGAATATAATAAGTTGTCATCATCAAATTCATCAGATATATCGCCAACTATTTCTTCAATTACATCCTCTAAAGAGACTAGCCCAGACGTTCCGCCATATTCATCTACAACTATAGCTAGATGAACTTTCTTCTCTTGAAATTCTAGCATTAAATCATCAAGTTTTTTGTTTTCTGGAATAAATAAAGGCTCCCTAAGTAATTCCTTCCATTGGAAATCTTTTGTGTCTAAAAATGGTAATAAATCCTTAATATGCAAAACGCCTATTATCTTGTCTAAATTATCATCATATACTGGAATTCTTGAAAAATTAGTTGCTACTATTGACCTTAGAACTTCATCTGAACTTATATCCATTTCTAATGCAAAAATATCTATTCTTGGACGCATTATCTCCTTTGTCTCAATATTGCCAAAATTCACTATTCCTTTTAAAATCTTTTGTTCTTGTTTAGTAGTATCTTCTGGTCTTGTTAAATCTAATGCATGAGAAATTTGATCAATACTTATATTTGAATTTTGTATAGCAAGGCTATCCTTAATATAATTTGAGAATTTTTGCATTGGGGAACTTAACGGGGTAAAAATTATATCTAAAATTCGTAATGGATATGCAATAAACCTGGAAAAATTGATATTGTTCCGAGATGCATATATTTTTGGCAAAATCTCCCCAAAAAGTAATATCAAAAAAGTAGCAACTACTATCTCTAAAATAAATTTTATTATTGGAGAAGTTATATTAGTAAACAGACCTTCTCCTATTTTAGTAAATAAAATTACTACACCTATATTACAAAAATTATCTACAATTAATATTGTTGCCAAAAGCTTGTTTGGCTCTTGTAATAAATTACTTATAATATTAAAAGATTTTAAATCTGATTTTGATTTAATATCACTTTTTGATAATGAAAATAATGCAACTTCAGATCCTGAGATTAAAGCAGAGCAAATCAACAGAATAACCAATAAAAAAATATCAAAATTAAATTGGTAATCTATAAAAATAAGAGAGGTAATTTCTGTAATAAATATATTCAACTAATTAGGAATTATGTGTATTCTAAAAAGGCAAATCATCGCTTGAATTAGAATCCTCAGAACTTGTGTTATCTTGCTGTTTAGCAGGAGTTGAAGAACTTGAATTCATATCTGCTTGAGAATCTTGTTTGTTTGATAAAAATGTGAATTCTGTACAATTAATTTCAGTTGAATACCTGTCCAGTCCTTTATCATCCTGCCATTTTCTTGTTTTTATTCTTCCCTCAATATATACCTTATCTCCCTTAGACAAATATTTCTCACATATTTCAGCAGCCTTATTTCTTAAAATGATGTTATGCCATTCAGTATTTGATACTCTTTCATTGGTTTGTTTATTTAAATAGGTCTCATTTGTGGCTAATGGGAATCTACCTACACAGCCTCCATCCTCGAATCTATGGATTTTAACATCATCTCCAAGATGACCAATAAGCATAACTTTATTTAATGTTCCTGACATATTTTTTTTTATCTAATTTAAATAAATATATCATTTATAACTAAATGTTTTTAAAAATGTTTTATAATTAAATTTTTCTAAGAAATTTTGTATAAGTTTTGGAACTGGATATTTCTTAATATCTATAAATTCAATTGAATTATCGTTAGAATTTTCAATAGATAAAATCCAAAATTTTGTATAAATAATCCTATGTGATAATTTATGAACTATTGGTTTAGTATTAAATAATTTTATCTCACAATTTTCTAAATTAATCAATTTGTTTAAGCCTTTATTAGTCATTATTTTATCCTTATCTAGTTCTTTGTTAGACTCAATTAATGGAAATTGAAATAAATTTTTCCATATACCATTTTCTATTTGATTTATATAAGTTTTGTACTTAGAATCTAAAAATACTATGTAGTTAAAATGAACAATTTTAGGAGCTTTTCTTTTTATTTTAACGGGGAAATAATCTATTCTATTTGATTTTTTTGCAATACAATTACTAGCTAGCATGCATTCCATACATAAAGGAAGCTTTGGCTTACAAATTAAAGAGCCAAAATCCATTATCCCTTGATTATAGTCTCCACATGATTTATTAGGAGCTAAATCTTGGGCAATCTCTGAAAAATACTTTTGACCATCATAACTATTAATTGCTTTATCTATACCATAGAATCTAGAAATTACTCTGTATACATTTCCATCTACAACGGCTCTTCTTTCATTAAAGCATATTGAAGAAATAGCACTAGCAGTGTATTCTCCTATACCATCAAGTTTTTTTAGTTCCACTTGACTATCTGGGAACTCCCCGTCAAGGGTTTTGACAATTGTCTTAGCAGTTTTTAATAAGTTTCTAGCTCTAGAATAGTATCCTAGACCTTGCCATAATATTAATATGTCTTGCTCATTAGCTTTTGCTAAAGAAGTAATATTAGGATATTTTTTTACAAATTTTAAGTAATATGGCAGTCCCTGATCAATTCTGGTTTGCTGCAGAATAATTTCTGAAATCCATACCTTATAGGGATCAGAGCTCCTTCTCCATGGTAGATCTCTCTTATTTTTTTTATACCAATTTAATATAGAAGATGTAAAATTCATTTATAAAATATTAGATCTAAATTAAATATTTAATCAAAAAATTAAACTAATCAGGGTTTAAATATTGAAATTAAAATACATATATTTGCGCCATTGTTGAAATATATTAGTAATTAATAAAAATTAATCTATGACTAAAGCTGATATTGTATCAAACATTTCCAAAAATTTGGGAATTGAAAAAGTGGATGTTCAACTTACAGTTGAATCATTAATGAAAGAAATAATCAATTCTCTTGAAAATGGAGAGAATGTATATCTAAGGGGTTTTGGAAGCTTTATTGTAAAAAAAAGAGCTGAAAAAACAGGTAGAAATATTAAAAATAATACTACTATAAAGATCCCTGCTCACAATATTCCAGCATTTAAACCTTCCAAATTTTTTGTTAAGGGAGTAAAGAGTAAAGTTAAGATTGATTAAAAAATATTGACATATGCCTAGTGGTAAAAAACGTAAAAGACATAAAGTAGCTACTCATAAAAGAAAGAAAAGACGTAGAGCTAACCGTCATAAGAAAAAAGATTAAGATTAACATTATAATGTTAATTGAACTAATTAAATCAACCAAGTTCTTTGAAATTAAATTCATTTAATAGTTGCAATAATAGCGTTTGCAATTAATGAATTGCTGAATTGAATAATTATTAATAATCAGTTAATTATAACTGTATAATATTGAAAAGATGAATAAAGAATTAATAATTCGTTCTAGTTCAAATAATATTGATTTTGCCTTATTAAAAGACAGTAAAATTATTGAATTTCAAAAAGATGATGAAAACGTTAATTTTTCTGTTGGAGATATATTCTTAGCTAAAGTT
Source organism: Flavobacteriaceae bacterium (assembly GCA_002700405.1). Taxonomy (GTDB): domain Bacteria; phylum Bacteroidota; class Bacteroidia; order Flavobacteriales; family Flavobacteriaceae. Next base: position 17,142 of record PACY01000015.1, on the reverse strand, counting down.
AGAAAGACAATGCCTGCATTAAATGCAGCTTTTGTCAATGTTGGATATAAAAAAGATGGATTTCTACATTATCATGATTTAGGTCCAAAACTTCCTACATTATTGAATTTTATTAAGGGTGTAAACTCTGGAAAACTAAAGAATTACTCTTTAAAAAATTTCCCTGTTGAGCAAGATATAGAAAAAAATGGTCTAATGTCAGATGTACTTAAACCAAATCAAAGTATTCTTGTTCAAATAGTTAAAGAACCTATTTCGACAAAAGGACCAAGGATAACTTCCGAATTATCATTAGCAGGAAGGTATTTAGTTTTGGTTCCTTTTTCTAATCGAATATCAATTTCACAAAAAATTGGAGACGATGAAGAAAAGGATCGATTAAAGAGGCTTGTAAAAAGTATTGCTCCAAAAGGGTTTGGTGTAATAATTCGAACAGTTGCTAAAGGCAAAAAAGTAGCAGAACTAGATAGAGATTTACAAAATTTAAAAAATAGATGGATAGCAATGTGCAGAAAACTGCATAAAGCAAATCCACCAAGTAAAGTTTTAACAGAGATGAATAAATCATCTAAGATACTAAGAGATGTATTTGATGAAACTTTTACTTCAATTATTGTTGATGACGAAGCTCTTTACATACAAATAAAAGATTATGTAAATAAAATAGCTCCAAAAAGAGAATCAATTATTAAATTTTATAAATCTGATATTCCAATATTTGAAAAATATGGAATCGAAAGACAAATAAAAACTTCATTTGGTAAAACTGTATCAATGACTAAAGGTTCATATCTAGTTATTGAACATACTGAAGCTCTTCATGTAGTTGATGTAAATAGTGGCAATAGAAAGTCATCATCAAAAAATCAAGAAGAATCAGCTCTAGAAGTAAATTTAATAGCAGCTACAGAGATAGCAAGACAGCTTAGGTTAAGAGATATGGGCGGCATTATTGTTGTTGATTTTATAGATCAAGGTAAAGCCGAGAATAGAAAAAAACTGTTTAATCATTTAAAAACAGAAATGAGTGAAGATCGAGCAAAACATAAAATACTTCCACCAAGTAAATTTGGACTAATTCAAATTACTAGGCAAAGAGTTAGACCAGAAATGAAAATTAAAACTAGAGAAGAAAACCCTAGTAATAATAGAAATGAAGTAGAAGCACCAATAATTTTAATTGAAAAAATATCAGAAGAATTAGAGCAAGTGTATAATAATGGATATAAAAAATTTACACTGAATACACATCCATTTATTGCAGCCTATTTAGAAAAAGGATATCCATCAATTAGATTAAAATGGTATTTTAAATATCAGAAATGGGTAAAAATTATTCCAAGAGATGCATATAAATATCTGGAATATCACTTTACTCAAGAAGATGGAAAAACAATTAAATTATAATAAAAAAATCCTGTTAATATAGCAGGATTTTTTTTTGACATATCTCGATACTTAATTAATATTTATTAATATATAGTATAGAGTTAAATATCAAGCTCAACAGAAATTGGACAATGATCACTATGAAATATATTATTTAATATATTAGAATTTATAAGATGATTATTTAAACCATTAGTAACCATTATATAGTCTATTCTCCAGCCCTTATTATTTGCTCTTGAATTTGCCCTATAACTCCACCAACTATACCTATGTGGTTGGTCAGAAAAATATCTAAAGGAGTCTATAAATCCTGAATCAATAAAATTCTGAAGCCACTCTCTTTCAACCGGCAAAAATCCAGACACATTTTTATTTCTTATTGGATCATGAATATCTATTGCTTTATGACATATATTATAATCTCCTGCAATAATTAAATTCCCAAACGATGATCTTAATGAATTAATATAGTCCTGAAACATATCCATATACTCTAATTTATGCTGAAGTCTATTCAAATTAGTTCCAGAAGGGAGATATAAACTCATTACTGAAAATTCCTTAAAATCTAGTCTAATGTTTCTACCCTCATAATCCATTGATTCAATTCCCGTACCATACTCCACATGGATAGGTTTTGTCTTGGATAAAATAGCTACACCACTATAGCCTTTCTTTTGAGCACTGAACCAATAGTGATAAGGATAGCCAGCTTGTTCAAATAAACTTAAATCTAGCTGCTCTTTAAGCGCCTTAATTTCTTGTAAACAAATTATATCAGGATCTTCGGAAACAAGCCAATTAAGAAACCCTTTTTTAATTGCAGCTCTTATCCCATTTACATTATATGAAATGATTTTCATAACACTAAAATATGTAATGAACTAATAAGTTTCTATTATGAATGAAATTATTTTAATAAAATATTTTAGATTATTTTTAGTTTAATGTAGTATATGAAGTATTTAAACTGGCTAATTCTATTATCTATAACCATTAATAGCTATTCAAATGAATTGTTTTTAAAGGATTCCATTTATAATAATATTGAAATTGATTCTATAGAAAAACAAAACAAATACCCAGATTTTTTAACTAGGGAATATTATAATTTAGATAAGAGAAATATTATTTCAAATAACGAGAATCTTAATAAATTATATAAGATTTCCAGTACTAATATTAACCAGCAGCAACTATTGTTTGATGGACTAGAAAGTTCTGGAAGCATTTCTAGGGGATTTACGATAGGAAATAATCAAAATTCTGTTTTAAATAGTGAGCTAGACCTTCAAATATCAGGGAAATTAAGCGAAAAAGTATTTCTAAAAGCTTCCATACAAGATGCGGGAATTCCTTTACAAGACAACGGGTATTCTCAAAGGTTAGACGAATTTGATCAAATATTCATTGAATTAACTAGTGATGACTGGAAAATACGTGCAGGAGATATTGACCTAAAAAATAATAAATCATATTTTGGAAAATTTGAAAAAAGAATTCAAGGTCTATACTTTAATTCAAACATAACTGATGATCTGAAAATATTTGGATCTGGGGCAATAGTAAAAGGACAGTTTAAAACTAGTAATTTTCAGGGGCAAGATGGCAACCAAGGACCATACAAATTAATTGGATCAAGAGGAGAGCTTTATGTACTAGTAGTTTCAGGAAGTGAGAGTGTTTTTATAAATGGTTCAAAACTAGAAAGAGGAATTGATAAAGATTACACTATTAATTATAATGCAGGAGAGATAATTTTTAATACAACACTGCCAATAACCGACGATATGAGAATTAACATAAACTACCAGGTTAGTGAAAGAAATTATTCAAGATTCATAGGTTTTGCAGGGGCTGAATTAAATAGAGAAAAAATTAAATTAAATATTTCATTCTATAATGAGAATGATATTAAAAATCAATCACTTCAACAAAGCTTATCTAACGAGCAAATCTCCATTTTAAGTGAAGCTGGAGATGATAACAATCTAATGAATGCTCCATCGGCATATCAAGAGTCTTATAGCGAAAACAGAATTCTATATAAAAAAGAAATTGTTAATGGCGTGGAAGTATATACATACTCAAATGATCCAAATGATGAATTGTTTTCAGTTAAATTTACAAATACTGGAATTAATCAAGGAGACTATCTTCTTCTGACCAATAATGCAATTGATAATATCTATGAATATGTAGCTCCTATTAACGGAATTAAACAAGGAGAATATAATCCAATTGTTAAGCTTATTGCTCCAGAAAAATTGCAAATGGCTGTTATAAATGGGCACTATAAACCAAATGAAAAGAATAGCATAAGATTTGAAATAGCATCAAGCAAAAATGACAAAAACCTTTTTTCAAATATAGATGACAATAATAACAATGGAATTGCAGCAAAAATATCATCATCTAATCAACTAATGAAGAAAACAATTTGGGAGATTAATACGAATGCTGATTTAGAATATATAAATAAAGATTTTCAATCAATTGAAATAATATACAATCCAGAATTTAATAGGGATTGGAATCTAGATTCAATAACAAACTATTCATTTATTGATCGAGCAAAAAATCAACTCTTACTTAAAGCGGGAATAAATATCGTTAATCAAAATATTGGTGAAATAAAGTATAACTACGAGAATTTAAAATTTGAAGAAGATTACGATGGAATTAGGCAGCTATTAGATATTAATTTAAAAAATAAAACCATTGATTTTGATTCTAATTCTAGTATTTTAAATTCTGAATCTACAATATATGAATCTGAATTTGCAAGGACATACAATAAACTAAAAATAAGCTATAATAAAGGCTGGTCTAGAATTAATTTTGAAGGGGAGAAGAATTTAAAAACAGATTTATTGAACAATGTGCTCTCAAACTCAAATCACGGATATAAATTATATGAAATAGCTACAGGAATTGGTGATCTTTCAGAAAAATATATTGAGATTGGATATAAGAAAAGAATTAATGATAGCCTAATAGGAGATAGACTAGGCAAGGTTAATTCGTCAAATATTTTATACTTAAAATCACAATTATTAAAGAATTCTAAAAGTAATTTAAATATGTTTATTAACTATAGGGAGATGACTAGAACGAGTAGTGAAAAAATTGAAAAATTTCTTAATTCAAGATTAATATATAATCAAAAATTATTTGATCAAATAATACAATCTAATTTGTTATATGAAACAAATTCTGGGAATCTTCCTCAGCAAGAGTTTACATATATCCAAGTAGAACCAGGATTAGGACATTATAAATGGATAGACATTAATGATAATGGAATACAAGAGCTTGAAGAATTTGAACTAGCTCAATTTCAAGATGAGGGCCTTTACATTAGAGTCTTTCTTCCAAACCAAATTTATTTAAAGACATATCAAAATAGATTTAGTCAATCTCTAGCAATCAATTTTCATAAATGGAAAAATTCTGAAAAAAAGTTTAAAAAATTTCTTTCACATTTTTCTAATCAATCCCAATACATGATAGATAAAAAAACAAATCAAGATATTGAGAATTTTAATTTTAATCCATTTTACTTACCAACTGATGGATTACTAGGATTAATTTCAAACTTTAAAAATAGCCTAAATTACAATAGGGGTAAGCAAGATTTTTCAACAACCTATAGCTATTCACTAAACAAATCAAAAAATACACTTTCATTTGGTTATATAGAGAATAATTTGGAGTCTAATCAAATAAACTTTATCCATAAGCTAAATACTAATTGGCTATTAGAAATCAATTCAACCCTTGAAAATAAAGAGAGTATTAGTGAGAACTTTGATAGTAAAAATTATAATCTAGATCAATTTAAAATAAACCCTAAAATGACTTATTTATTTAATGAATCAAACAGATTAAATTTTTACTATCAATATTCTACAAATGAAAATACTATAGGAAATCTTGAATCACTTAAACAACAAAAAATTGGTATTTCATGTTCTATTTCAAATAGAGAAAAAATAAATTTTAGCTCTGAATTTAATTATTTTAGTAATTCATTTGAAGGCAATCCTAATAGTATTATTGGATATATAGTAATGGAAGGCCTACAAGTAGGATCTAATTACACATGGTCTTTTACTGCACAAAAAAAATTAACTAAATTCTTAGATCTAAACCTTTCCTATTTTGGACGTAAAAGCGAGAATAGTAATTCCATACATAATGGCACTATTCAGCTTCGAGCTATCTTCTAAAAAAATATCCGCCTACTATTAAAGTAGGCGGATATCTAATATTAGAATTAAATTATAATTTATTCAACAATAATCTTCTGAACTTTACCAAAAGAACTATTTCCTACTTTCACTAAATAAACGCCTTTAGCTACATAAGACATATCTAAATCATAATTAAATGTTCCTGTATTTTCAAATCTATGGAAAACCATTCTTTGCCCAAGAACATTGTAAACTGTCAATTCAATTTTTCCAACATATGGTGAGTTTAAGTTTACATCAAACTGATTGTTGCCTAAACTAACTACTGAAAATTCAGAATTTTGATTGACATCATCTATTCCAAGTGAAGTGACAATATTAACTGTATAATCTTCTGTCTCTCCCCATGTTGTACCTTCACAGGCATCATCAGGAACTAAAGCATTCCAATTTGACTTCAAACGCATTATATGCTGTCCTAAAGCTGCATCACTTGGAATTGAAACAACAGCATTACCTGTGATAGAGACATTTCCTTGTCCAAGGCCAAGCACATAATTATCAACTACTAATTCATCTAATGAAAAGACAAAATCATCGTTATAATCAATCCATACTCTGACATTCTGACTTCCATAATTTGTTGTAAGTGTTAAAGGATATGTATCACCTTGTGCCAAATCTGTGGAAATAGCTGTGTAATCTCCATATCCACCATCAGAACATCCAGTTTCATTATATATATCGCCTATTGCAACAAGCTGAAAGCCATCTCCTGGAGCACTATTATACAGACAATTTGATTCTGGAGTGCAATTGGCATTATTTACAGTAACACTAGTTGAATCATTAGAGTTATCATAATCAGAGGCTAATGAAGTATATGCCGTAATACTATAAGAACCAAATGCAGAAAGATCAGCAAGATAAACAAAAGTATAATCAATAGTAGAATTTCCTTCTAATGGTCCCGCAACAGTTTCTGTAATAATTGTTCCATCTAAATCAATTGTAACATCAAAATCTGTTTGAGTAGCACCACCATAATTTGTTATAGTTACTGTTATTTGTTCAGTAGCAGACAAGTTAGTTCCTGAAGAAGGAGAGCTAATAGCAGAGACTCCTATATCATTTGCATTTAAATGAACTACATCTGTGGTATACGAGTCGTTTGTAGTGTCCTCATCTCCAGACATCATTGTACTTGCTGTAATAGCATATGTGCTTCCTACTGTAGACATATCTGTGGTGGCAGAAAAAGTAAACTGATCTGTTAGCGCAGAACCAATAGTTCCAGTATAAGTTTCTGTAATAGTAGCACCTCCATCAACCTGATAAGTAACATCAAAATTTGAAGCATCATTTTCTCCATAATTAAAAATAGTTACAGTAACATCTTCACTAGCAGTTAATGTGCCAGAGACAGGAGAGTCAATATTTACTACACCCACATCATTAGCAAAATTAGCTGCAATTTGGAAGACTCCAACAACATTTGCTCTTGATCCTGAGATTAACTCGTTATTAAACCAAAATGCTTTGTCATTTGAAGGATCAACAGCTAGTTTAGAATAATCTCCAAATCTAGTGCCAGATATATTACCTGTTCCTGCTTGAATTATTTCTTCCGATATACTCATAGTTCCTAAAGCATCTGAAGCATATCTACCAGTATAGTATGTGCTTACAAACTGATCATTATCTCCGCCCATTCCACTATATCCTAAACCAATATTTCCTTGAAGGTCCATTGCCATACTTGCATTCCATGCATGCTTTCCATTAGGCGCTGCATAGGTTCCTTCTTGATATAATGACCATTCCTGACCATCTCCATCTTGACGTAATTCAAACCAACGCACACCGGCTAAATTAGTAGCATCACCACTAATATTAACTACAAAATTCAAAATAGCAGAGTTATGTGAAGAGAATTTTCTAAACTGTGCTTGGTTCATTATTGTAGATTGTAACGCATCTATTGCTCCTCCTCCTGGTTGTTGTAAATTATCCCAACTTCCTCCATCAAATATAGATATAAAAGGTGTTGTTGATATTTCTTGAGGAGATGAAGAAATAGTTGAATTGCCTGTATTATCCCAATCAACATCTGCTGTCCATATCTTTAGATGATCAGAAGACCCTCCTGCCCATTGATCGTCAGCCATAAAAACTATTGGAGCTGATCCTGCAGCAGGCAAATTATCGTCAGTAACATTAAATGCTTGAGGGCTTCTAAAACCAGTACCAGGTAAGCCAGGTAAAGAAAAAGCTACAAATTGCGCTGTTTGATCTCCAGCAATCATTGCATCTCTCTCTAAAGCATGAAGTGCAGGAGGATTATCTGTTACATAATAGGCATCACTCCAAATAGAAAGTTTTTGATAGTCACTTCCAGTACCCCAATTGTATACATACCATCCATCATTAATTGGATCAGGACCTTGAGATACAGCAACAGTCCAACCGTTACCTAAGATTGACATAACAAATCTATCTGCTGCAGCATCATAAGAAACTGTTAGATCACAACAAAAACTACCAATTCCAAAAACATTTGCTGGTGATAATTGTGCTGTCAATGCTTCTCCTTCTTTATCAAATACCCTAAAGCCAGTATTAAAAACAGCCACATAATGATTAGGTCCAACAGCTCCAGCAGGATCCGTTGGTGATGAACTTGAAAGAGCTGCTTCGAATACAATACTAGGTGTTTTACCTTGAATTTTTTGATATAATTCTGCTTGATTCTCTGCTAACAGATCCTCTCCCGAAGAACCTTTCCCTGCAACAATACCATAAGGTGTTGCCTTTCCATCTTGTATTTCTTTCACTTCATCTACATAAGGAATTAATTCATTCCATTTAGAGGCTAATGAAGGAACTTCATACATTTCTTGAGATGTTCCTGTTTCTATAGGTCCTATTCTGTCTGGATTCTGACCAAAAATGAATGTAGATAATAGCAAGGTTAATACTAATGTTATTGCGGATAGTTTATTCATGGTTTTATTTTTTTTGAATTTAGATTTTTAAACTTCTTTATTTAGTCTTAAAAAGTGGCGTAATTTATGGTTTTTGTTTCAGAATATAAAATTCTTTTACTAAGAATTAACGTCCTAACCAGTTTTTTAAATTAACCTCTTTTGTTATTTCATCTGATATACTAGCAATAGCAATTCTTTTTTGCTCCATAGTATCTCGATTTCTTATGGTTACCGAATTGTCATCCAGTGTTTGATGATCTATAGTGATGCATAAAGGAGTCCCAATAGCATCCTGTCTTCTATATCTCCTGCCAACGGCATCTTTCTCATCATAAATAATATTAAATTCTGCTTTTAGCTTATTATAAATATCCTTAGCAATTTCTGATAATCCGTCTTTTTTTACTAATGGCAGTATAGCTGCTTTATAAGGAGATAGAACGGATGGGATTTTTAATACTATTCTAGAAGAATTATTTTCTAGTGGCTCTTCAACAAGTGAATTTGATAAAACTGCTAAAAACATCCTATCAAGTCCAATAGATGTTTCTACAACATAAGGCACATAGCTTTCATTAAGTTCAGTGTCAAAATATTGAAGTTTTTTACCCGAATGCTTTTCATGTTGAGACAAATCATAATCTGTTCTAGAATGAATGCCTTCAAGCTCTTTAAAACCAAAAGGAAAATTAAACTCTATATCAGAAGCAGCGTCAGCGTAATGAGCTAATTTAATATGATCATGAAACCTATAATTTTCTTCTCCAAGACCTAAAGACATATGCCAAGCCATTCTATTTTGCTTCCATTTTTCATACCATTCTTTTTGAGTTCCAGGTTTTACAAAAAATTGCATTTCCATTTGTTCAAATTCCCTCATCCTAAATACAAACTGCCTAGCTATAATTTCATTTCTAAAAGCTTTTCCAATTTGAGCTATTCCAAATGGAATTTTCATTCGTGCAGATTTTTGAACATTTAAAAAATTGACGAAAATTCCTTGAGCAGTTTCTGGTCTTAAATAAAGATCTGAACTTGATTTAGCTGTAGACCCTATTTTTGTGCTAAACATCAAATTAAATTGCTTTACATCAGTCCAGTTTTTAGTGCCAGAAATCGGATCAACTATCTCTAAATCTAAAATTAACTTTTTTAAGGATTTTAAATCATCCCCTTCAAGAGCTTTAGCCAATTGAGATGTTATGGATTCAATTTTTTCTTTATATCCTATAATTCTTTCATTAGTATTAGTAAATTGATCTAGGTCAAAATCATCTCCAAATCTCTTTTTTGCTTTGGCTATTTCTTTGTTGATTTTTGATTCAATTTTTTGACAATACTCTTCAATTAACACATCTGCCCTATATCTTTTTTTGGAATCTTTATTGTCAATTAACGGGTCATTAAATGCATCAACATGTCCTGATGCTTTCCATGTAGTGGGATGCATAAATATAGCGCTATCAAGACCTACAATATTATCGTTCATTTGGACTAAAGATGCCCACCAATAATTTTTGATATTATTTTTTAATTCTACACCATTCTGTCCATAATCGTAAACAGCACTTAATCCATCATAGATTTCACTACTGGGGAAAATAAAACCGTATTCTTTAGCGTGGGAAACTACTTTTTTAAATTTATCTTCCATTGAACTCATCTTACAAAAATATAAAACGCTTTTAACTAAAGGAATGCTTTTTTTAAAATTATATGTTAATTTGTATTAAATACATGAAAGAATTAAAATATATTATTGGAATTATAGTGATTCTTCTTGTGCATAGTTGTGCAAATAGAGGTACTCCTTCAGGGGGAGACTACGACACAGCTCCTCCAAAAATATTAGAATCTAGTCCTGAAAATTTCACAAATAATTTTAATAGTAGTGAAGTAACCATTCTTTTTGATGAATATATAAAAATTAGAAATCTTCAAAAGGAATTAATTATTTCTCCTCCNATTGATCCGTTACCAGAAATAACACCAATGGGATCNGCAAGTAAANANGTNACTATAAANGGNCTTGATTCNCTTGATATCAANACAACCTATAGTTTTAATTTTGGTGAGAGTATAGAAGANAATAATGANGGNAATCCATTTTCTAACTTCAAATATGTCTTTTCAACTGGAGAATATATTGATTCNCTAATTGTTAAAGGATTTGTNAAAGATGCNNTAGAGCGAGAAATCGATAAAGGAATAAATATATTGTTGTATGAAGTAGACTCAGCCTATAACGATTCTGTCATCTATATGAAAAAACCAAAATATATGACAAAGCTAGTTGACAGCACATCAACTTTTAGATTAGAGAATATCAAAAATGGCAAATACTTATTAATTGCACTTAAAGAAGAAGAAAATGAAAGAGATTACATATATCAAAATATAACAGACAAGATTGGTTACGCTAAAAATTTTATAGAACTTCCGAAAGACTCTATAGCTGAAATTCAAATTTTCAAAGAGGAAATTCCCTTTACAATTAATAAACCTAAACAGAAAACAAAACATTCCTTTGCTTTTGGGTTTGAAGGGGAAATAGAAAAATTTAAAATTGATTTATTAGAACCTATAAATTTAGCCACAGAAAGTAGAATATTAAAAGACAAAGATTCTGACACATTACATTATTGGTTAAGATCAGCAAAGGAAATTGACTCAGTCAAATTTTTAGTATCAACTCAAAGAGAGGTTGATACATTTAAGATTAATCTAAGAAAAAATAATTTAGATTCATTAGAAATTAAATCCTTACAGAGTAATCTCCTAAAATTTAATGAAAATCTTGAATTACACGCCAATATTCCATATCGGAAAGTTGATATAAACAAAATTACAATACTTGATAAAGACTCTATACAAGTCCCTTTTACATATGAATTAGACACGCTGAATAATATTTATAAGTTCAACATATCTAAAGATGAGGATCAATCCTATAGTTATGAATTTCTGCCTTCTGCAATAGAAGATTACTATGGAAATAAAAATGACTCGCTATTTTATAAATTAACAACTAAAACATATGATGATTATGGGAACCTAAGGCTAACACTTAAAAATGCTGTTACTCCCATGATAGTTCAATTAGTGAATAAGCCTGGTGAGGTTAAATATGAAAAATATGTTGAAAATTTAAATCCAATAGAATTCAGAAATATAGATGCTGGGAAATATTATATTAGAATAATATTTGATTCAAATCAAAACAAAAAATATGACTCTGGTAATTTTCTTAAAAGAAAAACTTCTGAAAAAGTTAGTTATTTTCCAGAAGAATTAGATGTAAGAGCAGGATGGGATTTAATTCAGGAATTTATATTAAATTAAATTATTTTCTAAAAGAAGCCTTCATTAATTCTCTGTTCATTCTAGCAATATTATCTAAGGAAATTCCCTTAGGGCATTCTACCTCGCAAGCGCCAGTATTAGAACAATTTCCAAACCCTTCTAAATCCATTTGATTTACCATATTAACAACTCTATTAGTGGCTTCAGTCTGACCTTGTGGAAGTAGCGAATACTGTGAAACCTTTGCTCCAACAAATAACATTGCTGAAGAATTCTTACATGTAGCTACACATGCAGCACAACCAATACAAGTTGCTGCATCAAAAGCCATATCAGCATCATTTTTATTTATTGGTATTGAATTAGCATCCTGTGTATTACCAGAAGTGTTGACCGAAATATATCCTCCAGCATGTTGTATTCTATCAAATGCACTTCTATCAATTACCAAGTCCTTTATTACTGGAAATGCCTTTGCTCTAAAGGGTTCTATATATATTGTATCGCCATCCTTAAATTTTCTCATATGAAGCTGACAAGTCGTGATTAACTTGTCTGGACCATGAGCTCTCCCATTAATAAACAAGGAGCATGAACCACATATCCCTTCTCTACAATCATGGTCAAATGCAACAGGATCTTCTCCTTTTTCTATAAGCTCATTATTAAGGACATCTAACATTTCTAAAAAGGACATATCTGGTGAGATATTTTCAATGTCATAATCAACAAGGTGACCTTTTTCTTCAGTATTTTTTTGTCTCCAAATTTTTAACTTTAGTTTCATCTCTTATTATTTATAACTTCTTTCTTTTACTTCAATGTTTTCATAATCTAACTCTTCCTTATGTAAAATAGCATCCTTAGGGCTTCCTGTGTATTCCCATGCTGAGACATATTGAAATTCTTTTTTTCTAACTGCCTCACCTTCTAAGGTTTGATGTTCTTCTCTAAAATGACCTCCACAAGATTCCTCTCTAATCAGTGCATCTTTAGCAAATAATTCGCCTAATTCAAGAAAATCAGCTACTCTACCTGCTTTTGCTAATTCTTCATTAAACTCATTAGTGTCACCAGGGACTTTTACCTGTTTCCAAAACAATTCTCTTAACTCCTTTATTTCATTAACCGCTTCCTTAAGATGTTTTTTATTTCTTGCCATACCACATTTATTCCACATTATCTTACCTAATTTTTTATGAAAATAGTCTACGGGGTATTTCCCTTTATTAGAAATAAAATAATTGATTTTCTCCTTAACTTCTTTCTCTGCTTGAATAAATTCTTTAGTATCATTGGCAATAGGTCCAGTAGAAATATCACTTGACAAATAATCTCCTATAGTATAAGGAAGTATAAAATATCCATCAGCAAGCCCTTGCATTAAAGCAGATGCTCCCAGCCTATTTGATCCATGATCTGAGAAATTAGCTTCACCAATAGCATATAATCCAGGAACAGTTGTCATTAGGTTATAATCTACCCAAATACCACCCATAGTATAATGAACTGCTGGATAAATCATCATCGGCGTTTCATATGGATTCTGATCAACAATTTTCTCATACATCTGAAATAAATTGCCATACTTTTTCTTTACAACTTCTTTTCCAAGTTTTTTAACTAGTTCATTATCATCCTTATCTAACCCCTTTATATGAGCCTTTTCGCTTCCATACCTAATAATTGCAGATGCAAAATCTAAATACACTGCCTCACCTGTTTGATTTATACCATATCCGGCATCACATCTTTCTTTTGCGGCTCTAGAGGCTACATCTCTTGGAACTAAATTTCCAAAAGCGGGGTATCTTCTTTCTAAGAAATAATCTCTATTATCTTCAGATATTTCAGTTGGTTTTAATGTGCCGCTTTTAATTGCTTTTACATCATCAATATTTTTTGGAACCCAAATTCTTCCATCATTTCTTAGTGATTCACTCATTAGAGTTAACTTAGATTGATGATCGCCAGAAACCGGAATACATGTAGGGTGAATTTGAGTAAAACAAGGGTTAGCAAAATAAGCTCCCCTTTTATGAGCTTTCCATGCAGCAGTTACATTACTACCCATGGCATTAGTAGATAAATAAAATACATTACCATAACCACCGCTAGCCAAAACAACAGCATGTGCTGAATGTCTTTCAATTTCTCCAGTAACAAGATTTCTAGCAATAATTCCTCTAGCCTTTCCTTTTACAATTACAACATCAAGCATTTCATGTCTATTATGCATGTCTATCTTACCCCTACTAATTTGTCTATTCATTGCAGAATATGCGCCAAGTAGTAACTGCTGTCCAGTCTGACCCTTAGCATAAAATGTTCTTGAAACTAATACACCTCCAAAAGATCTATTATCTAATAGACCTCCATAGTCTCTAGCAAATGGAACACCTTGAGCAACACATTGATCAATAATGTTAGCTGAAACCTCAGCTAATCTATATACATTAGATTCTCTAGATCGATAATCACCACCCTTTACAGTATCGTAAAAAAGCCTGTAAGTAGAATCGCCATCGCCCTGATAATTTTTTGCAGCATTAATTCCGCCCTGAGCAGCAATTGAATGTGCACGTCTAGGAGAATCCTGAAAACAAAAGGCTTTAACATTATAGCCAAGTTCTGCAAGAGTTGCTGCAGCAGAACCACCTGCAAGGCCAGTACCAACAACAATTACATCAAGAGATCTTTTATTTCCTGGACTGACTAAATTTATCTTGTTCTTATGAAATGTCCACTTGTTTTCTAAAGGGCCGGTAGGAACATTAGCAGATAATTCAGTAGAATACCCGTTATTTGAAAAGGAATCAAAATACAGGTCTTTGAAAGAATCAACTTTTTGCTTTAGTAGTTTGTTCTTCTCAATATAATTAGGATCAGTAGATTTAATAGGAGACCTATCGGGGTTATTGTGCCAGTCCTTATCCCAGTCAGAGAGTTTACATTTGACTCCGGTACTTTTTTTAATAATTTTAGCTTTAGAATTTTTATGATCCTTATGGTAATAACGGATACATACCATTAATTGATCATTATCAGAATACTGATCTTTAGGTTTTCTATAATTAAGAGAATAAGTTAATTTATTCTTCATTTTGTCCACTATTATTGTGTTACAATAACGAGGCAAAAGTAATAATTATATTTAACTTATCCAATTTTAATATAATTTTTTTGTAACACGCAATTATATGATTAATTTATAATAATTATAAATAATATTTGTAACACTTTTGGGGATTAATAGTATGTTTTTTGTGTTACACATTACTGTAGTAATGAAAAATAGCAATGAGGCAAAAGCCTAAGGGGATCCCTATGCTATATATATAGGCAAAAACCTTAATTGAATGCGCATATATTTTATTAGCTCCAAGGGATTTAAGTGAAGATGAAAAGCCATGAAGAAGATGCAAGGCTAATAATATAAATGCAAAACAATAAGCGCCAACTCTATATGGGTTTTCAAACTTATGAATTAGCTCAGTATAATAACGATTAGGATCATCTGGAAAAAACTCAATGTATTTATAATTGATTTCTGGAAGCCAAAAATCTATAAAGTGTAAAACAAGAAAAGCAAGAATAACCATTCCACTCCATATCATATTTCTGCTCATCCATGTTGAATTCTTCTTGCCATCTACCATTACATAACCAACAGATGATGCTTTTCTGTTTTCTATTTCTAAAATAAAGCCCATAATAAAATGAAATAACACACCGCCAATTAATATAGGCTGTAATAGAAACTGAACTATAGGATTAGTTCCCATAAAATGAGAGATTAAATTAAATAGCGATTCACTAAAAACAGATGTTATATTAATTAAGAAATGCTGCAGTAAAAAAACCATTAAAAAAATGGCAGATAGTGCCATTGATAGTTTTTTCCCTATTGATGATTTAAAAAAGGTGTTCATTTAAAGAAAATGATATTCAATATAAAAATAAGACACAATAGAATCTTAGACAAGTGAATTGAATAATTAAATTGTATTTATAAATATTTGTATTAAAGTTATTACATTTATAAAGGAATATATCAGCTATGAAATACAATAAAATAAATTCAAGTCTTTTTATAAAGAATAGAAATAACTTTATGAAGAGTATGAATGGCAACAGTATAGCCTTTTTCAATTCTAACGATATCTACCCTATAAGTGCAGATTCTACACTAGCCTTCGAGCAACATAGAGATATATTTTATTTGTCTGGAGTAGATCAAGAAGAAAGCATTCTTGTCCTATGCCCTAACGCAAAACAGGATAAACATAAGGAAATCTTGTTCCTAAAAGAGACCAATGACCACATAGCCGTATGGGAAGGACCTAAGCTTAACAAAGATCAGGCCTTTGAAACAAGTGGGGTTAAAACTGTTTACTGGCTTAAAGATTCTGAGAAAATAATTGCGGAACTTGTGGACCAGTGTGATACAATATATTATAACCACAATGAACATTATAGAGCCAAAATTGAAACTGAGACAAGGGAAGAGCGATTTAATAAATGGCTGAAAAAGAAGTATCCGCATAAAACAGCTGAAAGAAGTAATCCAATTTTACAAAGACTAAGATCTGTAAAAGATCCAATAGAAATTGCGCTAATTCAAAAGGCCTGTAATATTACTAATAAGGGATTCAGAAGGATATTGAATTTTGTGAAACCTGGTGTTTGGGAATATGAAATTGAGGCAGAATTTATACATGAATTTCTTAATAATCGTTCAAAAAGATTTGCATATACCCCAATAATAGCTACAGGAAACAATGCAAACATTTTGCATTACATAGAAAACAACAAGCAATGCAAGGATGGAGAATTAATTCTATTAGATGTAGGGGCAGAATACGCAAACTACTCTAGCGATATGACTAGAACCATTCCAGTTTCTGGAAGATTTACTAAAAGACAAAGAGATATTTATAATGCAGTGCTAAATGTAAAAAATCAGGCAACTAAAATGCTTGTCCCAGGTGCAGACTGGAAACAATATCATATCGAAGTTGGAAAATTAATGACATCTGAACTTCTATCCCTTGGGCTTCTTGACAAAAGTGATGTAGAAAATGCGTCAGATGAAAATCCAGCATATAAAAAATACTTTATGCATGGTACATCTCATCACATGGGATTAGATACTCATGATTACGGCTTATTGGATGAGCCTATGCAAGCCAATATGGTATTTACTGTAGAGCCTGGGATCTATCTGCCCAACGAAGGCTTTGGAATTCGACTAGAAGATGATG